>NZ_JAQISN010000001.1:639362-959044 GCF_037450285.1 Erwinia sp. SLM-02 | reverse complement strand
GCATCGCCTCTGTGCGGGCCTCTTTGCGCATCATTGCTCAGCAGCCCGTACTGCGTGAAAAACTGTGGAGTAACGCTGCCAGACTCTATCAGGGCCTGGAAAAACTCGGCTACACCCTTGGCGCGCATATCAGCCCGGTAGTGCCGGTGGTGATTGGCTCGAAAGAGGAGGGGCTTCGTTACTGGCGTGAACTGATCGACAGGGGCGTGTATGTCAATCTCGTCCTGCCCCCGGCTGCGCCGTCAGGGATCACGCTACTCCGCTGCAGCGTTAATGCCGCACACAGTGAAGCCCAGATCGACACGATTATAGAGGCGTTCACCGCCCTGAAGGATTGAACGCGTAATGCCGCAAAGGATGGGGCGACGGTCAGGATTTATCCATATCGAGTAGCTGCTTTAACAGGCTAATGACCTGAACGACCTGCTCAGGCGTCAGCGCCCCATCCTTTGCCCACTGAACCCTTCCCTCGCGATCCAGCACCACAATCGTAGAGCTGTTCTCTTCCAGGTTCCAGGCTTTGCGCCCCAGGCCATCACTGTCAATAATAAACTGGGCCCAGGGATAATGCCGCTGATTTTTCTCCACTTTACTGACAACAAACAGCCCCGTTCCGGGGAACTCATCATCTGTATTGATTATCGTGGTGGGCTGGAACCGGTCTTCAGGAAACTTCGCGGCTTTTATAGCTTTGATCATCACTGAATTTTTCTTTTTTGCTGACCGACGGCCGGCAATATACTGCACAATGCGAATTTTCCCCGCCAGCCGGGAGGTGTTCCAGCTTCTGTAGTGAATGTCATCACCCTCAAGCACTAACTCACCGCGATCCTGTATTTCAATCGGGATCATCCTCTCTCCCTTGATGAAATTGTGCGCCGATGCCAGCCCGGGGAGCAGAATAAATAACAATACAGCGGAGAAATTGATTCGCATCTTCCTTCCTTGTCAGCGCGGTCATCACCGGCAGATTTTTCACCTAAAGCGGATAACGCGTCAGAAATAATTCAATCGGCTGGCGAATGTTGTTCGCCATCAGGCTTGACTCACTGTAGGATCTGCGGCCGGATAATTTATCGGCAACCATTTCATCATGGCGATCACCCATTAATCCATTGATATTGGACAGAAACCCGGAAAGCTGACGGGCATCAAGATTATCAGGGTTCAGCGATCTCAGCGTGTCATAGTACGACACCTGCTGACTGATTATTTTTCGCACCGTATGGAATTCCTTTCCTGTTAATTCGGGGTTAATAATCATATTTTTCAGCCTTTTTATCTGCTGCTGTCGGTAACGTTCAAATCCCTGTTCGTCATCCAGTACGGCATGCCGCAAAGAGGAGTGAACCCGTACCCATACGGGCGGGCTAAAATAAACCTTTAACAGCCGACCGTAGAGGTTAATATTTTTTTTGTTCTGATTGCGAAACGCATCCTGAAAATGCCCCAGCAATACGGTAGTCTGACGAAAAAACAGCCCGGCCTCATGCTTTTTAGTGTAAAGACGCTGGGCAAATCGCAAATGTTTATAACGCGCCCGGATATATTTGTACTGCATTCTCTCGTCATCATTCAGTATTCCCCCCTGCATAACTTTCTTAACCAGCTGCAGCAGCGCTACACGGTTAACACCCTCCAGCCAAAACTGCAGGCATAATGAATAACAGTGATAAACATTATCCGCAGAATATTGCAGCCTGATACGCTCAGGAAGCACTGAAGATGTTCCTATCTTGTCATCTTCCTCGACAGCAGCGAAAAGACGCTCAATGGTTTCGGGCGGAAATTTTTTCCATTTTTTACGGCTCATGTTTTCCAGTCTCAGCAGAAGTATTTAAAGAAAGCAAACCACGGTGGCAATAGGCCCGTAAGGTCGGTATTAACGAGAACAGGACGTCACAACACTGCCCGCCGAAGTAGGCATAGGCGGCCCCAATGACACCGAAGAAGTGAGGTAATACGATTAACAGAATAATGTAACTTGCAGAAGCGAATGTCTGCATCACCAGGTAGAGGCGTTGCTTCCCCGCCATCAATAATAATGATTCCTGCGGGAATCCCATCATAGAGATCACCACCGCGCCCAGCATCACCTGGATAAGATCGTATGCCTGAATGTATTTCAATCCAAAAACGACGGAGATTAATGGTTTACCCGCCACCATCACCACCAGAGCTGCCAGTATGCCGATGCCTCCGGCTAACATGGCCGACCTCAGCCCCAGTATCCAGGGGCGTTTAGTGCACGGGTCCAGCCGCATAATTTCCGGATAAAAACTTTTTGACAGCAGGCTGGCCGGTGTACCTGCCGCATCAAAAACGGTCATCGCGATTTTAAACAGCCCTGCGGCTACCGGCCCCAAAATAATCCCAACTAAAACCGTGCTGCATGAGTTACGCGCCGACCAGATAGAATGCGAAAGATTGGTTGTCCATACAAAATTCCATGCCCCCGCCAGGCGGCGTGCGGGTTTGAAAAAGCCGGGGCGCAGAGCATGATGAAAATCGTTGCGTCGCAATTCCCGTGCGGAAAACCACCAGAATAGAACGCCCGCGAACAGATTAGAGAAAAACCAGGTGACAATAAAACCGGGAAAACCCAGGTGACAGAAATAAGAAATAAGACTGCCAATGGCGATCAGGAAGGGTTTAATTGCCTGCTGAACGGCGATCAGATCGAAGCGGTCCAGCGTTCGGAGTATGCCTGTTGGCGTTGACGACGCCATAAATGGAATGAGCGTGCAGTAGAGCAGAGCGAGTTTGAAATTTTCCGCATCCAGCCCGATGATATCAGAAAGCCACGGGAGTAATAGCATGCCTGCGACCATTGCCAGCGCACCGCTGGTAATATCAAGACCGAATGAGAATGAAATCACATCGCGAAAACGCTGTAAATTTTTACTGACCAACGCCGGCATGCCAAACTGGACGATAAACTGCCATGTCTGAAACTTTGCAAAATCACTGACCGCTTTCGTATAGGACTGGATAACGATAAGAACGCCAAACATCTCCGGCGACATTCCTCTACCTGCGCACGAAAGCGCAAGCAATCCTAATAAAGCACTCACAACATTTCCGGATCCTAAATAGATGCTGTTCCGGATAATGGTACGAAAAGCACCATCAGCAAACCATTTTTTCATGAAAAAACCAGCCCATAGATGGCCTGTTAATCAGAGCAGGTTATCCATCACTTCGTCGATTTCATTCCGCCTGACATGTATTAAAATAACGTGCCATCGTAATAAGCCACCGGCGTTATTTTGAAACCGGCTGGCTTGCCGTGCTTTCTCTTTTTCCAGGAAAACTGCGGTGACTCCCTGTTCAAGCGAGGCGACAGGATAAACGATAACGTTTAGAGGCTAAAGGTCTTTGCGGACAAACCGCATTAGTAATCAAAAAAATAATATTGATGAAATCCGACCGTTCATTTCCATCAAAATATCATTTACGCCAGATTAAACATGGCATTGATTAAATACTCCGGGATTATTTTTCTGTTTATGGCGATGCATTCCTGCGCTGCGACGGCACGACGGAAAAGCCCCCGCCAGTCGGTGCCAGATCGGGCTCTGGTGAAACAGGCTGTAGCACGACGCAGCAGAAGATGCTGAAAGGTAAACGCACAGCCATCATCGGTGGCGGGCGGGATTTCGGCGCGGCCGTCGGCTTAACGACCGGTGTCGGCTTAACGCCTGGCCTCGGCAGCCGATATCACTACCCAGGTTTCATGATGTTAATAAAATGTTTAAATATGGCAGCGTGAAAGCTTATTTTTTTGCACTCTATGGCAAAGCAAATAAAAAATAATTTTTTCCATGATTTAGATTTCATATTTGTCAGAAAAGTCGTTAATATTTCCCCATTCTGAATTCTGCAACCGGACTTTCGACTTGGTGTCTCTGCTCAGCCTTTCGCAACGTCGCATGCCAGCCTTTATTGCCGTCCTGGCAATACTGATGCTGTTTATTGCACCAGAGGTTTCTAAAACCCTGGTGCAGTGGCGTGCAGCAAATGCGGTAACGGCTCACGACGTGCATCCGGGCAGATCGCATCACGCCATGCCCGACGGCCCGATGACGATGCGCGGTATCTCCGATGCGTCGCCGGAAAGGGCAATACCTGCACACGATATGGCGGGAACGGCTGCGCACAACATGGCGGAAATGACCGCGCATGATATGCCGGGAACGCCTGCGCACAACATGGCGGGAACGCCCGCTTCCGGCATGGCGCATCACGCCGCCCCAGCGATAAGTGCGGGCAGCAGCGCTGAAAAATCGCCATCAATGGCGAATCACGATGCCCTGCAGCCCGGGATGACGATGATGGACGATCTCGCCTGCGGCTACTGTGAGCTGCTGGTTCACTTCCCGTTTATGATCTGGGTGCTGATCCCGCTTATCTGGCTTTTATGTACTTCAACGCGTGCGCCGCCGGTGCGCCTTATCGTCTCTTTCTTTCCGTTTTTCCTGCCGGGCACCTGCCTGCCGCGAGCGCCGCCTGCCCGCTAAATTATCCAAAAAATTACCATAAAAATATCATTCCTGATTAATTTTCAGGAAGTAACACCTGCATTTTAAATTATGTGCTCTGCACAGGATCGCCCATGTCCCTAATTCATCGCCAGGATAAAAATACGCGCGGTGCCGTGCTGGAATTTTTCCGCCGCCTGCATTTTTATATCGGGCTGTTTGTCGGCCCGTTTATTTTCGTCGCCGCGTTAACCGGCACGCTTTATGTTTTCAGCACGCAAATCGAAAACCGGATTTATGCGCACGAACTGACCACGCAGCCCGTCGGCGAAGCGCAGTCGCTGGCGGACCAGGTTTCGGCAGCGCGGGAATATGTGGGTGAAGAAACCCGGATTTATGCCGTACGCCCTGCCCCCGGCCGCTTTGATACCACCCGCGTGCAGTTCGTTGACCCGGCGCTGGGTTCATCTGAATCGCGGGCAATCTTTGTCGATCCTTACTCACTGCAAATTCGCGGCGATCTCACCGTCTATGGCAGCAGCGGATCGCTGCCGCTAAGAAAGTGGATCGATCAGGTTCATCGTGGGCTGCTGCTCGGGGATGCGGGGCGTCTCTACAGCGAACTGGCGGCCTCCTGGATGTGGGTTGCCGCCGTCGGCGGCCTGGCGCTGTGGTGGCTGAGCCGCCCGAAACGCCAGCGTAAAAAAGCGCAGGGGCGCATTGCCGCCAGCCGCCGTTTGCACATTACGCAGGGCCTGTTCCTGCTGGCCGGGCTGCTGATGTTCTCCGCCACCGGGCTGGCGTGGTCGCAGTGGGCCGGTGGCAATATCGATAAAATGCGTACCGCCTTTAACTGGCTGACGCCGCAGGTCAGAACCACGCTGGATCCCCACGCCGTTTCCCACCTGCCTGCCGACCCGCATGCCGAACATCATATGTCGATGCCCGGAATGACCATGCCGTCGGCGGAGGACGATGTCTGGCAGCAGGTGCTGGCCAGCGCCCGACGGGCGGGAATTGATGCGGCGAAGGTGGAGATCCGCGGCCCGAAAAGTGAGGGTAAAGCCTGGACCGTTGCCGAAGCCCAGGCCCGCTGGCCTTCGCAGGTGGATGCCGTTGCCGTCGATCCCCGCGACATGCGCGTTATCGATCGCGTGGAATTTGAGCAGTATCCGCTCGCCGCCAAACTGACCCGCTGGGGCATCGACTTCCACATGGGACTACTGTTTGGCCTGCCAAACCAGCTGTTGCTGACCGCCTTCGGCATCGGCGTCTGCGTGATGATTGTGCTGGGATACCGTATGTGGTGGCTGCGCCGCCCGACGGCACCGGCGGGAAATGTCGCCAGCTCGCTGCTCCACGCCTGGCTGCGCCTGCCGGTGCGCTGGCGTCTGGGGTCTCTGCTGGCCGGTGTAGGACTGGGCGGGTGTTTACCGGTAATGGGTGCCAGCCTGCTGGCCTTCCTGTTGATTGATATCGCGCGCTGGCAGCGCCAGAAGCGCCTGATGACACAGTTCGCCTGAGTGAACGGCGATAAACGTATCCCTGCTGCTGGCAATCGTTCAGCAGCCGTTTGTAATGCAAGGAGAAGTTCAGATGGTATTACGTATGAAAAAAGCTTTCACCGCAGCAACCGTACTGGCCGCGGCACTGGTTTCTCAGCACGCTCTGGCCCACGCCCATCTAGCCAGCGCGTCACCGGCCAGCAAGGCCGAGGTGAGCAGCTCACCGAAAGAACTGACCCTGACCTTCACCGAGGGCGTGGAGGCCAGCTTCAGTGGTGCATCCCTCACCGGCGCCGATGGAAAAGCCATTGATACCGCGAAAGCGACCGTGGACAGTGCGGACAACAAGGTTCTGCATATCCCGCTGGCATCCGAGCTGAAGGCGGGTGAATACATGGTCGACTGGCATGTGCTGTCCGTTGACGGCCATAAAACCAAAGGCATGTATAACTTTACCGTTAAGTAATCTCACCGCCGGACAGGCTGAACAGCTGTTCGGCGGACATCGTTGCCCCACCGCAGACAATCACCAGCGGATGATGAAACGGTTTCATCACCGCTTTTTGCTCATACACGCAGGCCAGGCTTGCTCCACATGCCGGTTCCGTCACCACGCGATGGTCGTCCATAAACCGACGGCACGCACGCACCGCCTCTTCATCGCTCACCACCTCACTGATAACCGGATGCAGCCCGGCCAGCTTCACCGCCTGCTCACAAACCTTTTTCGCCCCAAGGCTGGTGGCAATCGTACTGAGGTGCTCAAGCTCCACCGCCCGCCCGGCTTCAACCGCAGCGCGGAATGAGGCTGCCCCTGCGGTTTCAACCGCAATGACCGGAACATCGGACAGCCCGTTACGCTGTAGCCCTTCAATGACGCCGGACAGCAGCCCGCCGCCACCGACGGACAGCACGACCGCATCGGGCCGGACGCCGCTGGCCACCACCTCATCTATCATCGTGGCATGTCCCTGCCAGAGTAACGGATCGTCAAAGGGATGAAGGAACGCGTCCGACTGCCCCTTCAGGCCAAGGGCGTACTGATTGGCCTCCTGCCAGGACGCCCCGTGAACGATGACCTCGGCCTCTTCAAGCAGCAGCAGCGCCTTTGCGCGGGCGGACGTGGTTTCCGGGACCACAACGGTGACCGGCACGCCCAGCGCTCTGCCGGCAAAGGCGACGGCCAGGCCCGCATTGCCGCCCGACGATGAGATAAACCGCCGGGCACCCCGTTCGTAATAGCGAAGACAGGCCAGCCCGATGCCGCGAATTTTGAAGGAGCCGGAAGGCTGCAGCGCCTCCATTTTCAGCCAGACATCGCTGCCGTTCAGCTGGCCGAGCGCACGAGAGTTGAGTAAAGGGGTATTCAGATGTAATTGCATATCAGGATGCCTGTTCGACGGTTAACAAACCCTGTTCAGCCAGCGAGTACGAAACGGAAAGCTGGCCCTTACGAAACTTCACGCTGTTTATCACCACCTCACCAACCCGATCGGTACTGGCGACGTGCGTACCGCCGCAGCTGTAGAGCGGCAAATCGCCCCAGGTAATACGCCGAACGCCGCCGGAGATATCCTGCCGGCGCGGCAGCGCCTGCCTGACCAGTGCGTTGACGGCAGCGCGCAAAGAGTCCGCCTCGGGTGCGGCGTGCCCGGCGACCGGGGATTCAAACACCACCCGTCCTTCACCCGGGCGGTGGTTGCCCTTAATCGCCGTCCAGCCCCGGGCCTCACCCACGGCGGCAATTAAATGCCCGGCCGAGTGCAGGCGGGTCGTTAACTGCCGATGGGCCTCATCCACCGCCATCAGCCATTCCCCGACGGCCAGGGGTCGATCGGTCACGTGCACCACCTCTTCATTATCCAGAAAAACGCCAACGACCCGGGCAGGACCAATCTCCCCCCGATCGGAGGGCTGCCCGCCGCCCTGAGGATGAAACAGCGTTTCCGCCAGCCGGAGATGAAACTGCCCTTCCTCCGCCGGCGTGCAGGAAAGAACGGTCGTGACTGCGCTGAGGCTGTCGCTTGAAAGGTAAAGTTTGCTGGTCATCGGCCCTCACCGTCGTTGAATGGTAATCCGTGTTGATGTTTCAACATTTTGTTTATATTCTTAACTATTATGACATCCGACACAACGAGTTTTATTTATGACTGCCCGCGACGAAAAATCACAGCTGATCGGCCAACTCAGCGCAATCATGGACGCTTTTTCGTCCGTTTCAGGCCGCCATATTGAGGTCGTGCTGCACGATCTTTCCCGGCCGGAATCGTCGGTGATCAAAATCATCAACGGCCACGTTTCCGGCAGAAAACCGGGCAGCCCGCTGCTGGCTGCGCCGGAAAACGACCGGGGGTTTCTTGGCCTGCTCAATCAACCGGCTTCCCCCACGGGCGGCGAACCGACGGTATTCGCCGGCTATCCGACGACCAGCCCCCAGGGAACTCCCCTGCACAGCTCAACGGTTTTTTTCAACGATGCGCACGGCAAGCCTCAGCTGTCACTCTGTTTTAACGCCGATAACAGTGCCATCGACGCGGCGCGTGAAGCCCTGGCGATTTTGCTTCCTCAGCCGCCGCAGGAAAAGCCGGATCGGGAGGCCGGACTGGAAGAAAAGCTGGATGAGGTGATTCGCGCCTGCATACCTCCCACCGGGCACCTGCGGACCGGCGCCACTAAACAGGAGAAGGTGGAGATTGTTCGCCAGATGCAAAACCGGGGAATGTTTCTGGTTCGCGGCGGCGTTGAGAAAGCGGCAAAGGTGCTGGGCGTAACCCGCTATACCGTTTATAACTATCTTGACCAGATCAAAAAAATGTCCTGAGCAAGATAAGACGCAACGCGGCCCCTGCGCGACGGCGTGGACGTCTTTTGATCGGAGAATTGCCCGTTTCGCTTTTCACCGTCCAGCTCCCTGACCAACAGGAAACCTGCACCATGTCTGAATATCCTGCTATCGCACTTATCGGCCCGGGTGCGATTGGCACCACCATCGCGGCGGCGCTGCATGAAGCAGGCCGTACCCCCACGATCTGTGGCCGCACCGCCCACGACAGTCTGCTGCTGCGAGTTGATGACCGCCGCATCGACGTTCCCGGGCCGGTCCTGACCGATCCTTCAGCCGTACAGCATCATTACGATCTGGTGTTCGTGGCGGTGAAATCCACCCAGGTCGCCGAGGCAGCACCGTGGCTGGCCGCCTTGTGCAGCGAAAAAACGGTGGTCTGCGTGCTGCAAAACGGCGTTGAACAGCGCGCGCTTTTTGCGCCCTGGCTCTCTGCCCGCCAGATCCTGCCTTCGGTGGTGTGGTTCCCCGCGCAGCGCGAGGCGGGAAATGTGGTGTGGTTACGCGGCAGCCCGCGGATCACCGTGCCGGACGTGCCGGAAAGCCGTCTGGTGCTGGAGGCGCTGCGCGGAACCCGCTGTGAGGTCGAAGTCACCGCGGATTTCGCAACGGTGGCCTGGCGCAAGCTGATGCAAAACGCGCTGGCGGGCCTGATGGTACTGACCGGCCGCCGCGCAGGGATGTTTTCCCGCATTGATATCACCGGACTGTCGCTCGCCCTGCTGCAGGAGTGCCTGGCGGTGGCACGTGCAGAGGGTGCCACGCTGGGTGATGAGGTTCCGCAGGAGATCCTGGCCTGGTTCCACCGCGCGCCGGCCGATCTCAGTACCTCGATCCTGACCGACCGCGAGGCGGGTCGGCCGCTGGAATGGGATTGCCGCAACGGGGTGATCCAGCGACGCGGGCAGGCGCACGGTATCGCCACGCCGATCGCCGACCTTATCGTGCCGCTGCTGGCCGCCGCCAGCGATGGCCCCGGATGATCAGGGGCTCCCGGGAGTCTCTCCCGACGCCAGCTGCGCCCTTAACGCGATATCAATCTTAATGCGGTCGTCCACCACCACCGCCAGCCGATCCATATTAAAAGCAGCGCGTGAAATGGTGGTGGTGGCATAGAGCGTCAGATTTTTTGCCGACGCGTTGGCTTCCTTTTCCGCCAGCGTGGCCTCCAGTATTACCGGCCGCTGCACGTCTTTGACCTGCAGTATGCCAAAAATCCGGAACTGGCCGTTGCCCTTATCCACCACCCGGGTGCTGGTAAAATGAATCGAACGATAGCGAATGGCGTCAAAAAACATCCGGCTTTTGAGCTCCCAGGTCAGCATATCGTTAGAGGCTTTCAGCGTGGCTACGGGAATGTTCACGCTGATATGGTCATTGAAGTCATGGCCGGGATCCAGCCTGACCTCGCCGGTGACCCCGTTCAGCCGGGCCTGAGAAAACGTGTTTCCGAAGGCATTCCATGAAAGTGCAATATCGGTCCGGGTGGACGATACCCGATAGGTGAGCGGCGTTGCGTACAGCATCGGGCTGGTCAGCAGCCCAACAGCCAGCAGCGTGGCGATGCGAGTCATACAGCGAATCTCCAAATCAGAGCGAGCGAATACGCCCGGGGGAGTGAGTGTTCAGGAAACCCCATAACTAAGAAATCGATGCACCACAGCTTGCAAGCGGGTGTGCGGAGGCCTGCCGCCCCCGAAATCACCCCCGTACCATACGACATCGGCTCGGGTCTGAGTGATGCAGGAAATGCCTCTTTTACTTGCCGCTGCCCGCTGGCTACCTTTAGGATAGCGTGGCAAATTTTCCCCCTCTGTCAACAAGGAATACCCATGGTAATACGCGCTGCCCTGACCGGAAAATCCCGTCTTTTCATGCTGACGCTAGTGTTCTTCTGGAACTTTTCAGCACAGGCGGCCTCTTTCGACTGCCAGAAAGCAGCGACGCCAACAGAGCGGGCAATCTGCGCCGATAGCGCACTCAGCGGTCAGGATCAGACAATTGCTGAGCACTATCAGCAACTGGTTACCCTTCTCCCCGAGGCGGAAAAAAATGCCCTGCGCAACGAACAGCGCAGCTGGCTTAAGCAGCGCAATACCTGCGCCAGCGACAGCGCATCGCTGAACGCCTGCCTGGCTCAGCGCCTGAGCCTGCGGGATAACGAACTCCGTACCCGGCTGCATCAGGCGCAGGTCGCACTGGATGCGGTGATTGCCACGATCCCGACAACGCCGGCTCAGGCTGCGGTTCAGCTCCGCCGCTACGGCAATACGCCGCTGGCGGCGGCCTGGCTGGTGTATCTGCATCAGTTCATCCCCACCAGCGGCGTCAGCCAGCAGGATGCGCAGCGTGCGGAAAACACCGCCACGACGGCCCTCGCGGCGCAGGACAGCTTTGCCGCCTCGATTTTGCAGGATACGCGTAAAGATCCAAAAACCTCGCGCAATGAAGCCGTCCTGATGCTGCTGCGGATGACGATTGAGATGAGTGGCTACGACGCAGACGACAGGCCTTACGTTCACTGCTTTGTTTTTGCCCGTCAGGGCGACGAGGCCTATCAGGCGTTTGGCCCACTGTACGGCTCCAGCCGCGACGGCTCTGCGCCAATCTGCGCCCCTCAGGGCGGCCTGTTTAAGCAGGAGGCCTGGCGGCAGCTGCGCAATCAGCTGACCGCACCGGAAAGCGCCGTCAGCGCTAACGCCGGCACCATCCGCTTTGCCAGCTTTGCCGCCTGGCGCATTCTTGCCCTGCGCGCCACGCTGTCGCCGCAGAGCTTCCTGAAACCCGGGCAGAGCCCGGAGCAGAACGACGACCCGGCGCAGCGCATCCGCGACTGGACCGACGAGAAAAACTGGCCTGCCACCCAGCGCCAGCTGACGCTGGCCGCGATTGAACCCGCTCAGCAGGCGACCAGCCAGTGGCTGCAGCTGGAGCGGGGTTTCTCAGCCGCGGATGCGCCTGTTGCCGCACAGAATATCGTCCGCCAGTGGCTTAACCAGCATCTGGACTATCTTGAAGAGAACAGCGATAGCGAATAATTCTATCTTAACGCCCTTAAAGCGAGATAACGCCCCTTTATAACGGGCTAACATGGTGTATAATTCCAGGAATTTCACCGGTCATTTAAAGGAAGAAACGATGAATAAGCTATTTTCCACCTTTTCCATTCTGATGCTGGCGACCTCCGTGTCGGCGATGGCGGACGCCGGATCCCGGCCTGAGGGCGATCCCGGTGCGCAGCCGCTGGAAAAAATTGCCCCTTATCCGAAGGCGAAGCCGGGGATGACGCGTCAGGTTATTACGCTGCCGCCGAAGGACAATGAACAGGATCTGAAAGTGGAGCTGCTGATTGGTAAAACGCTGGAAGTGGACTGCAACCGGCATATGATCGGCGGCACGCTCAAGCACGAAACGCTGTCCGGCTGGGGCTATGGCTACCTGGTCGTTGATAAGCTTTCCGAACCGGCATCAACCATGATGGCCTGTCCGAACCGTGCAAAAGAGCAGAAATTCATCGCGGCCAGTCTGGGCCAGGATGCCCTCCAGCGCTATAACAGCCGCCTGCCGATCGTGGTTTATGTGCCTAAAGGCGTAGAGGTAAAATACCGCATCTGGCAGGCCGCCGAAACGGTCAGCCAGGCCACTGAAAAATAAACACCACCTCACCCACCGGCGGCACCTGCCGCCGGTGGGAAAGTCAGAAGTATTGCACCACTCTGCCCGGCGCCACGCGCTCTACCGCAGCCATAAACGTCCGCCAGTCGGTGCTGTCCACCCTGCAGGTCTGGGTAATAATCTCTTCGAACCCCTCTCCCATTGGTCGCGATGCCTGGGTATCACGGACGATCAGCGCTTCATAGATACGAATAAGCAGCGGACTGCGGATATAGTCAGCAAATATCGCCTGCGCCTCCTCCAGCGTTCCATACAGCGGTAAGGCATACTGATGTCGACCGCGTTCGGCATCGAAGTTAAAACGTAATTCGCCGTCCTTGAGGAAATGCAGCAGCAGCGCGGTATCCAGCACCGCCACCTCATTCAGCGCGTAACCGGCATGATACTGGCCATTGATTAAGACCAGGGGCAGCACCTGAAGATCGTCGCGCCCGTCTAAATGGGGGAAAAAGATCGCGCAAAAAGCGGCCAGATGCTTACGCACGTAATCCGCCTTGCGCTTTGCCTGAGTCGTTTTGTGCAGCAGGCCGTTGTCATCAAACATATCGTTGTGATAATCCAGCGGCGTAATCGGCGTTTTACGGCTGCGCGCTTCTGCCACGACCACGAGATTGCCGAAAGTGAAGGCGAGATCGATCTCCTCATAATCCTCACCCGCATAAAATTTTCCCACCGGTGAAAAGTGTAAATGCTCCCGCATCAGCGGATTGGCCTGGCGACATTCCGCCATCACCCGCAGCAGATCCTGCTCAAACAGCCTGCCGCGCCGCTCGTGACGGCTGTCGATCTTCTGCAGCCAGCAGTCAAAATTGCGGCTGAAGCTGGCCGTCAGAAAGGCGCTGACCGGGAACGCCACGTCCCCTTCCAGCTCCACCAGCGGCTGGACCCACAGATCTTCCTGCAGGGTTTTACCGCGCCAGGTCAGTATCTTCAGCGCCTGCTCCACCTGCTGTACGCTGTACCCGGTACAGCCGGTCAGCAGGCGGACCAGCTGCTGGCGGTCAAATGCGGGAGCCAGGGCCAGCATCTGCTGCCAGTCGTCCGGAAGGGGCCGGCGGCCGTGGGTGTGCTCTTCACTAATCTGCTTCGCCAGCACGCTGAGATGAAACCAGATACGCAGCACGCGCTGCAGCCGGCGATCCGCCTCCACCTCGCTGTTCTCATCGATCAGCGATCTGAGGTGATGATCCAGATGACCCTGCGGCGAGATCCACTGATACGCCGCCTGCAGCTGCACATCTTCAGACAGCGCCTGCCAGCCGCACAGCGTCAGTGGCCGATCGGGCCCCTGATAGCACAGCTGTGGCCCCTCGATCATAATCATCCGCTGGCGCAGCATGCTGCCCGCTTCCAGAGCCGTCGTGCCGTGATGGTGGTCGCGCCGGTATTCGGAAACGGCCTTAACAGCGTGCGGAAAATGCCCGATGTACTGCAGCAGCACGCGGTCGCGGTCGGCGGCAAACGCGGCGTGGCCGTACAGCATCTCCTGCCAGAGCAGGCTGAAGCTGTGATAGTACTGGGACATTTTCGACTCGTTGTACAGCAGGTCCATACGGCTCATCAGGCGCGGGCGAACGGCGGGAAACAGCGTGCTGAGACTGTCGCGATATTTGAACAGCTCCCACAGCACCAGGCACAGGCTGTCCAGCCGCTGCATATTGACCGAGTTAACCGCCGCCTCTTCGCCGCCGGCCGTCTGTGCCGAGCGGCGTGCCAGCATCTGCTCCAGCGAGACCGGTTCGCGCTGCCTGTCGTTCTCGATTTGTTCGTTAATCACCTGATAAAACGCCGCGTTGGCGGCGGCCAGATGCGCGCGAGCCAGTTCGATGTAGTTCAGCGGCGTCTCTTCGCCGCAGGTAAACTGCTGGCGGCTGCGTTCAATACGCCTGAAATGGCCGTTCAGCCACACGGCCCCGCTGGCAAACCCGACGCCCTGATGGTCGCCATACTGGCGCAGAACCTCCGTCCATGCCCGCTCGCTGAACTCCTCCGGGCGATGCGGATGAGGTAGCTTACGCTCGCGCGCCAGCTTCACTAAGGGATGATTTGGATTCATTGATTAGCTTTCCTTATCCTACACAGGAGGGCAAGGATAAAACGGATCCTCCGGCGAATGCCACCCGTCGTCAGGATTTTTAACAAAGCGCTTTTAATCTGCTGCAATCTGATTACACTGTTTTTTTCTCATTTTTTCTTAAGGCAAAGGCTGTAATGAGTCAGAGATATCGTGTGTTCATCGACGGTCAGGCGGGTACGACCGGTTTGCAAATCCAGCAGCGTCTGGCCAGCCATCCTCACATTGAATTGCTCAGCATTGATGATGCGCAGCGCAAAGACGCGTCTGCCCGCCAGGCTCTGATGAAACAGGCTGACATCACCATCCTTTGCCTGCCCGATGCCGCCGCGCGTGAAGCGGTTGCACTGGCGGATGAAGTCGGTGCCCGCGTGCTGGACGCCAGCTCCGCGCACCGCGTACAGGACGGCTGGGTTTACGGCCTGCCTGAACTGGATGCCGGTCAGCGCGAGAAGATCCGCCAGGCCAGCCACGTTTCTAACCCCGGCTGCTATGCCACCGGCGCTATCGCCCTGCTGGCACCGCTGACCCGCGCGGGCCTGCTGGCCGCCGATCGCCCACTGGCGATTAATGCCGTATCCGGCTACAGCGGCGGCGGCAAGGCGATGATTGAAAAATACCAGCAGCAGGGCACCGGTTTTGCCGCCTACGGCCTGGGCTTCGATCACAAGCACCTGAAAGAGATGCAGGCCTGGGGCGGGTTGAGTACCCGGCCCATTTTCCAGCCGGGCGTGGGTGATTATGCCCAGGGCATGCTGGTGTTTATCCCGCTGAACGATACCGACGGCGAACCGCTGCAGCGCGAGCTGGCGGCGTTCTATGCGGGCCAGCAGTTTATTCAGGTACGCGAGCTGAATCAGCTGGATAACGATACCGCACCGTATCTGCTGCCGGAGGCGTTGAACAACAGCAATAATATGGAGCTGTTCGTCTTTACGCATCCGCAGCAGCGTCAGACGATGCTGGTCGCTCGCCTGGACAACCTCGGTAAAGGGGCGTCCGGTGCCGCCGTACAGAACCTCAACATTATGCTGGGGCTGGCGGAAGAAACCTGCGTGGATCTGTAACCGCCGTCACGCCGGGAAACTTCATTCCCGGCGTTCTGCCTGCTGCTACGGCAAAAGCCCCCATCTGAGTTATATTTATCCGCATCCTTCCCCGAATTGTTACTGAATGCAAACGCGGGAAAGCAACGGCGGATATCCCTCATACCCGAGCGGGCATCGTGCCCGTCGTGACGAAAGGCAGGAGCCATAACGTGACGCTGTACGACATCAAACCCAAATTTCAGAACCTGTTAAGGCCGCTGGTCGCCCGACTGCATGCCGGCGGCGTGACAGCCAATCAGGTCACCCTGCTGGCGATGGTGGCCTCCGTGGTGCTGGGCGGCATATTGATCGCCTTCCCGCACCCGCTGTTATTTATCTCCCTGCCGATTTTCCTGTTCCTGCGCATGGCGCTGAACGCCATCGACGGCATGCTGGCGCGAGAGTTTAATCAGCAGTCCACGCTCGGTGCCGTGCTGAATGAGGTGGGCGATATCATTTCGGATGCCGCGCTCTACCTGGCTTTTGCCTTCCTGATCGGCATCTCACCCTGGCTGGTGGTGGTGGTGGTACTGCTGTCCTGGCTGACGGAATTCTGCGGCATCCTTTGCCAGACGCTGACCGGCGTGCGCGACTATCGCGGCCCGCTGGGGAAAAGCGATCGCGCTCTGGTCTTTGGCGCATCGGGCCTGGTGATTGCCCTCTGGCCGCAGTTTATCGGTGCGTTTAACGTGGTGTTCGCCGTCTGTGCCCTGCTGCTGGTCTGGACCTGTATTAACCGCTGCCGCAGTGCGATTGCGGCGAAAACCGTCTGAAATAAGGAATCGGTGATGAGTCAGCCAACACGTCAGTGCCGGGAAGGTACGTTTATCACCAGCGACGGGGCCGGGCTGTATTTCCGCCACTGGCCCGCAGCGCAAAGCGCCAGCCGTAAAGTCATCGTGCTGTTCCATCGCGGGCATGAGCATTCGGGGCGCTTACAGCACGTTGTTGATGAGCTGATGATGCCCGACGCCCACTTTTATGCCTGGGACGCGCGCGGCCACGGCCACACGCCGGGAGATCGCGGATATAGCCCCAGCCTGGCGCGCTCGGTGCTGGACGTGGACGAATTCGTGCGCTTCGTCGCCGGAGATGCGCAGGTCGACATGGAGGACATCGTGGCGATAGCACAGAGCGTCGGCGCGGTGCTGGTCGCCAGCTGGGTGCATGACTACGCGCCCAAAATCCGGGGGATGGTGCTGGCTTCCCCGGCCTTTAAGGTCAAGCTGTACGTGCCTTTTGCCCGCGCCGGACTGGGGTTAATGCAGCGCCTTCGCGGCCTGTTCTACGTCAACTCCTACGTAAAGGGAAAATTCCTCAGCCACGATCCGCAGCGCATCGCCAGCTTCGAGCAGGATCCCCTGATTACCCGGCAGATCGCCGTCAATATCCTGCTGGATCTGTATAAGACCGCTGAGCGCATCGTTGCCGATTCCGCCGCCATCACCCTGCCCACTCAGTTACTGATTTCCGGCGATGATTTCGTGGTACACGCCGGGCCGCAGAAGCAGTTTTATGCCGGGCTGCGCAGCGCGATAAAAGAGCAGCATATTCTGCCCGGCTTCTATCACGACACGCTGGGCGAAAAGGATCGCCAGCTGGCCTTCGATAAAATGAAAAGTTTTATCGACCGCCTGTATACCGCTGCGCCTTACGTCTTTAACTACGATGAGGAAGACCGCTGGAGCCCGAGCGCGGATGCCTTCCGCGAATTGCAGGCGCCGCCGAACTCCCGCTCGCCCGAGGGGCTGTTTTATGCCGCCATGAGTTTCGGGATGAAAACCCTCGGCCGGCAGTCGGCGGGGATGCGGCTGGGCTATGAAACCGGCTTCGACTCCGGCAGCACCCTGGATTACGTTTACCGCAATCAGCCTGAAGGCAGGGGGTTACTCGGCCGGACGATCGACCGGCAGTATCTGAACAGCATCGGCTGGCGCGGCATCCGGGTCCGGAAGGTGCATATCCAGCAGATGATTACCCGGGCTGTGGCGCAGTTACAGCAGGACGCGTTGCCGGTAAGGGTGGTGGATATTGCTGCCGGACACGGCCGCTACGTGCTGGATGCGCTGGAAAATCAGCCCGGGATTGAAAGCATCCTGCTGCGGGATTACAGCGACCTCAATGTGGAAAAAGGCCAGGCCATGATTGCGTCGCGCGGGCTGGGCCATCTGGCGCAGTTCCGGCACGGCAACGCCTTTGACACCGCTTCCCTCGCCGCTCTCGATCCTGCCCCCACGCTTGGCATCGTCTCCGGGCTGTATGAACTCTTCCCGGATAACGCGCTGATTAAAGCCTCGCTGGCCGGGCTGGCGGCAGCGATCCCGCCGGGCGGCGTGCTGGTGTACACCGGACAGCCGTGGCATCCGCAGTTAAAAACCATCGCCTGGACGCTGACCAGCCATCAAAACGGCATGCCGTGGATTATGCGCGTGCGCAGCCAGAAAGAGATGGACACGCTGGTGGAGGCCGCCGGTTTCGAAAAGCGCCAGCAGGTCATTGATGAATTTGGTATTTTCACCGTATCGCTGGCGGTAAGAAAGCCCCATGGCTGATTCCGCCGTTGCACCGGGCCGCTACCGCCTGTGGAAGCAGGCGTTATGCTGGCTGCTGCTGCTCGGGCCGCTGTTCTTTCTCAGCTACGGGCAGGTCAACCATTTTACCGCCGCCCGCGCCGACGTCGGCAGCCTGGTCTTCAGCTGGGAACACGCCATTCCCTTTATGCCGTGGACCATCGTGCCGTACTGGAGTATCGATCTGCTGTACGGCATATCGCTGTTTATCTGCACCTCACAGCGGGAGCTGACCCGTCATGCCTGGCGGCTGCTGGCTGCCTCGCTGGTCGCCTGCGCCGGTTTCCTGCTGTTTCCGCTGAAGTTTACCTTTACCCGCCCGGACTCACCGGGGCTGTTCGGCTGGCTGTTCCACCAGCTTGAACAGTTTGACCTGCCTTACAATCAGGCGCCGTCGCTGCATATCATTCTGACCTGGCTGCTGTGGCTGCGCTTTCGCCAGCATTTAACCGGCCCGGCGCGCTGGCCGGCCGGCGGCTGGTTCTGGCTGATTGCCGTCTCGGTGATGACCACCTGGCAGCACCACTTTATTGACGTGATAACCGGCATAGCGGCGGGCATCGCCATCAGCTACGCCATTCCGGTGACGGGCCGCTGGCGCTGGCAGCGGCCTTCTTCTCGCGCCCGGCGGCTGGGTGGACGCTATGCCATCGGTGCGCTGCTGATGGGCCTTCTCGCGTGGGGCGTGCCTTACGGCACTATTCTGCTGTGGCCTGCCGCCGCGCTGCTGATGGTGGCCGCCGGCTATGCCGGGCTGGGGACCACCGTGTTCCAGAAAACGCCGGAGGGCCAGCTGTCGCTTTCCGCCCGCTGGCTGCTGTGGCCGTATCTGGCCGGGGCCAGGCTGTCGAAGCGCTGGTTTTCCCGCACGCTGCCCGCCACATCGCCGGTTTTTGCGGACGTCGCCCTTGGCGGCTTCCCCGACCGGCCATTGCCCTTCACGGCGGTGCTGGACCTGACCGCTGAATTTCACCATCGCCCCGCCCCCGGCGCGGCCTGGCACAGCTACCCGATGATGGATCTGCTGGTGCCCGATCTGGCGGATCTTCAGCGCGCGGTGGAACGGCTAAACCGGCTGCGCACGCCGCAGGGTTCACTGCTGGTCTGCTGTGCACTCGGCTTATCCCGCAGTGCGACGGTAGTCGCCGCCTGGCTGCTGGCGACAGGGCACGCGGCCAGCGTTGCGCAGGCAGTTGAAACGATCCGGGCACAGCGGCCGCAGGTGGTACTGACGCCGGAGCATTTACGGCTGCTGGAAGATTTTCAGGAGGTCTCATGTCCGATATCCGCATGACGCATCGCGTGCTTCAAATCCACCTCGCCAGCTGGCGCGGCTTCGCCCTGCTGAGCCTGCCGCCGCTGGCGCTGGCCTTTCTGCTGCTGGGGTCTTACCAGAGCGCCCTGTTGCTGGTGCTGTTTTTGCTGACGCAGTATTACTGCTGGCGTCTGTGGCTGGATGAGCGGCTGTTCACGCTGCTGAAAACCGAGCACGACCTGGCGCCGTTTGACGCCGCGATGGCCCGCTTATGGTCGGCTAAACCCGGCCCCGTGCGTTCATTCGAGGCGCGCTGGCACGGCGTGCGGCGGATATTTCAGCGCGCAATCGGGGCGCTGATCGCCCTCTGGCTGGTGGCGCTTTTTTCGGTTTTATGGATGATTTAGCCGGGTAACCCCCTCTCCGGGATCCGCGTCTGGGGTGTCATCATGCCGGCATTTTTCCCGCGGCAGGGTGCATCATCATCAGCAATTTTCTGCCTGTTCCACCCGCCAAAATATCCATCTGACTCACATTTTCCGGCTTCCTTCCCTGACCAATGACGAAAAGTCGTCTAAAGTTTTTTGCAGGGTCAACAGCTTACAGATCAAACCGGGTCTGGACATGGAGAAAAGCCGATGAGAAAAGTCGAACAACGTCGATTGAGTGCGCGCCTGATTTATCCGCTGCTGCTGGCGGGAATGGTCGCGGCCAGCTGTGCGGCGCAGGCGGAAGACAATCAGCGAATGCTGAGCAGCACCCCGCAGCCGCCGGATGTCCGCCTCGGTCCGCTGTATCACGCCGTACAGGCGGCGAAATTTTACCCCGATCAAAAAACCTTTGCCGATGCGGTACCTAAGAGCGATCCGACCTCCATTCTCGCCGACTGGCAAATGCAGAAATCGCAGGGCAATTTTGATCTCAAGCGCTTTGTGAATACCAACTTTACGCTGCCGGGCGAGGGTGAGAAGTACGTTCCTCCCGCCGGGCAGAGCCTGCGTGAACACATCAACGGCCTGTGGCCGGTGCTGACCCGCTCCGCCAGCCAGGCCAACCAGTGGGATTCCCTGCTGCCGCTGCCGAAGCCTTACGTGGTGCCGGGCGGGCGCTTCCGCGAGGTCTATTACTGGGACAGCTACTTCACCATGTTAGGGCTGGCCGAGAGCGGCCACTGGGATCGCGTACAGGATATGGTGGATAACTTCGCCTGGGAGCTGGACAAATACGGCCATATTCCTAACGGCAACCGCAGTTATTACCTCAGCCGTTCGCAGCCGCCGTTCTTCAGTATGATGGTCGATCTGCTGGCAACCCACGGCGGTGACGAGGTTTACAGTAAATATCGTCCGCAGCTGCAGAAAGAGTATGACTACTGGATGGCCGACGCCGAGAGTGTAGCCGCCGGTGCGGCCAGTAAGCGGGTGGTGAAGCTGAAAGACGGTACGGTACTGAACCGCTACTGGGACGCGCGCGACGTGCCGCGCACCGAATCCTATATGGATGACATCACTACCGCCGATAAAGCCAAAGATCGTGAAAAGGCGTCGCTGTACCGCGATCTGCGTGCCGGTGCCGCCTCCGGCTGGGACTTCAGTTCCCGCTGGTTCGATAAGTCTGACGATCTCAGCACCATCCATACCACGCGCATCGCGCCGGTAGATCTGAATGCGCTGGTGTTCCACCTGGAGAAAACCCTGGCGAAAGCCAGCCGGATTGCCAAAGACGATGCGGCCGCGAAGCGTTTTGATACGCTGGCGGAAAAACGCCAGCAGGCGATTAACCACTATCTGTGGGATGAAAAACAGGGCTGGTATGCCGATTACGACTGGCAGAAAGGCAGCGTGCGCCCGCAGCTTACCGCCGCGGCGCTGTTCCCACTCTATCTGCAGGCCGCCACCGATGACCACGCGAGCAAAACGGCCAACGCGGTGCAGGCACAGCTGCTGAAGGAGGGCGGGCTGGTGACAACGACCGTCAACAACGGCCAGCAGTGGGATGCGCCGAACGGCTGGGCACCGCTGCAGTGGGCCGCCGTTGAGGGGCTGAATCACTACGGCAAGCAGGAACTGGCGAAAGAGGTCGGTATGCGCTTCCTGCAGAACGTGCAGGCGACCTACGATAAAGAGCACAAGCTGGTGGAAAAATACGTGGTCGAGGGTAAAGGTCTGGGCGGCGGCGGCGGCGGTGAATATCCGCTGCAGGACGGCTTTGGCTGGACCAACGGCGTGACGCTGAAGCTGCTGGATCTGTACTGCCCGAAAGACAAGACCTGTAACAACGTGGGTGATATTGGGGTGGTGAAAGCGGCGCAGTAGCGCGGGTTAACTTCTGCGGGGATTGCCTGCCTGCTTTTTCCGGGTGATGTGTTGTCTGCGTTCTCAGTGAAGGCGCGGACTGGCGATTTTCCCTAATGGGCGGTCCTCGCGCCGCTGTGCGGTACCTTCACTTCGTTCGTCAGCCTTTCGGACCAGTGCAGACGGGGCGTCCTGCCCCGGCTGCACTTTTCGTCCGCGTCCCTGCGGCCGAATCCGGCCTTCCTCTCTCCGTTCAGCGCTGCGGATACCCAACCGGGAAATCCACCCGTCCGCTTCGTTACTATGATGCTGCCTTCAGGAAAAACACCCACTCAGCTCAGGCTGGCTCGCGGACACCTATGCTCATACGGCCGAATCCGGCCCTTCTCTCTGCGCTCAGCGCTGCGGATACCCAACCGGGAAATCCACCCGTCCGCTTCGTTATTCCAGTGTGGTATTCAGTAAAAGCCACCTGTTAATGTATGGCTCATATATCTTCAGAAAAACACCCACTCAGCTTAGGCAGCGACGTAAATAGCCGAAAGGGAGCCAGCCTGTGCGGCGGCCGGGCAATCCGCAGCGCCGAGGTGAACGCAAGAGGCCAGGAGACGTCAGCAGGACGCTGGCGTCAGGCGGGGTCGGACCAGGGATGGTCCGTCTCCGCCGGTCCGACCGGCCGGATGCGGCAACCGAGGGCACCACGCAGCGCGTGGCGCGAGGACCGGCCGGGCGCCGCACAGGCTGGCTCCCGAACACCTAAGCCTCAAATGCCCCATGCCCCATGCCCCATGCCCCATGCCCCATGCCCCATGCCCATCATTTTTCAGGTTAATTACTGGAAGCCAACAGGCAATTATTAACTGTAATTAATACTTGAAAGCATTAATCGAAAAGATAATACTTCTCATTGATATTATTACAACTCTTTACATTTACCTGTCGCTAACAATACAGACAGGTAAACCGCACTCAACGCGGTGGCATTTTTTCAACCCTAATAAGAGATATTAACAATGAGTATGGCTTTCAACCTGAAGCGTTCTGCGCTGCTCTGTTCACTCGCACTTATCGCGCCCGGGATCGTCGTTGCCGCAGAAAACACCATCACGGTCACCGCCGCACCGGAAGAGTCCGCCACTTCGCCAACCGCTGGCTATACGGTCAAAAGCAGTAAAGGCGCGACCAAAACCGATGAGCCGCTGATTACCACCGCACAGTCCGTTTCGGTTGTTACCCGCCAGCAGATGGAAGACCAGGGTGCCATGAGCATCAACCAGGCGCTGAACTATACCGCCGGTGCCTTTACCAACTTCGGCGGGGCCGCGACCCGCTATGACACCGTTTCGCTACGCGGCTTCCACGGCGGCGATGTCGATAATATCTTCCTCGACGGCCTGCGCCTGATGAGCGATCCGGGCAGCTTTAACGTGCTGCAGGTGGATCCGTGGTTCCTGGAGCGTATCGACGTAATTAAAGGCCCATCCTCCGCGCTGTACGGTCAAACCGTGCCGGGCGGTCTGGTGATGGAAACCTCCAAACGTCCGCAGTTTACGGAAGAAGGCCATTTCCGTACCTACGTGGGAAATAACAGCACCTCCGGCGTGGCCGTTGATTATACCAACGCGATTAACGACCAGCTGGCCTTCCGCCTGACCGGCCTGACGCGCAACAGCGACACTCAGTACGACCACACGCGTGAAGAAAAATACGCCCTCTCCCCTTCCCTGCTGTGGCAGCCGGATGAGTACACGTCGCTGTTGGTGAAAGCCTACCTGCAGAAGGATCCGTCCGGCGGCTACCACGGTTCCGTTCCGGGCGAAGGCAGTATTTATGAGCACAACGGCAAGAAGCTGAGCACCGGCTTCTACGACGGTGATTCCGACCTCGATCGCTTTAAGCGCCATGAGCAGATTTACAGCTACGAATTCGCCCACCGTTTTAACGATACCTGGGCCGTTCGTTCTACCGCCAGCTACAGCCATTCCAATGTGGATCTCGATCAGATCTATCAGATTGGCTGGGTTTCCGCCGACAGCGATATCATGAACCGCTACTATTCCGGCTCGCGTTCTTCGCTGGATGCTTTCGCCATCGATAACCAGCTGGAAGCCGATTTTGCCACCGGCGACGTTGAGCATAAAGTGGTGCTCGGCGTGGAGTATCATCAGTATAAAAACGACCTGCATGACGCCAGCGGATCCGGTTCACAGCTGAATACGGCAACCGGCCAGACCATCGGCGTGCGTCCTGACTACAACTTTATTCACTCCGAGCGCCAGTACTACCAGACCGGGATGTATCTGCAGGATGAGATGAAGTGGGATCGCGTGCATTTCGACGTTTCCGGCCGTTATGACCGCATCGTATCGAAAATCAATAATATCGACCTTGGTAACGATAATCGTCGTCAGGACGACCACATCAGCGGTCGTGCCGCGCTGCTGTACGCCTTCGACAACGGTGTTTCACCTTACGTCAGCTACAGCCAGGCCATCACACCGCAGTCGCTGACCGGTGCCGACGGCAACCTGCTGCAGCCAACCACCGCCGAGCAGTATGAGGCCGGGGTGAAATTCCAGCCGGTGGGCACATCCGATCTCTATTCCGTGGCGGTTTACGATCTGACGCAGAAAAACGTCGGCAGCCGTAACGTACAGGGCGGATATTACGATCCGGCCGGTAAGGTCAACTCGCGCGGTCTGGAGCTGGAAGCACGCAATCAGCTGACGCCGCGCCTGAGTACTATCGCCAACTACACGCTGAGCCGCGTTCGTTATAAAGAGGCGATTGATGCCTCGACCGGTGAGTCTATCAACGGCCACACGCCTTATGTTTCCCCTAATGCGACCGCGTCTGCCTGGGCTAACTACAAGTTTGACTATGGTCTGAGCGCCGGTGCGGGCGTGCGTTATATCGGTAAGCAGTGGGCGGATAATGCCAATACCGTTCGCCTGCCGTCGGTGACGCTGTTTGATGCGTCGGTGCGTGCGGATCTGGGCGCGTGGAACAGCAGCCTGAAGGGTGCATTTGTGCAGGTGAATGCCAATAATCTGACCGGGCGCGATTATGTTGCGGCCTGCTACGGTTATGGTTACTGCTACTGGGGCGCGGAGCGTTCTGTGGTGGCGACCGTGGGGTATGATTTCTGATTTACAGCTTGAGCCAGCGCGGTCCGATGCGCTGGCTCAGATCGTTGCGCTGGCGGGATGATTTGCGGGCTGCACGGGTAATTTGCCGTCTGTATGTCCGGTGGTGGCGCTGACTGGCGGTTTTCCCTTATGGGACTGTCCTCGCGCCGCTTCGCGGTGCCCTCACTTCGTTCCTCAGTCTTTCGGACCAGTGCAGACGGGGCCTCCTGCCCCGGCTGCACTTTTCGTCCGCGTCCCTGCGGCCGAATCCGGCCTTCCTCTCTACGCTCAGCGCTGCGGATGCCCAACCGGGAAAACCGCCAGTCTGCTTCATAACTTTTGTATGGTCTTCAGAATAATGTTCGTGCCGTATAAAATTTCAATTCTGCTCTTACTTCATGAAAATTCATATTATCGCTAAGGCTTCGAAGCACATTGCATGAAGGGAGCCAGCCTGTGCGGCGGACGGGTAATCCGCAGCGCCGAGGTGAACGCAGCGGGCCAGGAGACGCCAGCAGGGACGCTGGCGTCAGGCGGGCTGGCTACCTGTCACCTGTCCATGCGGCCGAATCCGGCCTTCCTCTCTCCGTTCAGCGCTGCGGATGCCCAACCGGGAAAACCGCCAGTCCGCTTCGTTACTCCAATATTGTCTTCAGGGAAATTTATATTGCCGCTAAGGCTGCGAAGCACATTGCATGAAGGGAGCCAGCCTGTGCGGCGGACGGGCATTCCGCAGCGCCAAGGTGAAAGCAGCGGGTCAGGAGACGTCAGCAGGACACTGGCGTCAGGCGGGGTCGATACAGGAATGGCCTTATCTGGCTGCGGTGCACATAGCCGAAAGGGAGTCAGCCTGTGCGGCGGACGGGTAATCCGCAGCGCCGAGGTGAACGCAGCGGGCCAGGAGACGCCAGCAGGGACGCTGGCGTCAGGCGGGGTCGGACCAGGGATGGTCCGTCTCCGCCGGTCCGACCGGCCAGATGCGGCAACCGAGGGCACCACGCAACGCGTGGCGCGAGGACCGGCCGGCCGCCGCACAGGCTGGCTCCCTGTCACCGCTGTCACCGCTGTCACCAATCCACCAATCCACCAATCCACCAATCCAGGCATCCTTGCCGCCAACAAAAAAGCCACCCTCTTAACAGAGAGTGGCTCCACAATTCTCAACGAAACCAGCCCGCAGGCTCTATTCGTATCAGCTACGTACCTTACGGTAAATCCACAGCACCACAATGGCACCGATCACCGCCACGACAAAGCTGCCGAAATTAAACCCGTCGACCCGACCAAAACCGAAGAAGGTACTGATCCAGCCGCCGACTACCGCACCGACAACCCCCAGTATCACGGTAATGATAAAACCACCACCGTCCTTACCTGGCATAATCCACTTGGCGATAATACCGGCGATCAATCCAAAAATGATCCATGACAGAATACCCATTTACTCCCCCTTAATGATTACCGTTATCAAACTGGCACGATTAAAACTGCACTAAGTATAGGAGAGGATTCTAAGTCTGTGATTTAAGGACGAACTTTTTTTGAAAATTTTTTAGCATTTATCAAAACCGGTTATGATTTCAGATCGTCCGGTAGGCGGTTGTCACCTTCCACAAATAGCGCGGAGCCTGTGCCGCCGGGTGATTGTTCTGTACGTGCTGATAAAACTCTTCCGGGCTCAGGGCATTTATCATGGCAATTGCCCGGCTACGATCCCGCGAAAAAGTCCGCAGTAGCGCCCCCGCTCCGTTGGCATAAGACACGATAGTGGCATAGCGCAGCGTTTCCGGATTACGGATACCCGCTAGCTGCTGCCGCTGCAGGATGCGCAGATAAGCCGTGCCGATATCAATATTTTTTACCGGATCGCGCAGTTCGCTTTTGCTCGGCTGCCCGTGGCGGCCCTGCGCGCGATAGACTTCGCGCCCCGCGGTAGAGGCTTTAATCTGCATCAGGCCCACGGCGTTAGATTTGCTGACAACGGTTGGATTCCCACCGGATTCCACAGCAATAATCGCATCCACCAGCTTCTGATCGACCCCGTAGCTACGGGCTGCGTTTTCAGTGAAAAGGGACCAGGCCTGTGCCACTTTCTGAGGCGGTGCTGAAGTCAGCGGCGTATCCGGCTGACGGGCAATCTTCTTTGCAGGTTCACTGGCACAGCCTGCCAGCAGTAGTGCAGCAATCATTGCCGCTGTTTTCACGCATTTATGCACGCTTATTTATCCTCTGAGCCTGGCGTCGCGCTTATCATACGACGTGCCGGTTAGCAGAAAATCGCCGTAATTCTTAATTTGCTGGCTGCGGCTGATGACATCACTACGGCTTTTCGTCATCATCGAAAGAATTCGACAGCGAGTGTACAAAAATAATTCACTTCGAGGCGTATAAAATTTCACCAACCTGCGGCAGGGCACACTTTTTATAGCCGCACGGGATGAAAAAAGTATTGATATACGTCGGTAAAATCACTATCCGGATGAGATAAGTACGTATTATGGCCATGTCTCCACGCAATATTCATCTGATCGCCCCTTCTGGCTTTTGCCACAACCCGGAGGCCGCACAGCGCGGTATCGAGCGCCTGCGTGCGGACGGGCATCGGGTGACAAATACCGATATTATCGCCAGGCGCGAACAGCGTTTTGCCGGTAGCGATGCGCAACGGCTGGGCGATATTAACGATCTCGCCCGGCTGGAGACGCTGCCGGACATCGTGCTGGCCGTGCGCGGGGGCTATGGTGCCAGTCGCCTGTTGCCCGATCTTGACTATAAGAGCCTGGCTGAACGGCTACGCGATCGGCCTGTTGCCCTGTGCGGGCACAGTGACTTCACCGCTATTCAGCTGGCCCTGCTGGCTAAGGCCGGAATCATCACCTTCAGCGGGCCGATGCTGGCGGGGAATTTCGGTGCGGAAACGCTCTCTGATTTCACCGTCGACAATTTCTGGCTGGCGCTAACCTCACCGCAGTTTACACTCCGCTGGCAAACGACCCCGCAACGGCTTGATGCCTCGGGGACGCTCTGGGGTGGCAACCTGGCGATGATTGCCTCGCTGATCGGCACGCCGTGGCTGCCGGATATCCGGGATGGGATTCTGGTGATCGAGGATGTTAATGAACACCCTTTCCGTATTGAACGTATGCTGCTTCAACTGCTGGAAAGCGGGGTTCTGGCCCGGCAGAAGGCCATTGTGGCAGGAAGCTTTACCGGCAATACGCTTTCCGATTACGACAACGGTTACGATTTAACCAGCGTCTGGGCGTTGATTACGCAGCGCAGCGGGGTGCCGGTAGTGAGCGGGCTGGATTTCGGCCATGACCGCAACACCGTAACGCTACCGCTGGGGGCGCAGGCCAGGCTTAGCGTTAACGGCAGCGAGGCGGCGCTGGCGATCTCCGGCCATACCGCAATCGGATTGTCACCGGTGAGTCAGTGATTTGATGAAAACGCGTTCGCCGCGCGGCGTATTTGCCGGAACCCAGCCCATACGCGGGACGCGCGGGCAGACGGTCTATCAAATAGTATTTGAACCCACTCCTGTATACCTGTATTTTTATACAGATAAATATTAAGGGAGTGAAAGTAAGATGTTTGTTGAACTGATTTATGACAAGCGCAACGTGGCGGGGCTGGCTAACGCAGAGCAGCTGATCCTGGAAGAGCTGGAAAAACGCGTTCAGCGGGTGTTTCCCGATGCGCAGGTTAAAGTGAAACCCATGCAGGCTAACGGCGTAAAAAGCGATGCCAGTAAAACCGATAAATCCACGCTGCTGCGCATTATCGAAGAAATGTTTGATGAAGCAGACCAGTGGCTGATTGCTGAAGAGTTTTGATACAGAAATGGGTGATTCGACATTTTTTTTGATTTCGCTCGCAAATAATGCGTTTTTGCCTGGCAATAACTGAGAATACTCCTATCATTAAAATTAATCGATTTCCCTGGTGTTGGCCCGCATTAAAGCTCTTAGCGGGCTTTTTTTTTGCGTAAATATAAGTAAATATTAACTGTTATAACATACACCGCCTTATCCCCGCTGAAATAAACCTTATGCTTTTTCCCCCTTTTCAATCATGCCCCACAGCCTGAAACCGTCGCGTGAAGGCGCCAGCGGCGGTCCACCGACGCCCTCGCGTGAGTGCACCGTAAAATTGTGATTCCGATCAATGCGCAACGCCCGCGTTAGGTGCAGCATAATCACGCCTGGCGCGTCAGCCAGAGGAAGAAAACCAACACAAGGACACTCATGAACGCCGTAATGTTTTGCGCCCTGCTGCTGATTGGGGGGCCATTGATGGGATTTTTGGTTATTGTGGGTGCCTGCCTGCCGGGACTGCTGGCGGAGGTTTTCCACCGACCACGGCGTCAGTAGGCCAACGGCCGCTATCCACCCGATAAGCGAGGGCAAGGCTACCGGGTGAACCGCTCTACGCCTGTGCTTCAGTGGACGCGTTTATCCGCTCGATCACCAACAGGCTGACCATCAGATCAAGATGCGCCCCACCCGCGTTTTTATACAGCGTAATATCCTGCTTCTGCCGGCTGAACGTCGTGCTCTGACAAAGTTCGTAGAGATCGGCTTCAATATGCCGTTCAGTGATGGCCCCCTGCTGCAGCGGGATGCAGATATCGCCCGACATCGCGGCGTTGGTACGATCGTCAACGAACAGGCGCGCTTTCGCCACGGCGGCAACGTCCGCCTCCTGCATGTCCGGGCGATATCCGCCCAGCAAATCGATATGCGTGCCGGGTTTAACATACTCCCCCAGAATCAAAGGCGAAGCCGAGCTGGTGGCGGCGGTGATAATATCGGCTCCTGCCACGGCAGCATTTAAATCCTGCACTATTTCCGCCTCAATTCCTTTCGCCTTTAACGCTGCCCGCGTCGGGATCAGTTTATCCGCCGTGCGATTCCACAGCAGAACGGTACGAATGGCTGGCCGGATATGCAGATAGGCATCGACCAGCGCCGTCGCCACCGGCCCGGCTCCCAGTACCAGCAGCGTGGCGCTGTCTTCACGGCTCAGTATGCGGGCGGCAGCAACCGAATCCGCCGCCGTTTTCCAGCGGGTGATCGCCGGGCCATCCAGCACCGCAGAGAGGGCTTTGGTCTCTTCATTAATCACCACAAAGGCGGCATCCTCTACCGCGCGCGGTGGCCGGGCCTGTGCGTTAGCCGGACAGATTGAGGCAATTTTTAACCCGGCACCGCGCCCGGGAAGAATAACGGCGCGGCTCAGTAAACCGTATGCGGCATCACCGAGGAAAAAACCGTCCCCGCTATGGCGGGCACCCAGATGAGCCGAATGGATGGCGTTTATTGCGCCCTCCCATTCCAGCGACGAGTGAATCATCTCAGCAGAAATAAAATGCATAACGCAGCTCCTGAACGTAATCAGCATGAAATCAATGAGTAAGGGGGTAGTGACGACTTAATAATGTGCATACCGTAGGGATGCAGATCAACCGCGGCAATTTATGGCCCATCACAAAGATAGAAAGGCTTTACGTACTGATAGAAAATTCAGGCAGGGAAATGTTTTTATATTGTTAATAATCAGTTAGCTGTAATTAATTTGTCGCTGATACCGTTTTTTTTATTAATTAAGAGAAGGATCACATTCACCATCCATCAGCGTCGGTGTTACTTCGCGACCGGCAGGTCCTGATAGCGGGTGGTATAACCCGGTGACAGCATTTCCCGCTTCATCGCCCAGGGCTTCCGGATCCCCTGCCCGGCAAACCACAGCCTGCCCCGGCCGTCCTGATTCACACCGTCGATCACCTGCATCAGGGCTTCGCTGTTCAGCTGCGGTTTGAAATCGTCAAACAGATTAAGCTGCGAGACGCCGTGGCTGAAAAAGTCGCCGAGCATTATCCCGGCCTTCATATATCGATGCCCGTCCCGCCAGATGCGATCGAGCGCATTCATCGCGGCGCGGATAATATCGCGGGTATCGTTCGACGGCGTCAGCAGCATACTCATCGCCTGATTGCCGTAAAACGGCTCATCGACCGCATGCGGGCTGGTGCGAATAAACACCGCAATCTGCCGACAGTACTGCTTTTCTTCCCGCAGCTTTTCCGCCGCGCGCACCGCGTAGTTACACACCGCCTCACGCATATCGGCATAGTCGACGATCCGCGTGGAAAACGATCGCGAACAGAGGATCTGCTGCTTGTCCGGTGCCTGTTCCTCCAGCGCCAGGCACGGCTCACCGCGCAGTTCACGCACCGTGCGTTCCAGCACCACGTTGAAGTGCTTACGGATAATCCACGTGCTCTGCTCTGACAGATCTTTTGCGGTGATAATCCCCATCGCATTCAGCTTCTTGCTAATGCGCCGACCGACGCCCCACACCTCCTCTACCGGGATCAGCGCCATCAGTTTGCGCTGGCGATCCACGTTCGACAAATCCACCACGCCGCCGGTTCGCGTCCACGTTTTTGCCGCGTAGTTAGCCAGCTTCGCCAGCGTTTTGGTCTGGGCAATCCCCACGCCAACGGTCAGGTGCGTGTCACGCTTCACCCGTTCGCGGATCTCGCGCCCGAACTCTTCCAGCACCCGACAGTTGCGCACGCCGGTCAGATCGATAAACGCTTCATCAATGGAATAAATCTCCACCGCGGGGGCGATCTCCTCCAGCGTGGTCATGACCCGGGTACTCATATCGGCGTAAAGCGCATAGTTTGAGCTGAACACGTTCACCCGATGCTGCCGCAGATGATCTTTGATTTTAAAATAGGGTTCGCCCATTTTTACGCCGACCGCTTTTGCCTCCGCCGAGCGGGCAATCACGCAGCCGTCGTTGTTGCTCAGTACGCAGACGGGCTTGCCCTTCAGATCCGGCCTGAACACCGTTTCGCACGAGGCGTAGAACGAATTCACATCCACCAGGGCAAACATCAGTTGCCCAGCGTTTTAATGACGTGCTTCACCACGCCGAAAATTTCGAACTGGTCGGCATCAGGAATGGGAATAATCGAATGGCAGGGATTCATTGGCCGGAGATGCAGATAAGGCCGCAGCATCAGCTGCTTGACGGTAAACTCACCGTCCAGGGCCGCCACCACGATCGCCCCGTGCCCGGCTTTCAGCGAGCTGTCCACCACCAGCATGTCGCCCTCGCCGATGCCGCCTTCAATCATTGAATCACCGCTGACCTTGATAAAATAGGTTGAGCTGGGATGGCTCACCAGCAGGTCATTGAGGTCGATGCGCTGTTCAACATAGTCCTGGGCGGGCGACGGAAAGCCGCAGGGCACCCGGCTGATAAACAACGGCAGGTTCAGAATGGCGCGAATTTCTGCGGGCTGATAAAACTTCATGGTTACGATCTCAAACGATTACTGTATATAAATACAGTAATATTGTTTTACCGGTTTGATCAAGGCAAGAAACCGACGCTTTTTGTAAAGCAGTTGGTAGAAAAGGGAATTTATTTTGCCTCGGTGCCGGGCAGGTTCCCCGGTTTCACTCTCCGCCGTCGAGGCCGCTCACGGACTGACCGATCGTTTTCCACGCTTTTCAGATACGGTTATCGTACCGGGCGACGTTTTAAACGCTTTTCACTGGCCGGTCTGAAAGAGACAAGAGGCGGTTATCGCCCGGAGTCCCCCCTTCCGGGGAGAGTCGGTTCCGATCGTTAAATGTGACCTTGCTGGCAATTAAGATAAAAGAACCGGCTGCATAAGCCCTTCGTACACCCGGCAATTGACTTTCTGGTGCGCGCTCATTTATTTTTTCCGGATAAATGGCCCGCCCCCGTTCCCTCTGGAGCTTGTGATGAAAATAGATCGAATACTGAATAACAATGTTGTTATCACCGTTGATGATAATTTACAGGAAATGGTGGTCATGGGTAAGGGAATCGGCTTTAACAAAAAAGCCGGGGAAAAGATTAATCTCACCAACATCGAAAAAACGTTTTCACTGGATAACCCCTACAGCGACCACTTCAGATCCTTACTGGATCAGGTTTCGAAAGAGTGCATTCTGGCAACGGAGGCTATTATTTCTCTGGCTCGCGGTCGGCTGCCGGGAAAACTACACGACAGCTTATTAATTTCGCTGGTTGATCACTTACACTATGCACTACAGCGGTTTTCAGAAAACATCAGTATTCAAAATGCGTTACTGTGGGAAATAAAAAAAGTTTATCCACACGAGTACGATGTCGGGAAAGATGCCCTTCAGATTATTTATCAGCATACCGGCATACTATTACCCGAAGATGAAGCTGGTTTTATCGCCCTGCACCTGGTCAATGCTCAGCTCAATGATAATATGCAGAACACCATGAAAATCACTCGTTTCATACAGGACATATTAAGCCTGGTGGCCTATCACTTCGATCTTACCTATCAGGAAAAGGCATTAAGCTACCAGCGTTTTGTCACCCATCTTAAATTTTTCGCCCAGCGCATCCTCGATAAAAAGCATCTGGATATTGGCGACCCCGACCTGGCTAATTTGGTGAAGGGGAAATATAAAGACGCCTATGCGTGTGCCGTTAAAATAAGTCAATACAGTGAGTTACATCACGATCACGCCTTAACAATGGATGAACTGATGTTTCTGGCGATCCACATTGAGCAGGTAAAAATAGCGATTTTTAGCGAGGGGAAATAGCGAATCTTTTTGTGAGACACTTCACACAGTGTCATAACATTAAGAAAAACACTTGTCGGGACGGGAGTTTAATATTATAAATTTTTCCATAACAGGATTGTTATCTTCTCGCCGAAACGGCGCGCTGAGCAAAACCTAACTACACCTCCCGAATCAGGTCAACGGGAAGGAAAGTTAGGTTTTTTTTTGCCTAAAATTTCCTTCTCAGGAAAGTCTGACAAGAGGTAAGTTATGGGATATGCCCATTTATGTGCTGAGATCGTATCCGGAGTTGGTGGCCGGGATAATATCGTCAGCGTTATTCATTGCGCCACACGCCTGCGCTTCAAGCTTAAAGACAGCAGCCTGTCTCAGGCGGAAAAATTAAAACAGGTGGCAGGAATCATTACCGTCGTTGAAAGCGGCGGGCAGTTCCAGGTGGTTATCGGCAGCCACGTGGGTGAGGTATACAATCAGCTGGCTGAATATATTCCGGATAATAACCCAGAGGAAAGTGGCGATAAAAATTCCTCATCACCTTCATCTCCACGGGGTTTTAAGGCCATTTTAAACATCACCGTTGATATTATATCCAGCATCTTCGCCCCGCTGCTGGCAATATTGGTGGCTGCGGGATTATTAAAAGGTTCGTTGATCATTGCCACGCTATTCCACTGGCTGAATAAAGATGACGGAACTTACCTTATTCTCTTTGCTGCCAGCGATGCGGTATTTTTCTTCATGCCCGTACTGCTGGGATATACCGCCGGGAAAAAATTCGGAGGTAATCCACTGGTCACGCTGGTATTAGGTGCCGCCATGGTTCACCCCTCCCTGATTGAACTGTTTCACACCACCCAGGCCGATCCGGCCCGCCATTATTCGTTCCTGACGATCCCGGTCACCTTCATCAATTACAGTTCCACGGTGATCCCGGTGATACTCGCGGCCTGGTTCAGCTGCTGGCTGGAAAAACGATTCAACCGCTGGCTGCCGGCATCAATCAGAACCTTCGTGACGCCCTACCTGTGCCTGGTCATCACCTTACCGGCCACCTTCCTGGTCATCGGCCCTCTGGCTACCCAGCTCAGTTCCGCCATCGGCATCGGGTATAACTGGGTCTGGCACCTCAATCCGACCTTCGCGGGTGCCGTCTTCGGCGCGCTGTGGCAGGTGTGCGTGATCTTCGGTCTGCACTGGGGGCTGGCACCGTTGATGATCAACAATCTGATGACCACCGGCGTGGATACCGTCTCCGTGCTGGTTCAGGCGGCGGTCTGGGCACAGGCAGGCGCAACGCTGGGCGTGTGGCTGCGCACCCGTGACACGGCGTTAAAACGTATTGCCGGGCCGTCATTCGTTTCCAGTATTTTTGGCATCACCGAGCCCGCCATCTATGGCGTTAACCTGCCGCTGAAGCGACCGTTTGTGCTGGGCTGCATGGGCGGGGCGCTCGGGGGCGCAATCATCGGTTATTACCACGGCACGGCCTACGCCTTCGGCGGACTGGGGATTTTCGCCTTCCCGTCCTTTATCTCTCCAGCGGGCATCGACGCCGGATTTTGGGGAATTGTGACCGGCTCTGCCGTCGCTTTCCTGTTCGCCTTTATCAGCAGCTGGGCGATCGGTATACCGCGATCGGTCCCTGACAGTCACGCGGAGCTGAATACGGCTTCACCACGCTAAGTTTCTTTTCACTCTTTTCCACCCTTTTCACCCTGTTTTTCCCTCCCTGGCTGCCTTCCGCTGCCGGACGGGCTGGGTATTACCTAAAATATGAGGATGCATACATGAAAACGACATTTCCAACTGATTTCCTCTGGGGCGGTGCGGTTGCAGCCAACCAGGTCGAAGGCGCTTTTAACGAGGCGGGTAAAGGCCTGTCCACATCGGACTATCAGACAAACGGCCTGCTCTACCCTCCTGGGGAGAGAGCCGCCGGTGGACTGTATATCAAAGACGTTGCCAGCGATTTCTATCACCGCTATCCCGAAGATATTGCCCTGTTTGCCGAGATGGGATTCAAAACCCTGCGCACCTCGATCGCCTGGACACGTATTTACCCTAACGGCGATGAAACCACGCCGAATGAGGCCGGGCTGGCCTTTTACGATGCGCTGTTCGACGAAATGCTTAAGCACAACATTCAGCCACTGATAACGCTTTCCCATTACGAGATGCCTTACCACCTGGCGAAAAACCTGGGGGGATGGGGAAACCGGCAGACCATTACCTTTTTTGAACGCTATGCCACCACGGTATTTGAGCGCTATCAGCACAAGGTGAAATGGTGGCTGACCTTCAACGAAATCAACGCTGCCCTGTTCGCCCATTTCGGCCCGCTGGGCCTGCCGGAAGGCAGCAGTCCGCAGGAAGTTTACCAGGCGGTCCACCATCAGCTGGTCGCCAGCGCTCGCGTGGTCAAAGCCTGCCACCGGATTATTCCGGATGCCAGAATTGGCAATATGGTGGCGGCAATGCCGCAGTATCCGCTCACCTGCCATCCTGACGATGTGCTCGAAGCACAGCGTAAAGAGCGGGAGTGGCTGTTCTTCTTCGACGTTCAGGCCCGGGGGGAATACCCGAGCTATATGGAGCGCCACTTTGCCCGGCAGAATATCCTGCTGGATATCACCCACCAGGATCGGGAAGACCTGCGGGAAACGGTGGATTTCCTCTCCTTCAGCTATTACATGAGCAGTTGCGCCAGTGCCGACCCGGAACAGCATAAAGTCACCGGTAATATTTTAAACCTGATTACCAATCCGCATTTAAAGGCGTCGGAATGGGGCTGGCAGATCGACCCGGCAGGCATCCGTTATCTGCTGAATATGCTCTGGGACCGCTATCAGAAACCGCTGTTCATCGTTGAAAACGGGCTGGGTGCGAAAGACCGGATTGAAGAGGATGGCAGCATTCGCGATGACTACCGCATTGCTTATCTGAATGACCATCTGGTTCAGGTTCGTGAAGCGATTGCCGATGGCGCCAGGGTTCTGGGCTACACCAGTTGGGGGGCGATCGATCTGGTCAGCGCCTCGACGGCAGAAATGTCGAAACGCTACGGTTATATCTATGTTGACCGCGACGATAGCGGCCAGGGCACCCTGCAACGCCACCGTAAACAGAGCTTCGGCTGGTATCAGCAGGTGATTGCCAGCGACGGTGCCAGCCTGGTGCAGGGGGACAAAAATGCGCAATAAGCTGCTGTTACTGACGTCGCTGCTGCTGTCGATCGCGCCCGTGGCGCAGGCCGCTGATGACTGCTCCCGGTACGATAAGATGCTGCCTAAGGGGCCAGAGACACCCAGCATTGGTTCGGCCTGTGACACCCTGTCCCCCGAATGGGGCGGCCTGCGGCAGGATATGGCCGATCTGGGCTTCTATGCTCAGGTTCAGCTGTTAACCAACCTGACCTACGACGTGGCCGGCAACTGGAAAAATGAGCCTAACTACGTTGGCCAGCGGCTGACCACCGGCAACGCGCTCAGCGCGGATCTTACCTGGGATCTGGCGCGCCTTGGCCTGGGCGAGGGCGCACAGCTGCATCTTGGCGCGATGTATGCCTATAACAATTTTAAAGGCAACGGTCAGGACGGACACGTGGCGATCAGCGATCTGTCCGTCTATCAGCCTTTATTTGATAACCGGGTGATCCTGCATTACGGCTACTCGGCCTGGCTGACGCATTTCTACGGCCTGTACCTTGGCAGCAGCACGGCGTCGTCGGCGCTCGGTCCGACCAGCGTTATGCTGAGCCAGGCCGGGCTCACCAGCCTGAAACCCAGCCCGGGCATGGATATTCGTTTTCAGTCTGAAGATCGGCGCTGGTACGATCATATTGGCGTGGCCCGCAGCCAAAGCTCTGACGGCCTGCTGGCGGATTCGAAATACAATACTTACGGACTGCGCTGGCAGGTACCGAACGCGGGAACGCTGTTAATTAACGAGATCGGTTATCGTGTTAATGCCACTGCGTCAGAGGGCCTGACGTGGATTCGCGGCGGATCGGTCTACAATAAAACCCCCTACTTCGACTACAGGTCCGAGCAGGATAAGAATGAAACCTGGTCCCACTACCTGGCAGCCACCCATCAGCTCAGCCAGCCGGATGCCGGCCTGCCCTTCAGGGGATGGTACATCGACGGTAAAACGAACTACTCGCCGGAAGACCGCAATGTCTTTACCCAGGATGCCTCGCTGACGTTGTTCAGTATTGGTCCCTTTGACAGCCGTCCAATGGATATGCTGTCGTTTGGTCTGGCCTGGAATAAATTCAGCCAGGATGCGAAGGATTATTTCGAGCGGCACGGCAGCAGCGCGGAAAGTTACAGCACCACGGCATCCACCGCCTATACGCTGCGCGTCAGTAACGGCATATATTGGACCAATCAGTTAGCCTGGACGCATCACCCCTCCGTCACCCCGAAAGAGGACGATGCGTGGAACCTGCTGACGCAGATTGTCATTAATCTGTAGCAGATGTTCGACACAAAGCCCGGTATCCGGGCTTTGTGTCCGTCTGAAAGGGTTACTTTTCGGATTTGCTGGTGAAAAGCCGAATGGCGATAAAATCCAGACATTTAATGGTGCAGGCTACACTGGATGCCACAACCAGGATTTTCGATATCCCTGCTGGCGGACTGAAGCCCCAGACGGGGAGTACTCCGGCCCCACCAAGAATCACCAAGGCAATCACCGCGCCGATAAAGCCAGACAGGGTACGGTAAATTTTCATTATCACATCGAGTCATCCTGTAAATTATATTTTACCAGGTACATTGTGCACCATAATTAGAACCGACATTGTTAGAGCTATTACCCGAGCCCGGTTTTGCACATACAGGAGATAATGCTGCGCCAACTGCGCCTCCTGCAGCGCCTTTCCACCCTCCAAATAGTCCTCCAATCGCCCCGCCAATTACAGTAGCTAAACAATCATCGACGCCATCATAAGAGAAGTTTTCTCCCGTGTTTCGCCCCCGATGGGAACCACTCGTACGACCTGCATTATTGATAGAGTTAGATGTATTAACAGGATCATTCCTTCCACCTGCTCCGGAGATGGTATCTAATTCAACAAAATCCAACGTTCTCATAATCTCTCCTTTTTATTATTTAAAATTCATTCCATTTTAAATGGAAAACAAGAGTAACAAAAAATAATGAAATTTAAAAAAAATAAACAGGAATCACGAAAACATAAAAAAATCAATTATTTCATATAGTTAAAATAATAATTTACAATAACAATATAAAAAATAACAAATACCCCAATAATAAACAATAAATTGTGAACCGAATCACTTTCACTCTGTTATATCGTTTAGCTCAACCGATTTCGACAGCGTGAAAATCTACGGTACGAATGGCTGGCTGCCGGATGACTTCTTCACAGATTACATAAATCTGCCCGGTGACTGGTAGTAGACAGTCTTGAGGTAATTAAGGTAGTAACAACCTTCCCGGTGCGGAGCTGATTATCCAGCAACAACACTCTACGGTGGCGAAAGGGGGGCATCAGTGCTGTGATCGCGTCGATGAGAGTATGATATTCAGCGTGTTCTGCTGAAAGCCTCAACCGATCTGAAGCTACGTCATAAAATGACATTTTGAGTATTCAGGATCTACGGGATATTCGGGATATCAGGGTGTTTGGACGGGGAATGGATAATTCTCTACTGCACTCAGTACTGGAAAGCTTGCAGGAGGTTTACTCAAATGACCTGCGGTGATGTTGGGGTGGCAGGCACTATCGCTGTCAGTCCGCAGTGGAGACGCCTTCACAACCGTCGGGGATAATCTGATTGATGCTTTCGCGCAAAATCACTTATGCTTTGCCGCTTACACATGCAGGAGATGAGTCATGACCAGCGAAACTCGCGGGCGGGGAAGACCACGAAAAACAGAAAGCACCTATGCAGATACCCGCAATGATCTGATCCGCAGCGGACTTGAACTGCTGACGCAGAATGGTTTTCTTTCGACGGGAGTCGATGCCATTGTCAAAAATGCCAGTGTCCCTAAAGGCTCATTTTATTATTACTTCAAGAGCAAAGAGGAATATGCACAGACCGTTCTTGATGCCTATGACAGTTTCTTCGAGCATAAACTTAAAAAACATCTGCATACACCATCCTGCGCCCCCATGTTACGTCTGGAAAATTTTATCCACGATGCCTGTGACGGGATTAATAAGTATGACTTCACCCGGGGCTGCCTGGTGGGAAATATGATGCAGGAGAGCCCGGGGCTTCCGCCGTCCTTTATTAAACAGCTACAGGATATTCTTGAGCGCTGGCAAGCTCTGGTTGCGGCCTGTCTGTTCGATGCCTTATCGTCCGGTGAGATATGCTCAGAGATGGATGACAAACAGCTGGCGGCCATTTTCTGGAGTGGCTGGGAAGGTGCCGTAATGCGTGCCAAACTTTATTGTTCAACCCAACCTGTGTACGATTTCTGGCGTTTTTTCAAAACGTCCGTACGTTATCAGCCAGCTCAGGATGAGACGGCCAAACGGTAAAAAGAGAGGCCGATACCGGCCCCTTAGTCGATCAGTAACCCCGTATCTTTACTTAGCAGCATTGAATGACGGCCCGGCCGCGAATTCCGCCATTCAGAAGTTTTTCGGCCACATTGATGGCCTCACTGAGCGGATATACGGTGGTCAGACTATCCAGCGTGGATTCTGGTAAATGCTTTAATACCTGCTGCCAGATCGCCGCTCTTTTCTCTTTCGCGAACATGACGCTGTCAATCCCTTTCAGCGTGACACCCCGCAGGATAAACGGAGCCACATTACCCATCAGGTTCATACCCTGTGCCATGCCGCAGGCTGCAACAATGCTGCCATAGCGCACCCCGGCGCAGGCATTACAAAGCGTGTGGCTGCCAACGGTATCAATAGCGGCAGCCCAGCGTTCTTTCTGTAACGGTTTGCCAGGCCTGGACAGCTCGGTACGATTAATAATATCGGTCACCCCGACCGTTTTATAGAGCCATGCGGATTCTTCCGGACGACCGGTAGACGCGGTCACACGGTAGCCCATCGACGCAAGGATCATGGCCGCAATGCTGCCGACCCCTCCGCTGGCACCGGTAACCAGTACCGGCCCATCTTCAGGCTTAACACCATGATTCAGCAGCGCGTCGACACACAGCATTGCGGTAAAGCCAGCTGTCCCGATTGCCATTACGTGTTTGCTGTTTGCGCCAGCCGGCAGCGGCGTCAGCCAGTCCCCTTTTACCCGTGCTTTTTCGGATAGCCCACCCCAGTGTTTTTCGCCTACTCCCCAGCCGGTCAGAAGAACTTTATCGCCTGCCTGAAAATCCGGATGTGAGCTGGCGGACACAGTACCTGCAAAATCGATACCCGGCACCATCGGGAATTGACGGACGATGGGGCCGCGCCCGGTAATGGCCAGGGCATCTTTGTAATTGATGGATGAGTAGTCGATATTGACAGTTACATCCCCCTCAGGCAGCTCACTTTCAGCGGTTTCAACAAAAAATGCAGAGTAACGACCTTCTATTTCATTGATTAATAAATATTTAAACATTTTTACCTCGTATGTCCGGTTGTATGGCTGTCATTATTCAGGAGTATAATAAAAATATTGACCGATCGTCTAATAAACATCGCTACTATCCCAGCGTTTTGCCGATATGCAAGAGTTGTGAGTTTATTCATTGCATTACCGGATGCATTTTTGATCAGAATCAAACTGAAGCACTGATGGATAACTGTTGCGGTATGAACGAGGGGATTTTGATAACTTACTCTGATGATTTTTTGATAACCGTTAGCCTGCTGCCAACAAAAACGGGGGCCAAAAGGCCCCCGTCTTCACAATCATCAACGGCACATATTACATGTGGCTGATCATTGCATCGCCAAACTCTGAAGATTTCAGCAGTTTAGCGCCGTCCATCAGACGCTCGAAGTCATAGGTCACGGTTTTGGCGTTAATTGCGCCTTCCATGCCTTTAACGATCAGGTCTGCGGCTTCGAACCACTCCATATGGCGCAGCATCATTTCTGCGGACAGGATAACGGAACCTGGGTTCACTTTATCCTGGCCTGCATACTTAGGTGCCGTACCGTGGGTGGCTTCGAACAGGGCGCATTCGTCACCGATGTTTGCGCCCGGAGCAATACCGATACCGCCAACCTGTGCCGCCAGGGCATCAGAGATGTAGTCACCGTTCAGGTTCATACAGGCAATAACGTCATACTCGGCTGGACGCAGCAGGATCTGCTGCAGGAAGGCGTCGGCGATCACGTCTTTGATAACGATCTCTTTGCCGGTGTTCGGGTTCTTGATTTTCACCCACGGGCCGCCGTCGATCAGCTCGCCGCCGAACTCTTCGCGTGCCAGAGCATAGCCCCAGTCCTTGAAGGCGCCTTCGGTGAACTTCATGATGTTGCCTTTGTGAACCAGGGTCACGGAATCACGGTCGTTAGTGATTGCGTATTCGATGGCCGCACGAACCAGGCGCTTAGTACCGGCTTCAGAGCACGGCTTAACGCCGATACCACACTGCTCAGGGAAGCGAATTTTCTTCACGCCCATTTCGTCACGCAGGAACTTGATCACTTTATCCGCTTCCGGCGTGCCCGCTTTCCACTCGATACCGGCATAGATATCTTCGGAGTTTTCGCGGAAGATCACCATGTCGGTATCTTCAGGGCGTTTAACCGGGCTTGGCGTACCGGTGTAGTAACGAACCGGACGCAGGCAGATGTAGAGGTCAAGCTGCTGACGCAGCGCAACGTTCAGGGAACGAATACCACCACCGACTGGGGTAGTCAGTGGGCCTTTGATGGCCACGCGGTAATCTTTAATCAGATCGAGGGTTTCCTGCGGCAGCCAAACGTCCTGGCCGTAGAGCTCTACCGATTTCTCACCGGTGTAAATTTCCATCCAGGAAATTTTACGCTCACCGTTATAAGCCTTCTGTACAGCGGCGTCGACAACTTTGATCATCACTGGAGAAACGTCCACACCAATACCATCACCTTCGATGAATGGGATGATTGGATTGTTAGGTACGTTTAATTTTCCCTTTTCCAGGGTGATTTTCTGACCTTCCGCCGGAACAACTACTTTGCTTTCCATTAACCTCTCCTTCGAGCGCTTTTTTTGTTAATGACTTGTAAGATGCGCGTCAATACTACTTGAATATTGACTCCGCGCCAATCATCTCAGGATTGCGGTATAATGCGCTTATTGTTTCTAAGTGCAAAGACCATGCGAAAATCTTCTGTTAGCCCTCACCGCGTTAAGCGGACCAGCCCGCGCCAGGCGGCCAGACCCGTCGATAAGGGGCCGCGCTGCGTGATTTTATTTAACAAACCGTTCGATGTTCTGCCACAGTTCAGCGACGAATCCGGGCGGCGCACATTGAAAGATTATGTGCCGCAAACGGGCGTTTATGCAGCCGGGCGGCTTGACCGCGACAGCGAGGGGCTGATGGTGTTGACCAATGACGGCGCGCTGCAGGCCAGGCTGACCCAGCCGGGAAAACGCACCGGAAAGGTCTATTTTGTTCAGGTTGAGGGCGATCCCGCAGAGAGCGATTTGCAGCCGCTGCGCAGCGGCGTTACGCTGAAAGATGGCCTCACCCTGCCCGCACAGGTTGAACGCGTTGCGGAACCCGACTGGCTGTGGCTGCGCGAACCCCCGATCCGCGAGCGCAGGGCGATTCCTACCCGCTGGCTGAAAATCACCCTGTTTGAGGGGCGCAACCGTCAGGTGCGGCGCATGACCGCCCATATCGGTTTCCCCACCCTGCGTTTAATTCGCTTTTCAATGGGCACGCTGCAGTTAGAAGGGCTGGCCCCGGGCGAATGGCGCGATATCAGCCATCTGATCTGATTAAGGAGAATCCAATGTTCAAACCGCACGTTACCGTCGCCACCGTCGTTCAGGCCGAAGGGCAATTTCTGGTCGTAGAGGAGCGGGTACGCGGCCGCGCCACCCTGAACCAGCCGGCAGGCCATCTGGAAGCCAACGAAACGCTGCTGCAGGCCGCCGCACGTGAACTGTCGGAAGAAACCGGTATTGAAGCCGTGCCGCAGGCGTTCCTGGGTATGCACCAGTGGATTGCGCCGGACAACACGCCGTTCCTGCGCTTTCTGTTTTGCCTCGACCTGCCCGCCATAGTAGAAACTTACCCGCAGGATCGCGACATCGATCGCTGCTGGTGGCTGCCGCCGGAAGAGATCCTGACGTCGAAGAAGCTGCGCTCGCCGCTGGTGGCGGAAAGCCTGCGTGTTTACCAGCATGGCCCGCGCTATCCGCTGACGATCCTCAACACCTTTCAGTGGCCGTTTAGCGAGGATGCACCCGTCGCCGGTGCGTGATAGAATGCCGCCGCAATTTTATCAGAGTCGCCTTTAACGACTCCTGGTGCCCAACATTTTCCCCGTGCGGCAAGGCAGCGACAGCGCCATCGCGCCGGCCCGGTTTCAGCCGGCGGCGGCGACAGGCCAGCATAGCCTGTGTACCGGATGGGGAAATGACGGGTAAAAACTTTAAAGTCAGGTAATTATGTCTAACAGCCAGAAAAAAGTGATCGTCGGGATGTCCGGCGGCGTTGACTCCTCCGTTTCCGCCTGGTTACTGCAGCAGCAGGGCTATCAGGTTGAAGGCCTGTTTATGAAAAACTGGGAGGAGGACGATGGCGAAGAGTACTGCACCGCAGCAGACGATCTCGCCGACGCCCAGGCCGTCTGCGACAAGCTCGGCATCTATTTACACACGGTAAACTTTGCCGCCGAATACTGGGATAACGTCTTCGAACACTTCCTTGCGGAGTACAAAGCGGGCCGCACGCCAAACCCGGATATTCTGTGTAATAAAGAGATCAAGTTTAAAGCCTTCCTGGAGTTTGCCGCTGAAGATCTCGGCGCGGACTATATTGCCACCGGCCACTACGTGCGCCGTGCCGACGTTGACGGCAAAAGCCGCCTGCTGCGCGGCCTGGATGGCAATAAAGATCAGAGCTACTTCCTTTACACGCTGGGCACCGATCAGATAGCCCAGAGCCTTTTCCCGGTGGGCGAGCTGGAAAAACCGGAAGTGCGCCGCATTGCGGAACAGCTTGAGCTGATTACCGCGAAGAAGAAAGACTCCACCGGCATCTGCTTTATCGGCGAGCGCAAATTTACCGAATTCCTTGCGCGCTATCTGCCCGCACAGCCAGGCCCGATTGTGACCGTGGCCGGAGATACCGTCGGCCAGCATCAGGGGCTGATGTACCACACGCTGGGCCAGCGCAAAGGGCTGGGCATTGGCGGCACCAAAGAACACAGCGAGCAGCCGTGGTACGTGGTGGATAAGGACGTGGCGAATAACGTGCTGATTGTCGCCCAGGGCCACGATCACCCGCGCCTGATGTCCGTGGGCCTGATCGCGCAGCAGCTTCACTGGGTGGATCGCGAAGTGCTCCGCGCCCCGCTGCGCTGCGTGGTGAAAACCCGCTATCGCCAGGAAGATATTCCGTGCACCATCACGCCGATCGACGACGAACGTATTGAGGTTCGTTTCGACGAGCCGGTCGCGGCGGTTACGCCGGGTCAGTCAGCGGTATTTTATCTTGATGAAGTCTGCCTCGGCGGCGGCATTATCGAACAGCGTCTGCCTCTGGTCACCGCCTGATACAGACGACGTGCAGGGAAGACAACAGGAGTCATCGTGGCGAAGAACTATTATGATATTACCCTGGCACTGGCCGGTATCTGCCAGTCCGCTCACCTGGTGCAGCAGCTGGCGCACCAGGGCCAGTGTCCGCCGGAGGCGCTGAAGGTCTCGCTGCACAGCCTGCTGGATCTGAATCCGTCCTCCACGCTGGCGGTGTTTGGCGACGATGAAGCCAACCTGCGCTTCGGCCTGGAAACCCTGCAGGCGGTGCTGAACAGCAACAGCCGCCAGGGGCTGGGCGGGGAGCTGACGCGTTACACCCTGAGCCTGATGGTGCTGGAGCGTAAGCTTCACGGCAATAAAGAGGCCATGAACGAGCTGTCGCGGCGTATCGCCCAGCTCGATCGCCAGCTGGCGCACTATGGCCTGGAGTCTGACACCCTGGTCAGCGCCATGGCCGGGATTTACGTGGATGTGATAAGCCCGCTCGGGCCGCGTATCCAGGTCACCGGTTCTCCGGCGATCCTGCAGAATACGCAGGTGCAGAGCAAAGTTCGTGCGGCACTGCTGGCGGGTATCCGCGCAGCGGTGCTGTGGCAGCAGGTTGGCGGTGGCCGCCTGCAGCTGATGTTTTCCCGTGGCCGTCTCGTTAATGAGGCGAAAGCGATTCTGGCCCGCCTGAACGGGACACCAACCTGATTTTTTTAACCGATCCTGGAGCAGCAACAATGGAATTATCCTCTCTGACCGCCGTCTCACCTGTTGATGGTCGTTATGGCGACAAAGTCAGCCCACTGCGTGGCATTTTCAGCGAATTCGGTCTGCTGAAATTCCGCGTTGAGGTTGAAGTTCGCTGGTTACAAAAACTGGCCTCCAACGCTGCGATCAAGGAAGTTCCTGCATTTGATGCCGACGCAAACGCTTTCCTTGATGCTATTGTCGCCGGATTCAGCGAAGAAGACGCCGCGCGTATCAAAACCATCGAGCGCACCACCAACCACGATGTGAAGGCGGTTGAGTACTTCCTGAAAGAGAAAGTGGAGAGCGTGCCTGCCCTGCATGCCGTTTCCGAATTTATCCACTTCGCCTGTACCTCAGAAGACATTAACAACCTGTCCCACGCGCTGATGCTGGATACCGCGCGCCGCGACGTCATTGTGCCTTACTGGAACAAAATCATCGCTGCGGTGAAGGATCTCGCCGTACAGTACCGCGATATTCCGCTGCTTTCCCGTACCCACGGCCAGCCGGCTACCCCGTCAACGCTGGGTAAAGAGATGGCCAACGTCGCTTACCGCTTTGAACGCCAGCTGCGCCAGCTGGAGCGCATTGAAGTACTGGGTAAAATCAACGGTGCGGTCGGTAACTACAACGCCCACATCGCCGCTTACCCGGAAGTGGACTGGCACCAGCTGAGCGAAGAGTTTGTCACCTCGCTGGGCATCACCTGGAACCCGTACACCACGCAGATCGAGCCACACGACTACATCGCGGAACTGTTTGACTGCATGGCCCGCTTTAACACCATTCTGATCGACTTCGATCGCGACGTCTGGGGTTATATCGCGCTGAACCACTTCAAGCAGAAAACCATCGCCGGTGAAATCGGTTCTTCCACCATGCCGCACAAGGTGAACCCGATCGACTTCGAAAACTCCGAAGGCAACCTCGGTCTGGCCAACGCCGTCATGCAGCACCTGGCCAGCAAACTGCCGGTTTCCCGCTGGCAGCGCGATCTGACCGACTCTACCGTACTGCGTAACCTCGGTGTGGGCGTGGGCTATGCGCTGATCGCCTATCAGGCGACGCTGAAAGGCATTTCCAAGCTGGAAGTGAACCGTGACCGTCTGCTGGACGAGCTGGATCATAACTGGGAAGTGCTGGCTGAGCCGATTCAGACCGTGATGCGCCGTTACGGCATTGAAAAGCCTTACGAGAAGCTGAAAGAGCTGACCCGCGGCAAGCGCGTTGATGCCGAAGGCATGAAGACGTTTATCGACGGTCTGGCCCTGCCGGAAGAAGAAAAAACCCGTCTGAAGCAGATGACCCCGGCCAACTACCTCGGCCGCGCCATCCAGATGGTTGATGATCTGAAATAATCCTCCGCCGGGCCGGCGCTAGTCGGCCCGCGTTAACCTGCGGTTTATTTGCTTCCTCCTATACTTCTGACAGTTTATGCTGCGACTATACGCAGTTCGAATTGATTAAGGATTAGGTTATGCGTGTGTTAGTCGTCGAGGATAACCCTCTGTTGCGTCATCATCTTGCCGTTCAGCTGCGCGAGATGGGTCATCAGGTGGATGCCGCGGAAGGCGCAAAAGAAGCGGATTATTTCCTCAATGAGCATACGCCGGACATTACGCTGGTCGATCTCGGCCTGCCGGATGAAGACGGTATGGCGATGATCCGCCGCTGGCGCAGTCAGGACGTGCGTCAGCCGATCCTGGTGCTGACCGCCCGCGATGGCTGGCAGGCCAAGGTTGAAGCGCTGGAAGCCGGTGCCGATGATTACGTGACCAAACCCTTCCATATTGAAGAGGTGGTCGCCCGCATGCAGGCGCTGATGCGCCGCAACAGCGGTCTGGCCTCACAGATTATTACCCTGGCTCCCTTCCAGATCGATCTTTCCCGCCGCGAGCTGACGATTAACGAGCAGCAGATCAAGCTGACCGCGTTCGAATACACCATTATTGAAACGCTGATCCGCAACGTCGGTAAAGTGGTCAGTAAAGATTCGCTGATGCTGCAGCTCTATCCCGATGCTGAACTGCGTGAAAGCCACACCATTGACGTCCTGATGGGGCGCCTGCGTAAGAAGATCCAGGCGGAACACCCGCTGGATGTGATTACCACGGTGCGCGGTCAGGGCTACCGTTTCGACCTCTGACGCAATGAACCTGCTGCGGAAACTTTTCCGCCGGAAAAAACCGCTGTCGCTGCGCGTGCGCTTCCTGCTCGCCACCGCCGCAGTGGTCCTGACCATGTCACTCTCCTACGGCATGGTCGCGGTGATTGGCTACGTGGTGAGCTTCGACAAGAATACCTATCGCGTACTGCGCAGCGAGAGCAATCTGTTCTTCACGCTCGCTCAGTGGCAAAACAACCGGCTGACCATCGTGCAGCCGGAGCGCATGTCGCTCAACTTCCCGGCGCTGGTGTTTATCTATGACAATCGCGGCAAGCTGCTGTGGCAGCAGCGCGATGTTCCTGAAATTCGCAGCAAAATTCGCCGCGAGTGGCTGAACAAGTCCGATTTTTACGAGATCGATACCAACAACTACACCAGTCGTAAAGTGTTGAGCAACGATCGCGATGCGCAGAATAAACTCAGCGCCTACGACGACGATGGCAACGATACCTTTACCCACTCGGTGGCGGTCAACCGCTACGAGGCCACGGTCAATCTCCCGGAGCTGACCATTGTGGTGGTGGATTCCATTCCGCAGGAGCTGCAGCATTCTGACGTTGTCTGGTCGTGGTTCAGCTACGTGCTGCTGGCCAATCTGCTGCTGATTATCCCCCTGCTGTGGCTGGCCGCCCACTGGAGCCTGCGCCCCATCGGCTCACTGGCCGGACAGGTGCGCGAGCTGGAAAACGGCGTGCGGGAAACGCTCGATCCGGCCCCGCCGCAGGAGCTGAAGGGACTGGTGCGTAACCTCAATATGCTGCTGGATAACGAGCGGCAGCGCTATACCCGCTACCGGACCACGCTCAGCGACCTGACCCACAGCCTGAAAACCCCGCTGGCGGTGTTGCAGACCACGCTGCGCTCGCTGCGCGGCGGTCGGAACCTGTCGATAGAGCAGGCGGAGCCGATCATGCTGGAGCAGATCAGCCGCATCTCCCAGCAGATTGGTTACTACCTGCATCGGGCCAGCATGCAGGCCGACCATCACGCCCTGAAGCGCGACCTGCACTCGGTACCCGCCCTGCTCGACAGCCTGTGTTCGGCGCTCAACAAGGTGTATCAGCGTAAAGGCGTGGTGCTGACGCTGGATATCTCCCCCGAGCTGATCTTCGTCGGCGAGCAGAACGATTTTATGGAAGTGATGGGCAACGTGCTGGATAACGCCTGCAAATACTGCCTGGAGTTTGTCGAGGTGACCGCCAGCCAGACCGATAACCAGCTGCAGCTGGTGGTGGAAGATGACGGCCCCGGCATCCCGGAAAACAAACGCGACCTGGTGTTTATCCGCGGGCAGCGCGCCGATACGCTGCGCCCCGGCCAGGGGCTGGGACTGGGGCTGGCGCGTGAAATCCTGGAACAGTATGCGGGGGATATTACCGCCGGTGCCAGCCAGCTCGGCGGCGCGCGGATGGAAATCGTCTTTCGTCGCCAGGAGCTGCTGCACAAGGATGAGTAAGCCGCTTATGCACAGACATTTGAGCGAGACGGTACACAGTCAGGGCCGTGCACTGTTATAATCGATTCACTTTGGCGCTTCAGGAAACCATCATGGATTACCAACTCGACCTTAACTGGCCCGATTTCATTCAGCGCTACTGGCAAAAACGGCCGGTGGTGCTTAAGCGCGGTTTCAAAAACTTCGTTGACCCTATTTCTCCCGATGAGCTGGCCGGCCTGGCCATGGAAAACGAGGTGGACAGCCGCCTCGTCAGCCATCAGAACGGTAAATGGCAGGTCGGGCACGGCCCGTTCGAAAGCTATGACCACCTGGGGGAAAATAACTGGTCGCTGCTGGTGCAGGCCGTCGATCACTGGCACGAGCCTTCCGCCGCGCTGATGCGCCCTTTCCGCTTCCTTCCCGACTGGCGCACCGATGATTTAATGATCTCCTTCTCGGTGCCGGGCGGCGGGGTTGGACCGCATTTCGACCAGTATGATGTCTTTATCATTCAGGGAACCGGCCGCCGCCGCTGGCGGGTGGGTGAAAAAACCGAACTGAAACAGCACTGCCCGCACCCGGATCTGCTGCAGGTTGAGCCGTTCGACGCCATCATTGATGAAGAGATGGAGCCGGGCGATATTCTGTATATTCCACCGGGATTCCCGCACGAAGGCTACTCGCTGGAAAATGCCCTCAACTACTCGGTAGGTTTCCGTGCGCCAAGCGGGCGCGAGCTGATCAGCGGCTTTGCCGATCACGTGCTGTCACGAGAGCTGGGCAGCTACCGCTTCAGCGATCCGGACGTGCAGCCGCGCGAACATCCGGCCGAGATCCTGCCCGCCGAGCTGGCCGGGATCCGTCAGATGATGCTGGACGTGATCGACCAGCCGCAGCAGTTTAACCAGTGGTTCGGTGAGTTTATTTCGCAGTCGCGCCACGAGCTGGACGTTGCTCCGCCGGAACCACCGTACCAGCCGGATGAAATTTACGATGCGCTTCAGCAGGGCGACTCGCTTTCACGCCTCGGCGGCCTGCGCGTGGTATCGATTGGGGATGCGGTATTTATCAACGGTGAGCAGCTGGATTCGCCGCACCGCGCCGCGCTGACCGCGCTGGCCAATCAGCTGACGCTGAACCAGGCATCCTTCGGCGACGCCCTGGATGACCCGTCGTTCCTTGCCCAGCTGGCGGCACTGGTCAACAGCGGTTACTGGTTCTTCGGCGACGAAGAGTAATACGTCGATCGCGGATACCGCGTTTTAAGCGGTATCCGTCCCTGCGGTTATTTTAACAAACGTGTCCTCCCCTCTTCAGGAAGCGCCCTTCGCCTGTTCCGCCGTCAGTGTGGCAATCCGTTCAATCACCTGCACCGCCTTCTCCATATTATTCAGCGAGGCGAATTCATGCCTGCCGTGATAGTTATAGCCGCCGGTAAACAGATTCGGACAGGGCAGCCCCATATAGGAAAGCTGTGAACCGTCGGTGCCGCCGCGAATCGGTTTCACCAGCGGGGTGATATCGCAGTCGCGCATCGCCTGCAGGGCCAGGTCAATACTTTGCGGGCAGGCTTCCACCTTCTCACGCATGTTGTAGTAGCTGTCCTCAATCACCAGCTCAATCACCGCCGAATGCGGCAGCGACTGCTGTATCCGCCGTGCGGTATCCTGCATCAGCTGCTTGCGCCGGGCGAAGCTTTCACGATCGAAGTCGCGAAGGATATAGTGCATTTCTGCGCGATCGACCGCGCCTTTTATCCCGTGCAGATGATAGAAGCCTTCATAGCCGGCGGTTTTTTCCGGAACTTCAGCAGGCGGCAGCGCCTGATGAAAACGCGTGGCCAGATCGAGCGCGTTGACCATCACCCCTTTTGCCGTACCGGGATGCACGTTGTTGCCGGTGATTTTTACCGTGACCGACGCGGCGTTGAAATTCTCGTACTCAAACTCCCCCAGGCCACTGCCGTCGACGGTATAGGCCCAGTCTGCGGCAAAGGCCGCCACGTCAAAGTAGTGAACGCCTTTACCAATTTCTTCATCGGGGGTGAAGGCCACGCGGATCTCGCCGTGCGGCCGTTTGCCCTCAATCAGCCGCGCCAGCGCGGTCATGATCTCAGCAACACCGGCTTTATCATCGGCCCCCAGCAGGGTTTTACCGTCGGTAGTAATCAGCGTATGGCCCAGCAGCTCGTGCAGAACCGGGAACATCACCGGCGACAGGATCTCATCGCCAATGCCCAGGGCGATATCGCCGCCGCGATAGTTTTCAATGACCTGCGGAGACACATTTTTTCCAGTGAAATCCGGCGAGGTATCCACATGCGAAATAAAGCCAATCACCGGCACCGGCCAGCTGACCGTAGCGGGCAGCGTGGCCATGACGATCCCGTGTTCGCTACAGCTGATATCGCTCAGCCCCAAATCATGCAGCTCTTCACAAAGCTGGTCCGCCAGGCGTAACTGCCCCTCCGTACTGGGGACCTGACGAACGTTACCTTTAGATTGCGTATCCACGGCTACATAGTTTAAGAAGCGATCGAGTAAGTTATTCATCTGTCGTCCCTCTGAATGCCAGTATTTATTATGATCATTCGGAAACCTGTAAATATTGTTTCAGGTCAGTTTAGTGTGCAGCGAAAGCCATTAGCGGTGCGGGTAATGAATCAGATTATAAAAACGCACGGGCTGCTCGCCGCTGTTGCGGTAGGCATGGGGCCGGTCGGCCTGGAATCGCAGCGCATCACCGGCAGCAACGCTCTGCCAGACACCGGTAACGCACAGCTCCAGCCGCCCCTCAATCACAATAGCATGTTCAATGACGCCCGCTTCGTGGGGAGCCGATTCACTGACGGCACCCGGGGCCAGCTCAATCACCAGCATCTCAAACCCGGTGGCGGCATCAAAGGGGAACAGCGTCTGCACCTGCATCGCCCGATTGGGCTGCCGGAAGGCGGGCAGGTGCTGCGGCTGCCTGGGGGCATCGTCAGGCGTAGCCGGGCCGTTAATGAACAGAGAAAACGGCAGGTTAAACCCGGTGGCGATCTTCCACAGCGTGGCGATGGTCGGGCTGGACTCCGCACGCTCTATCTGCCCCAGCATCGCCTTGCTGACGCCGGTCATTTCAGCGGCCTGGCTTAAGCTCCACCCACGCAGAGTGCGCTGCGTTTTCAGCATTTGCGCCAGATGATTTTGCAGATCGTCCACACTTCTCCCTCCTGTTAATAAGGCGAGTATATCTTCTTGTGCGTTATAACGCACGATGCTAACGTGTGCGCTATAACGCACACGATTCGGAAACCGCAATGCGCCCGCCTCTTTCAATTCGCTATCTGACGCTCCCGGCACTGATTGCCGGATTTGTTGCCGTGCTGGTGGGCTATACCAGCTCTGCGGCGATCATCTTCCAGGCCGCCGGTGCTGCCGGCGCCACGCCGCACCAGGCGGGCGGCTGGCTGACGATGCTGGGCCTGGGAATGGGCATCACCACTCTGACCCTGTCGCTGTGGTACCGCACGCCGATCCTGACCGCCTGGTCAACGCCCGGCGCGGCGCTGCTGGTCACCAGCCTGCCGGGCACGCCGATTAACGAAGCCATTGGGATTTTTATCTTCGCCTCGGCGCTGATTGTATTCTGCGGGGTCACCGGGCTGTTTGCCCGTCTGATGGATCATATTCCGCTGGCGATTTCCAGCGCCATGCTGGCCGGGATCCTGCTGCGCTTTGGCATTGACGCCTTCGGCGCGCTGCAGGTGAATTTCGCCCTCAGCGGGACAATGTGCCTGGTCTACCTGCTGACGCGCCGCTTCACACCGCGCTACGCCATCGTGCTGACGCTGTGTGCCGGGCTGGCCGTCGCCGCTGCACAGGGCAATATTCACGTTAGCGGCGGCCAGAGCATGGTGATGCCGGAGTTTATCGCCCCGCATTTCACCCTCTCCAGCCTGCTGGGCATTGGCATTCCCTTCTTTGTGGTCACCATGGCATCGCAGAACGCCCCCGGTATCGCCACGCTGAAAGCCGCGGGCTACCGGGTGCCGATCTCCCCGCTGATTGCCTGGACCGGCGCGACGGCGCTGATTCTGTCACCGTTTGGCGGTTTTACCTTCTGTATTGCGGCAATCACCGCCGCTATCTGCATGGGGCCGGAAATACACAACGATCCCCAGCGGCGCTATATGGCAGCGGCGGCGGCGGGCGTGTTCTATATCATTGCCGGGATTTTCGGCGGGGCAATCAGCGGTCTGTTTACGGCGCTGCCGCTGGCGCTGATCCATACCATTGCGGGCCTGGCGTTGCTTGGCACCATTGCCGGCAGCCTGCAGCGCGCGCTGAGCGATGAGAAACAGCGTGATGCGGCGGTGATCACCTTCCTGATCACCGCCTCGGGCGTTACGCTGTTTGGGGTGGGTTCCGCCTTCTGGGGATTAGCTGGCGGCGTGCTGGCCCATCTGATCTTTTCTCTTCCCAAACGTAAAGCGGGCTAACCCCGCTTAGCGCCCAAGATTGCCCAGCAGCCCGCGCACCCAGGCGGGCACCACTTCGCTGGCCAGGCCGTATTTCTTCTCGTCAAACTCGCTGCCGACCTGGCTTGGCTCCAGGTTCAGCTCAACGGTGTGTGCGCCCTGTAAACGGGCCTCGTGCACAAAGCCCGCCGCCGGATAAACGTGCCCGGACGTACCAATCGCCACAAAATAGTCGGCCTCGGCCAGCGCCTGATAAATTTCATCCATCTGCAGCGGCATTTCTCCGAACCAGACGATATGCGGGCGCAGAACCGCGGGGAACTGACAGCAGTGACAGCGATCGTCCGGCTTCACATCGTCCGTCCAGTGCAGAACCTGACCGCTGCCCGTACAGCGCACCTTAAGCAGCTCACCGTGCATATGGATAACGTTATTGTTACCGGCGCGTTCATGCAGGTTATCAATGTTTTGCGTCACCAGCAGGAAGTGGTCGCCCAGCACGGCTTCCAGTTCAGCCAGCGCAGCGTGAGCGGCGTTCGGCCTGATCTCGGGCTGTTTAAGCTGGCTGCGGCGCGCATTATAAAATGCCTGTACGCGCTGGGGATCGCGCGCAAACCCCTCCGGGGTGGCCACGTCTTCCACTTTGTGCTCTTCCCACAGGCCGTCCGCCGCGCGGAAAGTGCGAATACCGGATTCCGCAGAGATCCCCGCGCCGGTCAGCACCACCACTCTCGGCAGCGGATGGCTGGCAATCTCGATTTTACGATCGCGCTCAAAAATGCGCTGACGAAAGCGCTGATGGACCTGACGGCGATTTTTTTTGTAGCGGGCCAGTCGTAAGCGACGGCGGGGTGTACGCATAGTCGATCCTCTAATCCTTAATATGCAGGAATGCGGCACCGCGCATTCCGCCTGCGTCTCCGTGCCGCGCTTTGGCAAAGCGCGGTGGTTTGGCGACCGGCAGCAGGTAAGGCGCAACCCGCTCCGCCAGGCCGTCATACAACGCATCAAAATTGGACAGGCCACCGCCCAGCACCACCAGATGGGGGTCCAGCAGGGTCAGCAGATTGCCCAGGCATACCGCCAGCAGCTGACGATAGCGTTCAGTGTGAGCCAGCGCGCTGGCATCTCCCTGATAATAACGGGTGATTATCTCCTGCGCACTGAGAGTCTGATGATAAAAGTGCTGCCACAGCCAGGAAAAACCAGAACCTGAGAGATACCCCTCAATACAGCCCTTTTTGCCGCAGCCGCAGGTCAGCAGCGGAATATCACGGCCCAGCACCTCCAGCGCATCCACCGGCAGGCGCAGATGCCCCATCTCACCGGCCACATAATTGCGGCCGGTGACCGGCTTGCCGTCAACGATCAGGCCGCCGCCCACGCCGGTCCCGAGGATCATGCCGAGCACCACGGGATAGGCCTGAAACTCATCGTCCCAGGCTTCAGAGAGGGCAAAGCAGTTGGCGTCATTATCAATCCGGACTTCGCGCCCCAGCCGCTGGCTGAGATCGGCGCGCAGCGTCCGGCCCCGCGCGGCGGGCAGGTTGGCACTGAATACCGTGCCGTCGTCGGGCACCGGCAGGCCAGGAATGCCCAGACCGACGCTGCCCGCGCTGCCGCAAAACGCATCGGCTTCGGCAGTCAGCGCCTGCAGTACCGTCAGCAACTGCTCATAATCCTGCGCCGGGGTAGCCACCCGTTTGCTCCAGATCGCCTCGCGCCGGGCGTTGTACACGCCCAGGGCAATTTTAGTGCCGCCAATATCAAAACCGTAGTACATCCGCGCCTCGCTTACTGGCCGCTTAATACACGCGCCGGATCGATACGGCTGGCGCGCCGTGCCGGATACCAGCTGGCGATCAGGCTGAGCAGCAGGGAGGTAAACAGCACGATAACCACATCCCGCCAGTGCAGCTCGGACGGCAGGAAATCAATGAAGTAGATATCGCCGGAGAGGAAATGATAGCCGGTCAATGCTTCAAGAGCGTGAATAATCGCGGTGAGGTTCAGCGCGGCCAGCACGCCGACGATCACTCCGCTGACGCTGCCCACCAGCCCGGCCAGCAGCCCGTACCAGATAAAGATGGCGCGGATCAGGCCGTCTTTTGCCCCCAGCGTGCGCAGCACGGCGATGTCACCGCTCTTATCCTTCACCGCCATTACCAACGTTGAAACGATGTTGAAGCAGGCCACGCCGATCACCAGCACCATAGCCAGATACATAATGGCGCGGATCATCTGAATATCACGGTACATATAGCCGTAGGTCCCTATCCAGCTACGGATGGACACATAGGCGTTGGTCACGGTGCCGGCTTCACGAATCAGCTTCTGCGCGCTGAACGGGTCGGCGGCTTTAATGGCGATGCCGGTGACGTTATCCCCCATACCCAGCAGCTGCTGCGCATCGCCCAGCGGAACCAGCGCCAGACCGTGGTCAAGCATGCCGCTTAATTTAAGAATGCCGCTGACCTGCAGGCGCACGCGCTTGGGCTGTAGCAGCTTATTCTGCGCATCGCTGTTGGGGATCATTATGGTCAGCCAGTCGCCCTGCTTCACCTTCAGGCTGTTGGCCACGCCCTGCCCCAGCAGGATTTGCTGCTTGCCGGCACCGAACGATTGCCAGGCATTACCCTGCACGTAGGAAGGCAACGCGCTAAGCTGCGCCTCCTGCTGCGGATCCACGCCTTTCACCTGCACGGCCTGCAGCTTGCTGCCGCTTTCAATCAGGCCGGTAAAATTAATATAGGGAGCCGCTGCGGCGACGCCGGGTACCCGCTCGATTTTCGGCAGCATGCCCTGCCAGCCGGTGAACGGCTGGTTGACCGGCTCGATTTCGCCGTGTGGCACCACCGCGAGAATACGGTTGTTCAGCTCACGTTCGAAGCCGTTCATCGCACTCAGTCCGACGATCAGCACCGCCACGCCAAGGGCAATACCGACGGTGGAGATCACCGAGATAAGCGATACCATTCCCCCGCGACGGCGGCCGCGGCTGAAGCGCAGACCCAGCAGTAAAGAGAGAGACTTCGCCATCACAGGCTACCCGCCATCGTCAGGCGATCGCTGAGCTGGCCGTCGCGCATTTCTACCTGGCGGCGCATGCGCTTAGCCAGATGCAAATCGTGAGTTACCACCAGAAACGCCGTGCCCTGCCGCTGGTTGAGTTCACCCAGCAGATCGAAAATCGCATCGGCATTGCGCGCGTCCAGGTTCCCGGTCGGCTCATCGGCCAGCACCAGTCGCGGGTTGTTCACCAGCGCGCGGGCGATCGCCACGCGCTGGCGCTCTCCGCCGGACAGTTCCGACGGGCGATGCGCGGCACGGTGATCGAGGCCCACGGCTTTTAGCATCTCCAGCGCCCGGGTCCGGGTTTCCGCTTTCGGCGTTTTTCCGATCATCAGCGGCATCGCCACGTTTTCCAGTGCGCTGAAGTCCGGCAGCAGGTGATGGAACTGATAAATAAAGCCCAGCTCGCGGTTACGCAGCTCGGCTTTCGCGGCGGAGGACATGTCATTGAGTGATTTACCGTCAAACACCACGCTGCCGGAGGTGGGCGTATCCAGCCCGCCGAGCAGGTGCATCAGGGTACTTTTACCGGAGCCTGAACTGCCGACGATGGCCATCATTTCACCCGGCTGCACGCTGAAGGAGACGTTGCGCAGGACATCGGTCTGCACGCTGCCTTCCTGATAGCGTTTGCACAGGTTGTCGCACTGCAACAGGATCTTGTTACTCATAACGTAAAGCCTCAGCGGGTTGAACGGCGGCAGCGCGCCAGGAAGGATACAGCGTTGACAGCAGCGCCACGATAATTGCCGTGACGGTAATGGTCGCCACCTGCGTCAGGGAAATATCAACCGGCAGCGCGGCGCCATCAAGGAACGCGCCAATCACCGGCATCAGATTATTCAGCTGGCTGGCCAGCAGCATGCCGAGCAGCGCGCCCAGCACGGAACCGACCACGCCCGCCGTCGCCCCCTGCACCATAAATACCGCCACGATTTGCCGGCGCGTCAGGCCCTGGGTTTGCAGGATCGCCACTTCCCCCTGCTTTTCCATGATCAGCAGGCCCAGCGAGGTGACGATATTAAAGGCGGCGACGGCCACAATAAGGCTGAGCAGCAGCCCCATCATATTTTTTTCCATCTTCACCGCCTGGAACAGCTCGCCTTTACGCTCGCGCCAGTCCTTCCACACCAGGCCGTCAGGCAGTTTTTGCTGACTGACCACGTCAACCTCCAGCGGCTTATCCAGCCATAACCGCCAGCCGGTGATATTTCCGGCCGGATAGCGCATCAGGCGTGAGGCATCCTGCTGATTGACGAGGATCTGATAGCCGTCCACGTCGCTGTTGGCGGCGAAGGTGCCGATCACCGTAAACAGACGCTGGCTGGGGATCCGCCCCATTGGGGTGAACTGGCTGGCGGAAGGCACCATCAGGCGGATCTGTTCGCCAGGGCGAACGCCCAACTGCGCGGCCAGCTGCTCACCGAGGATGACGTTATATTCACCGCTCTGCAGCTGCTGCTGCCTGACGTTAATCAGGTAAGGGGTGAGCGGATCGGGTTCGTCAGGATTGATCCCCAGCATCACGCCCACGCCAACGCTGCGTGCGCTCTGCATCACCACCTCGCCGGTGCTCAGCGGCGTTACCCTGCTGATACCGCTGAGGTGCAGCGAATCCGCGGGCGTTTTCTGTGGGTTAATTGAGCCGCTGTCGCTGGTCACCAGCGCCTGCGGCATCAGGCCGAGGGTATTTTGCTCCAGCTGGTGCTCCAGCCCGTTCATAACCGACAGCACGGTCACCAGCGCCATCACGCCCAGCGTGATACCGATGGCCGATAGCCAGGAAACAAACCGCCCGAAGCGGTCGGAGGCGCGCCCGCGCATGTAGCGCAGGCCGATAAAGAGTGCGACAGGCTGATACATGAAATCCGTTTTTGCTCGTGCAATAAGTGGAGGGAATGATAAAGCTTAGTACCGCCTTATGGAACCACTAAGCCTCTGACTGTGCGCATTGTTTTGTCAATGGCTGAAACATTCGGCCTAATCTCAACGCCAGCGGTTAAAATCTGGCCGCTGCCGGCGCGATTAACCGTTCACCGGCCGTCTGTCGCCCTCTGCCTTTGGCAATTTCACCCCGCTTTCGGAATAAAAAGCGCGAGAAGTGATTCATTAAGAACAGAATGTGATGATTTTCAGAAAAGACAACGCCGACTCTTGCTACTATGATAACCAGGAATGTTCTTACCAATTTGCTTTCATCCAGCTCGTCACTTATGTCATTCGCGCGTGAGTTCAGGTCATCCCCCGAACGGGGATACCGGCCGGAAGCCAGCGACTCAATTCAAGATGCTATAAGCGGCCGTACCAGGCAGCACCGAGTCTGAAGATGCCAAACAATAAAAATCGTATTCACCAGGTCATTGTTCTGTTTTTTTTCGCCATTCTGCTCTCGGTTATTGGCCTGAGCTTTCGTAATTTCGAATCCATGTCGATCTTTTGGCCGGGCAATGCGGTACTGCTGGGATTGCTGATCCGTTTTCCGGCTCTGGATAACCGCGTTTCGCTGCTGGTGCTGTTTTTCGGCATGCTGGCCACCGATTTATGCTGGGGTACACCGGCGATGATCTCGGTCGGGGTTAATTTCTCCAATATCACCTTTATCGCCGCGGCGCGCTGGGTATTGCTGACCCGCCACTTCACCCGCCCGTATCCCCGCCGCCTGCAGTCGCTGATGCGGATTTTCCCGGCGTCCATCGCCGGTGCGCTGGTCTGTGCCGCCATCGGGGGCGTGGTCAGCGAGCGCTATTTCCATGATGAACTGTTCAAGGCCTGGTTCTCATGGTTTTCGGAGCAGATGTCGACCTCAATCCTCCTGCTGCCGGCGGTCATCAGTCTGCCGCGCCGTGATGAACTGCGTGCGATACTGCGAAAAACCTTCGAGAGTTCGCTGCTGCCGCTGGTGGCCCTGCTGGTGAGCACGGCAATCAGCATCTGGGTGGGCGGCGGCGGAAGCCTGCTGTTCCCCCTTCCCGCGCTGCTGTGGTGCGCCATCAGTTATCCGCTGTTTATCACCTGTTGCCTGACGCTGGTCACCGGCATCAGCGAGATCATTCTGGTGGCCGGAAACGTCCTGAATATCCAGGGAGAGAATGACCTGTTCCGCATCGACAGCCTGTCGGCGGCACGGCTGGGCGTGGCCGCCATGACCATCAGCCCGTTAATCGTTTCCCTCAGCATTGAGGCCAATCAGCGTCTGGTTGCACGCGTCACCCGCCGGGCGGATTACGATCTGCTGACCGGGGCGCTGACCCGCAGCGGCCTGTCGTCTCGCCTGCAGGCGCTGCTGGCGTCGCGCAATCGTCCACCCGGCTTTTCCGGGGCGCTGTTTCTGGTTGATATCGATCGCTTTAAAAATATTAACGATACCTGGGGCCATGCCGCCGGGGATTATGTGCTGGCGAAAACCGTGCAGTGCATCCAGCAGGCGCTACCGCCAACCGCGCTGGTCTGCCGTATGGGGGGAGAAGAGTTCCTGGTGCTGCTTGAGTCGGCAAACGAACCGCGGGCGTTTCTGCTGGCGAACAGGCTGCGTAACAGTATTGAAAATAACGCCGTCCTGCTTAACGGCAACGATTTGAGCGTCACGGCCAGCATGGGTATCAGCCTGCTGAATATCAACAGCGTACAGGCGCTGGACGAAGCGATTAATCGCGCCGATGAGCAACTCTATGTGGCCAAAAGCAGCGGCAGGAACCAGGTCAGACCGGAATTCGTTCTCTAATCGCTGTTGCTAACGGACAGTGAGGAAGTTTGACACGCTCACAATCGTTGCTACCCTTTTTTAACTGCGATGGTTTGAAGAAAGTGCGTGTCAAAGGAGGCGCATTGCGGAATCCGCTTTGCTAGCGGAGGATGAATGCCTGGTCATACGCCACGATGGGAGAGTAAAAATGAAACGTGATGTGCTCAGCGAAGAATATTATGATGAGGTTTGTCGGGTTATTGGCGATGCGGCGATTGTCCTGACGGAAGATGGCCATAATATTTCCCGGGGAATGATTGCCAGCCTGCTGAAGCAGACGCGCCACAATCGGGGGGATGCTAACCGCGATGAGCAAAAGGTTCTGGAACACGCCATTCGGTTAATAAAGCCCGATTAACAGCAATTATAACTTTTACGCACATCGATATTATTAATTCGCCCGGGAAATAATGTTTTCCTATGACCCGCCTGCGGTGAAAACTTTTCCAGTACTAAAAACCAGCAGATTTAACAGCTTTCCCGCCCGGGATTAACGCATTAGTTTGTTAAATCTGCATGGGTCATACGGCTACTCATCCACATCATAAAATATGAGATTTAATAGTTAGCGCACTACGAAGCAGGCTTATTCAAGCTGATGTTTTCAGAGATTATTTTACTGAGGAAGTATTTCACTTTGATGAATTTCGCGGTGTAAAAAACCCTGATGTTTCAGTAGAGTATTTTTCTGATTGAATTTTTTTAAGAAAAATCCTATCATGATTTTTAACATTTTACGCGATAGTGACCGCGATTGCTGCGAGCCACGCAGCCCCTTCAACAAGGATGAGTCAATACTCCAGCCGCAGGCGATGGGGTAGCATTAATGTTGGCAGCTATATCAAGAACGTGAAATAACAACGCTTTCTTCTCACGCGCTGACGTGTAATTCCTCGTTGATTTGAATGGATAACGAACCGGTAAGGGCCGCAAGAATGCCAACGATAATTATGGACCCATGTAATTATACCCGCACGGGGTTGATCAACTATATGACAACCAAAGGGATTAAAAGCAAGAATATAACGCCGGTGAACGGCATCGATCGGCTGCAAACCTGCTGCCAGCAGATGCATCCGGGCGTGGTGTTTATCAACGAGGACTGCTTCATTAATGAACCCGAAGCAAGCCAGCAGATCCGCAATGCGATCGTGCAGCACCCGGACACGCTATTCTTCATATTCATGGCTATCTCTAACAACCATTTTGAAGAATACCTTTACGTTCGCAAGAACCTGATTATTACCTCTAAATCCATTAAGCCCGCCACGCTGGACCAGCTGTTAAGCAGTTACTTCCAGCAGCGGCTGAATATCTCGTCACGCCAGTCTGCGGGCAAAGACGTTCATCCCCTGACGCTCAGCCAGACGGAATCGAATATGCTAAGAATGTGGATGTCCGGCCACGATACGAGCCAGATTTCCGACCGAATGCAGATCAAGGTGAAGACCGTCTCATCGCACAAGGGCAATATTAAGCGGAAAATTAAGACGCACAATAAGCAGGTGATCTATCACGTCGTTCGGCTGATGGATAATGTGACCAGCGGTATTTACGTCAACGTGCGGCAGGGTTAACAGCGGATGTTTGAAGGGGGAATCACCCCCTTAGCGTATTCAGGAGTGGGGTTGAACGAAAACGCCATCTTCATGACCCGATTCATTAAAGAACCAGATCCCCAGCGGATAGTCTTCCAGCGCGACCAGATACATCGTCCCTTCGTTAAACTCTTCCACTGCCAGAACCGTGCCGACCCGGCGAGGACCGCCGTCCGTTTTTACCGTCACCTGCTGATTCACCTTCATGGAAACTCCTGTGCAATTTTTCCCAACAGTTTAACTGAAAACCGCATGCTGCGCAGGGGTTTGCGCCACGATTAGCGGCGCGCAATCACCCAGACGGCATGAACAATTCCGGGAATGTAGCCACACAGGGTCAGCAGGATATTAAGCCAGAAGGCACCACCTAAACCCACCTGCAGGAAGACGCCTAACGGGGGTAAAAGAATCGCAATCACAATACGTATAAAGTCCATGTCTTCTCCTTTTTTAAGGTAACTGCCTGATAATCATTATAGACCGCGATGTTAAATCGCCAGGATAAGGCATCGCCTCATCAGACCTTTTCACTTTCTTTACGTTTCACGCAAAGATTTCTGACGTCGACAGCATTTACACTGTTCTCACTGCACCAACCCCAAAGGCGCAGTCAACCTAAAAAGTAACAAGGATTTTGCCCGCGCAGCGCGGGCTTTTTTTTCCCCGCCCGCCAGACATTCCTTTGCACCGGTCTTTCACAACGTGACGCTGATAAAAAAATCCCCAGCCGCTGGCCAGGGAAAGTCATTCATTAGAAATCAAAATTCGTTACTCGGGGAAATCCTTTTACGCCCCTAACTTACCGCACCTGCACGTTAAGATTAATCCGAAGATGGCCGGGTAATTTGTACAAGATTTTTTATTTTGTACAGCAAGGCCGCGCCGGTTCTGCTTCTCAAGCGCATATAAACGGCGCAATACGTCTAAATAACCTTCTATTTTTTAGGATTAATCCGTATGCGCAGCGGGAGCAAGGGCGGTTAATGCCTGCCGCACGCCCTTCATGGTTCGACTACACTCAATGATTCTACTGCGATTTTTTGACGCATCCGTGTAGGTCTATTCCGGGAGGTAAGCGTTATGCCTGATTTGCAGGATCCCCTGATGATCGTTACCGATCTTGATGGTTCACTGCTCGATCACCATACCTATAGCTGGCAACCCGCCCGGCAGTGGCTTACCCGGCTGAACGAACACCATATACCCGTCGTTATCTGCTCCAGTAAAACCGCCGCTGAGATTGTGCCGCTGCAGCAGGAGCTGGGGATCGACGGGGCACCTTTTATCAGTGAAAACGGCGCCGTCGTGCGTTTCGGCGACGATCATGACGGGCAGCCTCCCCCGTTCAGCGGCCGCGACTATGCCACGATCTGCCATACGCTGATGCGTTTACGCCAGCATGACGGGTTCAAATTTACCGGCTTTGCCGACGTCGGCGAAAAAGAGATCGCGGAGTGGACCGGCCTTACGCCCGCCCTCGCCGCTCGTGCCAAAATGCGTGAGGCGTCGGAAAGCCTGATCTGGCGTGACGGCCACGAGCAGTTTGCGCTTTTCCGTGCGCGTCTGGATGAGGAGGGGCTGACGCTGGTTCAGGGGGGGCGATTCTGGCACGTCATGAGCAAAGGCAGCGGAAAAGGGGCCGCGCTGCGCTGGCTGCTTGAACGCTATCCTTCCACAGCGGCATCGTCCGGCCGGCGCCTCATCACCATTGGCCTGGGCGACGGGCCTAACGATGCCCCCATGCTCGACAGCGTCGATTATGCCGTGGTGATCCGCGGCTACAGTAAGAACCCGGTTCTCCTTGAGCGAAGTGACAAAGAGCATATCTATCACAGTGCCGCCTGGGGACCGGAAGGCTGGGTCGAAGGACTCAACCATTTTATCACTCCATCCTGACTGACCACCTAAATTCCAAGGGGATAGCGATGAGCGATTTTTACCAGAACGGCGTAATAACTAACTTTCATAATCTCACCGGGCGCAGTCTGAAAGAGCTGGAAAAGGATCTGGTACGTTTCTCTCGCAAACGCAAGATGGGGCTGATTCTGCCTTCGCTGTTTTCGGAGCTGGAAGGCCCGGCGCTCAACCATATCGTGGATGAACTGGCGCAGGTGCCCTATCTGGCGGAAATCGTTATTGGGCTGGATCGCGCCGATCGCGATCAGTTTCTTCACGCCCGTGAATTCTTTTCCCGGCTGCCGCAGCGCCACCGGATTTTATGGAACGATGGCCCCCGCCTGAAGGCGCTGGATGCCGAACTCGACAAAGAGGGATTATCGCCCTCACAGCCGGGCAAGGGGCGCAACGTCTGGTTCTGCACCGGCTATACGCTGGCTTCGGATAAATCAGCCTGCGTGGCGCTGCACGACTGCGATATCGTGACCTATGAGCGCGGGATGCTGGCTCGCCTGCTGTATCCGCTGGCTAACCCCGACTTCCAGTATGAATTCTGTAAGGGGTTTTATGCCCGCGTCGCGGATAACAAGCTCAACGGCCGCGTGGGTCGACTGCTGGTTGGCCCGCTGCTGCGCTCGCTGCAGAAGGTGTACGGCCACTCCGAATATCTGGACTACCTCAGCAGCTTCCGCTATCCGCTTTCCGGCGAGTTTGCCATGCGCACTCACGTGCTGAACGGCATTAAAATCCCCGGGGACTGGGGGCTGGAAATCGGCGTGCTGTCTGAGATCTACCGCAACTACACCACCCGTCAGAGCTGCCAGGTGGAGATTGCGGATAATTACGACCATAAACATCAGCCGCTGTCCGAGGAGGATGGCACCGGCGGCCTGCGGCGGATGAGCAATGATATTGTGCAGTCGCTGCTGCGCAAAATGGCCACCATGGGGGTCAATATCACCAGCGATTCCTTCCGGGTGCTAAAGGCCACCTACTATCGCAATGCGCTGGATATGATGGAAATTTACAACCACGAAGCGGTAATGAACGGCCTGAAATTCGACCAGCACGCCGAAGAAGCCGCGGTGGAAATGTTCACCCAGTCGATTCTTGAGGCCGGTCAGGCCTTTATCGAACGCCCTAACGAGAAGCCCTTTATCCCCAGCTGGAGCCGGGTCCAGTCCGCGTTTCCCGATATTATGCAGCGCATCTATCAGGCCGTTGAGGACGATAACACCGGCGATGTTTAATCACGGTGGCGGACGCAGTTGCGTCCGTCCTGTTTCGCCAGATACAGCCTGCGGTCAGCCACGGACTGCAGGCTATCCACCTGATAGTCGCCCGTCTCTTCGCTGCTGCTCACCCCCAGCGACGCAGTTACCTTCAGCGTTTGATGTTTGCCCACCAGCAGCTCTTTTGCCGCCAGCTTGCGGCGAATGCGTTCTGCGACCAGCACGGCTTCATCGAGCCGGGTTGCCGGCAGCAGAATACAGAACTCTTCGCCCCCCACCCGTCCGGCGATATCCGTTTTCCGCAGCGCCTGGCCGATGACCGATGCGGCGTGGGCCAGCACCCGATCGCCGGCGCTATGGCCCCAGGTATCGTTAACCGATTTGAAATGATCGAGGTCGAGCTGGATGATGGCGAGCGGCTCCTGCTGGCGCTGGTTGAGCGCCGCCAGCTGTTCCGCCCGGTCAAAGAACGCGGTTCGATTCAGAAGCCGCGTCAGTCCATCGTAGTTCGCCCGCCAGCTGAGCTTTTCCTGCAGGTTAAGCAGGCTGCCGGTCATGCGAATAATCGTCTGGTGGGAAACGATGACCACCACGCTGAACATCAGCCACGTCAGCAGCAGCACCAGCCCGACACGGCCGCTGTCGCCCAGCAGCCCTTCATGCAGGGTCTGCACATTGACCAGCATCCCGTTGAAATACTGCAGGCGTACCCAGCTGACAAAACGCCCGTCAAAGCGCATGGTGCCGCTGTGGCTTCCGGCGGACTGCTCGATAAGCTGGGCCAGCTGCGGCTTATGCAGACGGTACTCTTCCAGCTGGCTGCCGTCTGACCAGGCAATCAGGTTGAACCGTTGCCCGACCAGCATCACGCCCCCTTCCTGCCGCGTGGTCAACGCCTGCTGCAGATAGTCCCTGATTTGCTGCGTGGAAAAATCCATCGCCAGCACGCCATACCAGTAGCCGTTTTTGTCCACCGGGCGGGCCACCGTCACCACCCGGCCTTCGTTATCCGTTGAGTCATACGGGCCGGACCACAGGGTCTTACGCTGCGGATTCACCTGCGGATCAAGCTCGGTGAAATAGGGCCGATGCGCCACGGCGGAGAAGTTTTCCAGGGAATGATTGCTGCGGGCATCCGGCAGGGTGGAACTGAGGTAAAACCCGGCGCGTGAGATGTACCAGAAGCGGTAGTGGAAATCGCGTTCCGGCTGATTAAATTTGAGGACCAGGCTCATCTCCAGCACCGCTTTCAGCTCGTCAGCCAGCCGCTGCGAGTCGGAACGGCTGAAAAGCGGAAACTGACTCAGCTGTTCATCGGAGATACCGTTAAGCGGCACGCCGCGGGTATCGCTGGGGCTGATATGCCAGAGCGGGGTGTGCCGAACGCGTTCGAACTGCTGCAAAAACTCAGCCGATTTATCGGTCGCGAGCGGATCGCCGAGTGAATGCTCGAGCATGCTGTGAAAAAAGGCCAGCTCATCCAGGTTATGCTGCCACTGGTTATCCAGGTTGTTCGCCACCGCGCTCAGCCGGGCCAGCTGATTAGACTCATAGGTTCGCTTTAACACCAGCGCTTCATGCCAGGTTAACAGCGTTAAGAACAGAAAAACGATCGCAAAGCACAGATGTACGATACTTTTAGGGTGAAAGAAGCGTGATCCTTTGTGCAAACTCACTCGGTTTCTCCCTGTTGCTGCGCGGCGATTTTACCTGATGATTTTAGACAATGAGTGCTATCAGCGCTATAACCCTTCTATGCTTATTTATCGGCACTTTTTGATCTGAAACATTTTAAAAGCGCCATTTGGTTGCATCGTGCCGCGAACGTCGTCATTTTCAGATGATTGAAGCCAGCCGGGTTTCGCGGTTGTATATCGTCATCTCAGCGAAAACAGAGAAAGTTGAATAAACATTGACCGGCCGAACCGACACAGTGCCCAGCGGTCAGCAAAATGAATGTATACTCGGCAGAGCTGAATTGGGGTCCCCTGCTGTCAGAGCCATTGCAGCCGACAGGCATCATGGCGGCTCCCCTCTCTCCCCTTTGAGCAGAGACAATCGAACTGAATATGCCTGAAAACTATCGTTATACGCTTCCCTCGCGCGCCGGGGATCAGCGACTGCTGGGACAACTGACCGGCGCGGCCTGCGCCGTTGAGTGCGCTGAAATTGTGGAACGCCATGCGGGGCCGGTACTGTTGATTGCACCGGATATGCAAAATGCCCTGCGGCTACAGGATGAAATCCGTCAGTTTACGGAACAGCCGGTGATGACGCTGGCGGACTGGGAAACGCTGCCGTTCGACAGTTTTTCGCCGCATCAGGAAATCATCTCTTCGCGCCTCTCTACGCTGTATCAGCTCCCCTCGCTGACCCACGGTATTCTCATCCTGCCGGTCAATACCCTGATGCAGCGCGTATGTCCCCACAGTTTCCTGCACGGCCATGCGCTGGTGATGAGCAAGGGGCAAAAGCTGTCCCGCGATACGCTGCGTGCTCAGCTTGAACAGGCAGGCTACCGCAGCGTTGACCAGGTGATGGAACACGGTGAATATGCCACGCGCGGCGCGCTGCTGGACCTGTATCCGATGGGCAGCGACCGCCCGTATCGTATCGACTTTTTTGATGACGAAATCGACAGCCTGCGCCTGTTTGATGTCGATACGCAGCGAACGCAGGAAGAAGTTTCCGCCATTAATCTGCTTCCGGCACATGAATTTCCTACCGATAAAAATGCCATTGAGCTGTTCCGCAGCCAGTGGCGCGAGCAGTTCGACGTGCGCCGTGAACCGGAACATATCTATCAGCAGGTGAGTAAAGGCACCCTTCCCGCCGGGATTGAATACTGGCAGCCGCTGTTTTTCGATAAACCCCTGCCCGCGCTGTTCAGCTACCTGCCCGCCAGCACGCTGCTGGTGGTGGCTGGCGATCTGGAGGGCAGCGCCGAGCGGTTCTGGCTGGATGTGAATACGCGCTTTGATAACCGTAAGGTCGACCCGATGCGCCCCCTGCTGGCGCCGCCCACGCTGTGGCTGCGCAGCGATGAGCTGTTTGCCGAACTGAAAAACTGGCCGCGCATTCAGCTGCGCACCGATCTGCTGGCGGATAAAGCGGCGAATACCAACCTGCACTATCAGCCGCTGCCGGACCTGGCGGTGCAGGCGCAGGCGAAATCTCCGCTGGAGGCGCTACGCAAGTTCCTGGAGTCCTTCAGCGGCTCGGTGGTGTTCTCCGTTGAGAGCGAAGGTCGCCGCGAGACGCTGCAGGAGCTGCTGGCCCGCATCAAGCTGAAGCCTAAACCCATTCGTTCGCTGAAAGAGGCCGTTCAGCCGGGTCATTACCTGCTGATTGGCGCCAGCGAACACGGCTTTATTGACGGGTTGCGCAATCTGGCGCTGATTTGCGAGAGCGATCTGCTGGGCGAACGCGTCAGCCGCCGCCGCCAGGACAGTAAGCGAACCATCAACCCCGACGTGCTGATCCGCAACCTGGCCGAGCTGCACCCCGGTCAGCCGGTGGTTCACCTGGAGCACGGCGTCGGGCGCTACATCGGCCTGACCACGCTGGAAACCGGCGGCATCACGGCGGAATACCTGATGCTGGCCTATGCCGGGGACGCGAAGCTTTACGTGCCGGTATCGTCGCTGCATCTGATCAGCCGCTACGCCGGCGGCGCCGAGGAAAACGCGCCGCTGCACAAGCTGGGTAGCGATGCCTGGTCGCGCGCCCGTCAAAAAGCCGCTGAAAAGGTGCGAGACGTCGCCGCCGAGCTGCTGGATATTTATGCCCAGCGTGAGGCGAAAAAAGGCTTTGCCTTCCGCCATGACCGTGAACAGTATCAGCTGTTCTGCGACGGCTTCCCATTTGAAACGACGCCGGACCAGGCCCAGGCCATCAATGCGGTGCTGAGCGATATGTGCCAGCCGCTGGCGATGGATCGTCTGGTCTGTGGTGACGTGGGCTTTGGTAAAACCGAAGTGGCAATGCGCGCCGCCTTTCTTGCCGTTGAAAACCACAAGCAGGTGGCGGTCCTGGTCCCGACCACCCTGCTGGCGCAGCAGCACTATGATAACTTCCGCGATCGCTTTGCCAACTGGCCGGTACGCATTGAAATGCTCTCCCGCTTCCGTACCGCGAAGGAACAGGCGCTGGTGCAGGCAGAAGCCGGGGAAGGTAAAGTCGATATTCTGATCGGCACGCACAAGCTGCTGCAGAATGATATTAAATGGCACGATCTCGGCCTGTTGATCGTCGATGAGGAACACCGTTTCGGCGTACGTCACAAAGAGCGCATCAAAGCGATGCGCGCCGACGTCGATATTCTGACCCTGACCGCCACGCCGATCCCCCGCACGCTGAATATGGCGATGAGCGGCATGCGCGATCTCTCTATTATCGCTACCCCACCGGCGCGCCGCCTGGCGGTGAAAACCTTCGTTCGCGAATATGACGATCTGGTCGTGCGCGAGGCGATCCTACGTGAGGTGCTGCGCGGCGGGCAGGTCTATTACCTGTATAACGATGTTGAAAATATTGAGAAGGCGGCACAGCGCTTATCCACGCTGGTACCGGAGGCGCGGGTCGCCATCGGCCACGGTCAGATGCGCGAACGCGAGCTGGAACGGGTGATGAACGACTTCCATCACCAGCGCTTCAACGTACTGGTCTGTACCACCATTATTGAAACCGGTATCGATATTCCTACGGCCAACACCATCATCATTGAGCGCGCCGATCATTTTGGTCTGGCACAGCTGCACCAGCTGCGCGGCCGCGTGGGTCGTTCACATCATCAGGCCTATGCCTGGCTGCTGACGCCGCATCCTAAAGCGATGACCGTTGATGCCCATAAGCGCCTGGAAGCCATCGCTTCGCTGGAAGACTTGGGTGCCGGTTTTGCGCTGGCAACGCACGATCTGGAGATCCGCGGTGCCGGTGAACTGCTGGGTGAAGGCCAGAGTGGGCAGATGGAGACGATTGGCTTCTCGCTGTATATGGAGCTGCTGGAAAATGCGGTCAACGCACTGAAAGAAGGGCGTGAACCGTCGCTGGAGGACCTGACCAGCAGCCAGACCGAAATTGAGCTGCGCATGCCGTCGCTGCTGCCGGACGATTTTATTCCGGACGTGAATACCCGCCTTTCTTTCTACAAGCGCATAGCCAGCGCCCAGCAGCAGGGCGAGCTGGATGACCTCAAGGTTGAGCTGATCGATCGTTTCGGCTTACTGCCGGATGCGGCACGCAATCTGCTGGATATCGCGGCCCTGCGGCTGGTGGCTCAGAAGCTGGGCGTACGCAAGATTGAAGCCAGCGATAACGGCGGCTACGTTGAGTTTGCCGAGAAGAATAAGGTGGATCCGATATGGCTGATTGGGCTGCTGCAGAAGGAGCCGAAGCACTGGCGTCTTGATGGCCCGACGCGCCTGAAGTTTATCCGCGATCTGGCGGATCGTAAGGTGCGGATGAAGTGGGTGCAGGAGTTTATGCAGCGTATGCTGGAAAACGTGGGCTGAGGGGCGACCTGGCCCGTTTCAGGGTGCACGTTGTATATTGGCTGAGAGCCGGTGCTGGTGCTGAGCGGCGGGGGCACCCTACGGGCGGGTCCTCGCGTCGCTTCGCGATACCTTCACTGCATTCGTCAGCCCATCGGACCGCCAGAGACGCGCCATCCCTGGCGCGACTCTGGCTTTCGTCCACGTCCCTGTGGCCAAATCCTGGCTTCCTCTCTCCGTTCAGCGCTGTGGATTGCCCGTAGGAGGCCCCCGCCGCTCCGCTTTTGCATTCGGCGTTGCCTGTTAAAAAAGCCGTGTTCTTCCGCCATTCCACTCAATCTTCGGCAATACCTGTCGGAAAATGTGCATCGCGGCAACGGAAAATTAAAGGGACAGCCTCTGCCGTGGCTTACGGGAATTCCGCAGCATTCAGGAGACCACAACTTTACCTGTGGCCAAAAACATTGCCTGCTGCCTTGACCACTAAAAAGAAGAGTTACCGCATAATCGAAATTTTCGGCGCGGCGAAATGATCGGAATCCGCTACAAGAAATGCGTTTACATCGCGACAACGAAGGATAAAAAGGGCCAGCCTCTGCGGTGGCTTACGGGCAATCCGCAGCGCTGAGGTGGAAGCAGCTGGCCAGGAGATGCCAGCAGGGATGCTGGCGTCAGGCAAAGTCGGGTCAGGGACGACCCGTCTTTGCCGGTCCGACCGGCCAGATGCGGCCACCGAGGGCATCGTGCAGAGCACGACGCGAGGACCGCCCGGAAGCCACCGCAGAGGCTGAACCGAGCCACCCCGCTTCCAGCGACTTCAGCAACTTCAGCAACTTCAGTGGCTTTAGCCTCAAACCAACAATCAGGCCTTATTGTTCAACACCAGCTGACCGTTGCCGTCCAGCGGAATGCGCGTGCCGGGATCGTTATCCATACGGATCTTACCCTGCTGATCGCCAATCTTATAGGTCACGTCGTAACCCATCATCTTGTCCTGCTTATCATAGACGGTTTTGCAACGCTGCTCGGTCGTGGTGTAAGTATCGCGATCCTGCAGCGCACCCTGCACCTGATTACCACCGTAACCACCGGCCAGAGCACCCGCCACGGTCGCCACATCACGCCCGCGCCCGCCACCGAACTGGTGGCCCAGTACGCCACCGGCCACCGCACCCAGCACGGAACCGGCGATACGGTTCTCATCCTGCACGGCACGGCGGTGCGTCAGCGTGACATTGCGGCATTCCTGACGCGGCGTTTTCATCGTTTCTTTAATTGGCGTGGCGGACAATACCTGTGCAAACTGCGGGCCGCGATCGAACACGTTCATACTGGCAACGGCAGCAACGCCCAGGGCGGCCGCCACACCGATCCCAATACCGGCTAACATTGATTTATTCACAGGAAACCCTCCTGAAAGTGTTACCGCGCATCTTTGCCTGCTGCAACATCCGTGGCAGGTACGGCATACTCGGCGTGCGCGACGCGCCGGGGTAATTGAATCAAAGTTTGCGGCGCAGAGGGAAAACTGACAATCGGAATACGGGAAGAAATGCGACTAACGCATGATTAGTCCCGAGTTTTAAGAGTGTTCTGAAGTTATTTGACGGCGAGGAATAAAAAACGGCCCGCTGATAACGCTCAGTTAAGAACGTTACCCCGGGCCGTTTCAGCACTGCGCTTAAGAAATTAGTGCAGTTTCAGTCTTGGGCGGATCACGCGGTTGATACTGCCAACCAGCATCATCAGGCCGGTTTTGAAGTAGCCATGCAGGGCTATCTGGTGCATACGGTACAGAGAGATATAGACGAAACGGGCAATACGCCCTTCCACCATCATCGAACCGCGCATCAGATTACCCATCAGGCTACCCACGGTGCTGAAACGAGAAAGAGAAACCAGCGAACCGTGGTCTTTATAGACATAGGCCTGCTGCGGTTTGCCTTTGATTTCAGCGAGGATGTTCGCCAGCACGCGGGATGCCATCTGGTGAGCAGACTGCGCGCGCGGCGGCACAAAGCCCCCGGCAGGCAGCGCACAGGAAGCACAGTCACCAATCGCGTAGATGTTCGGATCGCGGGTGGTCTGCAGCGTCGGTTCAACCACCAGCTGGTTGATACGGTTGGTTTCCAGACCGCCGATATCTTTCATAAAGTCCGGTGCCTTGATACCGGCCGCCCACACCATCAGATCGGCCTCGATGAACTCGCCAGACTTGGTGTTCAGGCCGTTTTTCTCGGCGCTGGTCACCATGGTCTGCGTCAGCACGCGGACGCCAAGCTTGGTCAGCTCCTGATGCGCGGCGCTGGAGATACGCGCAGGTAGCGCAGGCAGAATACGCTCCCCGGCTTCCACCAGCGTGACGTTCAGCGCATTGCTGTCGAGGTTTTTATAGCCGTAGCTGTGCAGCTGCTTAACGGCATTGTGCAGTTCAGCGGAAAGCTCCACGCCGGTCGCACCCGCACCCACGATGGCGATGTTAACTTTCTCTGCGGGGCCTTCGCTGGCGGAGAATTTAAGGAACAGGTTCAGCATTTCATTATGGAAACGACGCGCCTGATGCGGGTTATCCAGGAAGATGCAGTTGTCCTTCACGCCCGGGGTGCCGAAGTCGTTCGAGGTGCTGCCCAGCGCCATGACCAGCGTGTCATACGCCAGCTCACGTTGAGGTACCAGCACGCTGCCCTGTGCATCACGGATTTCGGCCAGGTGAACGCGGTTGTTTTCGCGATCCAGCTGCGTCAGCGTGCCCAGCTGGAACTGGAAGTTATGTTTGTGCGCGTGAGCCAGGTAGCTCAGACCGTCAATGCCTTCATCCAGTGAACCGGTCGCCACTTCATGCAGCAGAGGTTTCCATAAATGGCTGTGGTTGCGATCCACCAGCGTGATTTGTGCTTTATTTTTACGCCCAAGCTTATGGCCCAGCTGGGTAGCCAGTTCCAGTCCGCCGGCACCCCCGCCGATAATAACAATTTTCTTCATAGGTGCTGTCAAACGACCCTCTCTAAAAGTGAACCAATCGTTAACCAAAAGTTAAATAAATAACCTTGGTAAACATAGGGTTGGCGATGTTAATTCGCAAGCTGAGGGCAGGATATCACGGGGGAATTCATGAGTTCTACGAAAATTGATCCTGGTCAATTTTATTATAAAAACCAAGAATAGTAAGAATAACATTAACAACGTAACCCGCTTTACGCGGGTTACGAAACAGGCAGGGAAACCGTTTTGGGGATATTATCCGAGGGATTTAAAATGATTTATACGCGGCAAATGATGCGCGATATTTTTAAATTTATGGCCCTCGACTTCATCCCAGACCAGTTCATAAAACTCACGCAGCAACAGGGCACTTCGCTGACTGTCGAGCGCATCGTCGTGACGTGACAGGAAGGCCAGGCAGCGAGTGTGGTTTTTCTGGCGGAAGTCCGTTACGCATTTCGTGGCAATATCCAGGTACTCCTCCGGGCGGTCGATCTTCCCTTCCATGACCTCCTGCGGCCAGAGGTTCGGATTAAAGATTGCCTGGCGAATATTACACAGAAAGCCCACACGTTCAGCCCAGTAGCCCCCCAGCCCCACGCCGCAAATCAGCGGTGACGGATCGCTGCAGTGCTTTAACAGTTTATCGGTCTCTTTAAGAATATGTTGCATGTCATGTTTAGGATGCCGGGTGCTGTAACTGACCAGCCTGACATCCGGGTCGATAAACTGCAGCTGCAAAACCTTTTCGTGATTGCCCGGACTGTTAGAGTCAAAACCATGTAGGTAGATAATCATCGTCATTCTCACTTAACGCGCCGCAGACGGTAAAATCAGTTACCTTTTGCGGCTTTGTGTGCCAGCCAACGCTCCTGAAGGTTGTCGAGTGTCGTGCTGATTTGCTTCCAGCGGGAAGACCCCAGCAGCTGCTGGCGGGTAAAGGAACCCCGATGGTATAGCCGCTCCACGCGTTCTGCATTGATCGGTGACAGGTTATCAAGCACGCTCACCGCGCCGGCGCGGTGATTACAGACGAGGATCATATCGCATCCGGCATCCAGCGCCATCTGCCCCCGCTCCGCGTAGCTGCCCATTACCGCCGCCCCTTCCATCGACAGATCGTCCGAGAAAATCACGCCGTCAAAGCCCAGCTCATTACGCAGAACGTTCTGCAGCCAGTGTGAGGAACCGCTGGCCGGGCGTGGATCCACTTGAGTATAGATAACGTGGGCGGGCATAATCGCGTCCAGCGCACGCTCGTCGATAAGCTGTTTGAAGATCGCCATATCGTGCTGACGAATTTCCGCTTCGCTGCGGTTGTCACGCGGCGTCTCCTTGTGGGAGTCGGCAGCCACCGCCCCATGGCCGGGGAAGTGTTTACCGGTGGTTTTCATTCCGGCTTCATGCATTCCGCGAATAAAACAGCGCGCCAGCGCCAGCGCCTGCGCCGGGTCTTCATGGAACGCGCGTTCGCCGATCGCCGCGCTGCCGTGGCCAATATCCAGCACCGGGGCAAAGCTGATATCAATATCCATTGAGATCATCTCCGAGGCCATCAGCCAGCCCGCTTCCTGGGCCAGCCGTGCGGCTTCGCCCGCATCATTCAGCGCGGCGAAGGACTGCATTGCCGGCAGCCGGCTGAAACCTTCGCGGAAGCGCTGCACGCGGCCGCCTTCCTGGTCAACGGCAATCACCAGGCGATGGCGCGATGCCGCGCGGATTTGCCTCACCAGCTCGGCCAGCTGCGCCGGATCGTGATAGTTGCGGGTAAACAGAATCAATCCCCCCACCAGCGGATGCTGCAAAATCTCGCGCTCTTCCGCATCCAGCTCGTAGCCGAGCACATCTAACATTACCGGTCCCACACTGCACCTCTGTGAGCCTGTCGATCAGGCTAATTAAACTGAGAAAGCCGCTGCCAGCCTGCTGCTGCCAGCGCACCAAAATTGTTTTCGCCGGTCTGCTGCCAGCGAAGTTCTTACCAGCTGGTTGCCAGCAGCAAGAGCCACGGCTGCCAGCGCCGGATCTGGCGGCTGAGCCTGTCGCTGTCGATGTTCTGCCGCGCGGCATAGCGACGAATCAGCCGTCCCTGCTGCGCGTTATTCAGGCCGTTACCCTCGACCAGTGCGGCCAGTTCCAGCGCAACGTCACCGTCGCCGGCATACTCCCAGTCGATCAGCCGCAGGCGCTCACCTGCCCCGATCAGATTGCCGCTGTGGATATCCATATGCAGCACCGCCAGACGCAGCGGATGAGGCTCGCCCCGGCGCTGCAAGCGCCTGAGCGCTCTGAGCCAGGTCAGAGTGCGTCGCGAAGGCTGGCTACGCTGCCAGTAGCTTATCAGCAAAGGCATTAGCTGAAGCCGGTAGCCGGTTAATGGCTGCCGGTGCAGCCCGCAGACGACCTCCGTAAGCGGCTCAATCGCACCATCAAACGCCTCCGCAGACAGCGCCGCTCCCGGCAGCCATTCAAGCAGCAGCCAGTTCCGGCTGCGGCCATAAACGCCGGGCACCTGCCCGCTGGCATTCAGCTTACGCAGAATACGGTATTCGCGCTGACGGTTAACGCCGGGCATGTGCAGGCCACCGGCAGAACGCCGCGCCAGCAGGGTCTGATTCGGCAGAGTCACTTTCATGCTGTAACCGCTCAGACCGTCCAGCGGTAAAACAGTACCGGCGGCCTGCGCCGCCGGAAACTGTCGGGTAATCAGCTGCTGTAACTCGCGATTAATGCTGGACGTCACCGCTGCCCGACCAGATGATTTCGCCGGTTTGCACCAGCATCAGCTGCATTTGCAGTTCGGGCGATTTCACATCCCCTTCCGCGTTGCTGTAAAGCACATACTGGGCACCAACGTACCGCGCAAGGCCAATCGCTTTGCTGCGCGATACCAGACTGTCCTCGGCAGAAAGGCCGAGGGTCTGTTTCGCCACCGCCAGCTGCTGCGGGGTGACCAGCGTAAACTGACTGTTGTTGGCTAGCGCACTTTGTAGCGCGGCGGTCGCTTTGGCGCTTTGCAGGCTGCCGTTGGTGCTGTTTTTCACGTTGTCGACCAGCAGCACGCTGCCCGCCGTCACGCCGTCGGCTTTCAGCATCTGTGCAATCAGCGGAGTGACGCTGGCCTGCCAGTTGATGGTCTGCATTTTCGGCGGCTGCGGCACGGTTTCGATCGGGCCGGGCTGTGCCGGCACCGGCTCAGGCTGCTGTGGCTGTACCGGTTCGACCGGCGCAGGCTGCTGCGGCTGCTCGGGCTGCTGTTGCTGATTGAGAACACAACCGCTGAGGATCAGCGCCAGCGTCAGCACGCCAGAAAGTTTTAACAGGTGACTTGTCACACCATCACTCCTTACAGATACAGGTAAAGGCGAACTTTGCTCGCCGTCAGATTGCCGGTTTGCGATGAAATGTCGATTTTACCCTTCGCAGGCACCACCAGCGTACGCGGTTTTTCATAAGGCAAAATCTCCAGCCCGCGGTCGTCATACCAGTAGAAACGGTAGGTGACGCTGACCGGTTTTTCCTGCTGATTCACCAGCGTACTGACTGCGCGCTGCTGGCCGTCCGTTTCACTGATGACCGGCTCATCGGTGGTGATACCGGCAGAGAGCACCGACGACTCCATCACCAGCGATTGTGAGGTATTAATTGTGGTGCGATCGTTACTGCATCCGGTTAATGCAATCAGTAACGTCAGAGCCGTCAGACATGCCCGCATAACATTGTGTCCCCGTTCGCTGGTGTTCAGGACGCCAGCATTGGCCCTAAAGGACGGCCACCGACCAGGTGAAGGTGAATATGATAAACCTCCTGGCCACCGTGTTGATTACAGTTGATGATCAGGCGGTAGCCGTCTTCTGCAATCCCTTCCTGCTTAGCAATTTTAGACGCAACGGTGATCATTCGCCCCAGCGCGGCCTCGTGCTCTGCCTGCACGTCGTTGGCGGTTGGGATCAGCACGTTCGGTACGATCAAAATATGGCTGGGTGCCTGCGGAGAGATATCGCGAAATGCGGTAACCAGCTCATCCTGAAACAGGATGTCGGACGGGATTTCACGACGAATAATTTTACTGAAAATCGTTTCTTCGGCCATGGTGCATATCCTTAGCAGTGTTTTTTTATACCCGCAGTATGAGCGAGAAAATCGTTTTCTTTCAACCTGCAACTGATTTTTCTTTCCCGACTGCGCGGCTTTGCAGCAGTTCAGCGCCGTAGCAGCCCCGTTTATCCGCCCGATAAATAGCAAAAGGGGAAGCCGCTGGCCTCCCCTTTTGGGTCATCATCCTGCCCGATTACATCTTGCGGATGTAGTCATCCATATCGGTTTTCAGGTTGTCAGACTTGGTACCGAAAATAGCCTGTACGCCGGAACCGGCAACCACCACACCGGCCGCGCCCAGTTTTTTCAGCCCGGCCTGGTCAACCTTGCTGACGTCGGCAACGCTGACGCGTAAGCGGGTGATGCAGGCATCCAGGTTGGTGATGTTGTCTTTACCGCCGAACGCGGCCACCAGGTTAGCGGCCATTTCAGTGGCGTTGCCGGTGGTCTGCTCGGTAGAGCTGTCTTCACGACCCGGGGTTTTCAGGTTCAGCTTCGCAATCAGCACGCGGAAGATGGTGTAGTACACCAGACCGTAGATGATACCCACGATTGGGAACAGCCAGATTTTGCTGCTGTTACCGCTCAGAACGATAAAGTCGATCAGGCCGTGCGAGAAGCTGGTACCGTCGCGCATTCCCAGCAGAATACAGATTGGGAAGGCCAGACCGGCCAGGATAGCGTGGATCGCATACAGGATTGGCGCAACGAACATGAAGGAGAATTCAATCGGTTCGGTGATACCGGTCAGGAACGAGGTCAGCGCTGCGGAGATCATGATACCGCCCACTTTGGCGCGGTTTTCCGGTTTCGCTGAGTGCCAGATAGCAATGGCCGCCGCTGGCAGACCGTACATTTTGAACAGGAAGCCGCCGGACAGTTTACCTGCGGTTGGGTCACCTGCCATGTAACGCGGGATATCGCCGTGGAACACCTGGCCCGCCGCGTTGGTAAATTCACCAATCTGCATCTGGAAAGGAACGTTCCAGATATGGTGCAGACCAAACGGTACCAGCGCACGTTCCACCACGCCGTAGATACCAAAGGCCACGACCGGGTTCTGATACGCAGCCCACTGGGAGAAGGTCTGAATAGCCGTACCAATCGGTGGCCAGATGAAGGAGAGCACCACGCCCAGGAAGATCGCCGTCAGGCCGGAGATAATCGGCACGAAGCGTTTACCGGCGAAGAAGCCCAGATACTCAGGAAGCTGAATACGATAGAAGCGGTTGAACATGTAGGCCGCTATCGAACCGGCAATAATACCCCCGAGGACGCCGGTGTCCGCCAGGTGTTTGGCCGCGATCTCTTCCGCAGGAAGATGCAGCACCAGCGGAGCCACGACCGCCATGGTTTTCACCATGATGCCGTAGGCAACAACGGAGGCCAGCGCGGAAACGCCGTCGTTATTGGTAAAGCCGAGTGCCACGCCGATGGCAAAAATCAGCGGCATGTTGGCAAAGACCGACCCGCCTGCTTCTGCCATAACCTGCGATACTACCGCAGGCAGCCAGCTGAAGTTGGCGGAACCAACGCCCAGCAGGATACCTGCAATCGGCAGGACCGATACAGGCAACATCAGCGATTTACCGACCTTTTGCAGGTTCGCAAATGCATTTTTGAACATAGTGTAAAGCTCCTGAGTATGAGTGCTTTTCTTCGCGCCGGGCGCGTTGCAAAGGAGGGAGGATCCTTTGCGGGTGAGGCGTCGTTGCGCCCCTGATATTTATTACGAAGAGTAAAATAAATCCGCGTAAATTTGTTTGATGACTATCACGTTTCGTTGAACGTGCCGCAGTTCTTTAGAAGATTTCACAAAGTTCCGCTACTTTTTTCAGCAAAAAAAATGCAGCCATCGTTTTTATCGGGCTGCACTTTACAAATATTCGGTATTAATTACGAGCTATAAAAAAATTAGTCCGTCGATCAATCCGTCAGTCGTGACATCGGCACATGGAACAGGCGGGAAAAGTTTTGCGTTGTGGCCTGCGCCAGCTCTTCAACGCTGACGCCCTTCACCACCGCCATATATTCCGCCACGTCGCGGGTGTAGGCCGGCTGATTCTCTTTGCCACGGTGCGGCACCGGGGCCAGATACGGCGAGTCGGTCTCCACCAGCATTCTGTCCAGCGGCACGTAGCGTGCGGCTTCGCGGATCTGCTCCGCATTGCGGAAGGTGGCGATGCCGGAGAAGGAGATATAGAAGCCCATATCCAGCAGTTTTTCCGCCGTCTCACGGTCTTCGGTAAAGCAGTGCAGTACACCGCCGCAGCCCTCAGCCCCCTCTTCCTGCAGAATAGCCAGCGTATCCTCCCGCGCATCGCGGGTATGCACGATGACCGGCTTATTCAGATCGCGGCCCACGCGGATGTGTTCACGGAATGAGGCCTGCTGGCGCTCTTTGGTTTCTTTCTGATAGAAATAGTCCAGGCCGGTTTCACCCATCGCAATCACCCGCGGGTCGGCGGCAAGCTGGCGCAGTTCGGCAAAATCGTACGCTTCTTCCTGGTTCAGCGGATGAACGCCGCACGAGTAGGCCACGTTGGGACGATCGCCAATCAGTTCGATCATCGCCTTATAGCCGGGCAGCGTGGTGGCAACCGCCAGCAAAAACTTCACATCACGCGCGGCGGCTTTCGCCAGAACGTCGGAGACGTCCTGATGCAGCGTTTCATAGTTCAGGCCATCCAGATGGCAGTGCGAATCAACTAAAAACATAATCGTTACTCTTAACCTGTTAAATCGGTAGCGTGAGGATGCAGAATGGCTTCCCAGCTCAGCAGCTGGTCGGTCAGCAGCAGTTCGCGGTTAACCGCCACGACGTTCAGCAGGCGGTCGCGGCAGGTCAGCCACTGGCGCAGACTGGCGTCAATCGCCGTGGCCGGCAGCAGGCTGGCAATCTGCATCACCAGCGTCTGGCAGTCCACGTTGCTGATATACGCTCCGCCGCCCTGCTGCCATTTCACCGCGTCAACCAGCAGCGAACAGAGCCAGCCGATACGCCGCGCCGCGTCATCATGGTTCAGCACGGGCAGCAGGCTGAGCAGATCTCCCTGTATCGCGGTGGGCAGCGCCTGGCAAACGAGCTGACGCTGCTGCCAGTTTTTCTCTTCCAGCAGCGTCAGAGCCGCCGCAGGTGCGCCGCTGGTCAGGCGCAGAGCCGCCGTCCGCTCATTCAGGCCCGCCGCGCACTGCTTCTGTAGCCAGTTCAGGCTCAGGGTTTCATCCGGCGGCGCGAGGTGCCACTGCAGGCAGCGGCTGCGCAGGGTGGCCAGCAGACGCGAAGGCTCACGACAGCTGAGCAGGAACCAGGTATTCTGCGGCGGTTCTTCCAGCGTTTTGAGCAGGGCATTGGCGGCGGCTTCGGTCAGCTGTGCGGCATCCGGCAGCCAGACCACTTTTGCGCCTCCCTGCTGGGCGTGATGGTAGAGCTTTTCCGTTACGCTACGCACCGCATCAATCCCCAGCGCGCTCTTACCCTTTTCCGCTTCCAGCCGATACCAGTCCGGATGTGTTCCCGCCTGCATCAGCTGGCACGCATGACAGCTGCCGCAGCTCTTCAGGCCATCCGGCTGGCGGCACATCAGCCAGCGGCCGATCCCCCAGACCAGCGTATCGTCACCCATGCCGGGCAGCGCCTGGATCAGTAGCGCATGATGGGCGCGCTGTGCCTGATGCTGGCTGATAATCTGCCGGTAGCTATTATTCAGCCACGGATACCAGTTCATTGCTGTTCCTGTAACCACTGCTGCAGCGTCTGCTCCAGCTGCTGCGTCACCTGCGGCAGGTCGCGGGTGGCATCGATAGTTTTAATCCGCGCATCGCTCGCGGCCAGCGCCAGATAGCGGTCGCGGGTGCGGATAAAGAAGTTCAGCGACTCCTGCTCAATACGGTCCAGCGCACCGCGCGCCCGGGCGCGCTGCAGGCCAATTTCAGGCGTTACATCAAGATAAAGCGTCAGGTCCGGCGCAAAATCACCCAGCACCGCCTGCTTCAGGCTGTGCATAAGCTGATTATCCATGCCGCGCCCACCGCCCTGATAAGCCTGTGACGAAAGATCGTGCCTGTCGCCCACCACCCACGCTCCCCGGGCCAGCGCCGGTTTAATGACGTTTTCCACCAGCTGTACGCGTGCGGCATACAGCATCAGCAGTTCGGCCTTATCGGTGACCTCTTCGCCCTCAATGCCCTGCTTGATCAGATCGCGCAGCTTCTCCGCCAGCGGCGTGCCGCCGGGTTCACGGGTGAAGACAATATCGTTAATGCCATGACGACGCAGCTCGGCCACCACGGCATCACGCGCGGTAGTTTTACCTGCCCCTTCCAGGCCTTCAATAACGATAAATTTACTGTTCATTTTTTTCCTTCAGCGCCAGGCGATACACCTGCACGGCTTTATTGTGGCTTGCCAGATTAGTGGTAAACGTATGCCCACCTTTCCCATCGGCAACGAAATAGAGGAAGTTGGTCTTCAGCGGATGTGCTGCGGCTTCCAGCGAGGCTTTACCCGGCATCGCAATCGGCCCCGGCGGCAGGCCGTTAATGGTGTAAGTGTTCCAGGCCGTCGGCGTTTCCAGATCTTTGCGCGTCAGCGTACCGCGATAATCCGGCCCCAGCCCGTAAATCACCGTTGGATCGGTCTGCAGACGCATCCCCAGCCGCAGGCGATTAATAAATACCGAAGCCACCCTGCTGCGCTCTTCGCTGACCGCCGTCTCTTTTTCAATAATCGAGGCCATGGTCAGCATATCATTTTTGCTTTTATAGGGCAGATTATCCATTTTCCCCTGCCACTGCGCGTCCACCTCTTTTTCCATCCGTTGATACGCACGCTTGAGCACCGCGACATCGGTAGTATTGGCGGTATACAGATAGGTATCGGGATAGAACCATCCCTCAACGCCCTTCGCTTCGCCCTCCAGCTTGAGTGCGCTGGCGACGGTAGCCAGCTGGTCATCCGCCAGGGTGTGCTTTAAATAAGGCGCGCTGCGCAGCTGGTTCAGCCACTCCTGCATCCGCGTACCTTCAACAAACCGCAGCGGGAACTGGGCTTCTTTACCGCTGGCGAGCAGTGCCAGCATGTCGCGAACGGTCATTTCAGGGTCAAGGCGATAGGTTCCGGCCTTGAACTTCGCCAGATCCGGCTCCAGCTTTAGCAACACGCCGAACCAGGGACTCTGTTTGATAATGTGCTTTGATTCCAGCTGCGCTTCCAGCACCACCCGGCCAGAACCTGCCGGGAGGGTAAAGATGGTTTCTTTGTCCACCGTCAGCGGGGAATCCGCGAACTGACGGGTCTGCCAGTATCCGTAAGCGACGGCCAGCAGAGAGACAGCAACGACCCCGGCGATAATTTTGCGTGTTTTAGTCATGAAAATTCCACGGTTGATTAATGGGGGTTAAGCAGACGAAATAAACGGCGCGAGCTGAAGTGCCACGCCTCGATCTGGCACACGGGTAAAACCGGCATCAGCGCATTGGTGATCAGCACTTCTTCGGCCTCTGCCAGCACATCGATGCCCGAACGGACCTCGCTCAGGGTGAACCCCAGCTCGACGACCTGCTGCATTACCCGCTGACGCTGGATACCGTTTACGCCCGAGGCGGTTAAATCCGGAGTGAAAACCGCGTCCCCGATACGCCAGAAAAAATTTGCCGCACAGCATTCCACCAGCATGCCATCAGTGTCAAGCACCAGCGCCTCGTCGGCATCAGTCTGCTCAAGCCGTGTGCGGATCAGCACCTGCTCCAGCCGGTTCAGGTGCTTTATTCCCGCCAGCAGCGGATTTTTCCCCAACCGTATTGGGCTGAGTGCCAGCCTTGCCCCGCTCTCGCGCAGCGCGTGGTAGTGTGCGGGATAGGCGGAAACGGAAACGATGCGCGTGGGCGCTGCGCAGCCAGCGGCACTGTATCCCCGCCCTCCGCTGCCTCGGGTGACGATCGCCTTGAGAACGCCCTCCTGGTGTTGAGCAGCTGCGTAACGCATTTCCTGGCCGAGCCGCTGCCAGTCCACGCCGGTAATCATCAGCCGCTCGCAGCCCTGCTGCAGGCGCGCCGTATGCGCGGTGAACAGTTCCACTTCGCCAGACCGTATGCGGGCGGTGGTAAAACAGCCGTCACCAAACTGGACTGCCCGATCGCTTGCAGCAACGACACTCTGCTGCTCGCCATTGACCCACATCATGCTGACTTCTCCATTCTCGATCATGCAGCAAGATTACCTGTCCGGCGCGCCAGAATCATCCGAATCTGTAACGAAAAAGGACGGGCATCAGGTGATAAACCCTTACGCATGATCTTCCAGGGCTGAGATAACGTGATAAAACGGCGCATGCGGTTTGACCCCAGTCCCCATTCTGCAGGCAAAAAAAAGCCCGCCGTGAGGCAGGCTTTTAGCGAAAGTCAAAAATCAGACTTTACGGAAAATCAGTGACCCGTTGGTACCACCGAATCCGAAGGAATTACACAGGGTGTATTCCAGGTCTGTGACCTGACGCGCGGTATGCGGAACGAAGTCCAGATCGCAGCCATCGTCCGGGTTATCCAGATTGATGGTTGGCGGTACAACCCGATCGCGTAGGGCAAGAATAGTGAAGATCGATTCAATCGCACCCGCCGCACCTAACAGGTGGCCGGTCATGGATTTCGTCGAGCTGACCATCACGCTTCCGGCAGAAGCCCCGAAAACGGATTTCACGGCCTGAGCTTCAGCGATATCACCGGCCGGCGTTGACGTACCGTGCGCGTTGATATAGCCAATCTGTTCCGGAGAAATTCGGGCATCTTTCAGCGCGTTGACCATTGCCAGCGCTGCGCCTGCGCCGTTTTCCGGCGGCGAAGTCATATGATAAGCATCGCTGCTCATACCAAAACCTACGATTTCCGCGTAGATTTTAGCGCCGCGCTTTTTCGCGTGCTCATACTCTTCCAGCACAATCAGACCTGCACCATCGCCGAGAACAAAACCGTCACGGTCTTTATCCCACGGACGGCTGGCAGCCTGCGGATTTTCATTGCGGGTTGACAGTGCGCGTGCGGCACCGAAACCACCCACGCCCAGTGGCGTACTGGCTTTTTCTGCACCACCGGCCAGCATCACATCGGCATCATCATAGGCGATGATACGAGCTGCATGACCAATGTTATGCACGCCAGACGTACAGGCGGTAGCAATGGAAATACTTGGGCCTTTCATTCCGTACATAATAGTCAGATGCCCGGCAACCATATTCACAATGGTTGAAGGCACAAAGAACGGACTAATTTTACGCGGGCCACCGTTGACCAGTGAGGCATGGTTTTCTTCAATCAAACCAAGACCACCGATACCGGAGCCAATCGCGGCACCAACACGTCCAGCGTTTTCTTCGGTAATGACAAGGCCAGAATCTTGCATGGCCTGAACGCCAGCAACAACGCCATATTGAATGAAAGCATCCATCTTGCGCTGATCTTTACGCGAGATGATTTCATCACAATTAAAATTCTTTACTAAGCCAGCAAAACGCGTTGCGTAGGCACTAGTATCAAAATGGTCAATCAGGCTGATGCCACTCTGACCGGCAACAAGAGCATTCCAGGTAGACTCTACGGTATTGCCGACAGGAGACAACATGCCAAGACCAGTCACAACTACACGACGCTTAGACACGTTCGTCCTCCAGGGAGGGAAAAATTGACGCGATGTGGGATAGTTAGATAAAACTCAGGCGGTCGAATGACCGCCTGGAGATGCTCACTTATGCCTGGTGACCATTGATGTAATCAATAGCAGCCTGAACAGTAGTGATTTTCTCAGCTTCTTCATCCGGAATCTCGGTATCGAACTCTTCTTCCAGAGCCATTACCAGCTCAACGGTATCAAGAGAATCAGCGCCCAGATCTTCTACAAAAGAGGCAGTGTTAACAACTTCTTCCTGCTTAACGCCCAGCTGCTCGCCAATGATTTTCTTAACGCGTTCTTCGATAGTGCTCATACTATTAAATTTCCTATCAAAACTCGCTTTCGCGATGGTTTTCGTAGTGTATAAAATGTTGAAAAAGATGCAACTAAATCCCGGCTGGTCAAACCACGATTTTACGCTATTTTGCGGCTTTTGCCTCAAATAACGCAAATAGTTTTCGTGATTATCAGACCATATACATTCCGCCATTGACGTGCAGCGTTTCACCAGTGATGTAAGCTGCCTCGTCAGAGGCTAAAAATGCGACGGCATTAGCGATTTCCTGCGCGCTGCCGAGGCGGCCCGCGGGAACTTCCGCCAGAATACCCGCACGCTGATCTTCGTTCAGCGCACTCGTCATGTCGGTTTCAATGAAACCAGGTGCCACGACGTTAACGGTAATGCCACGTGACGCAATTTCACGCGCCAGTGACTTGCTGAAGCCAATCAAACCTGCTTTTGCTGCCGCATAGTTTGCCTGACCCGCATTACCCATTGTTCCAACTACGGAGCCAATGGTAATAATTCGGCCCACCCGCTTTTTCATCATGGCACGCATTACCGCTTTTGACAGACGGAATACTGAAGTCAGATTGGTGTCCAGGATATCCTGCCACTCATCGTCTTTCATGCGCATCAGAAGATTATCACGCGTGATGCCAGCATTATTGACTAAAATGTCCACTTCGCCAAATTCGGCGCGAATATTTTCCAGCACGGTCTCGATCGAAGCCGGGTCAGTCACGTTCAGGAGCATGCCCTTCCCGCTGTCGCCCAGATAAGCGCTGATCGCTTCGGCTCCGTTCTGGCTGGTCGCCGTACCGACAACTTTGGCACCGCGGGCGACAAGCGTCTCCGCGATAGCACGGCCGATACCACGGCTTGCACCGGTAACCAGCGCGATTTTACCTTCGAAATTCATGTTGTTCCTCGTGTTATTGTTCAAGCGCCGCTGACAGGCTGGCCTGGTCGTTTACCGCCGCCGCCGTCAGGGTGTCAACAATACGTTTAGTCAGCCCGGTTAACACTTTACCCGGACCCACTTCCAGCAGCGACGTCACGCCCTGCTGAGCCATAAATTCTACGCAACCGGTCCAGCGAACCGGGCTGTACAGCTGGCGGACCAGTGCGCTACGGATGGCTTCAGGTGATGTCTCACACTGAACATCAACGTTATTCACCACCGGGAATGCCGGTGCGTTAAAGGTCAGCTGCTCCAGCGCAACGGCCAGCTTGTCAGCAGCGGGCTTCATCAGCGCACAGTGCGACGGCACGCTGACCGGCAGCGGCAGAGCGCGCTTGGCGCCCGCGGCTTTACAGGCTGCGCCTGCACGCTCAACGGCTTCTTTATTGCCCGCGATCACAACCTGGCCCGGTGAGTTATAGTTCACCGGAGAGACAACCTGCCCCTGGGCAGACTCTTCACAGGCTTTGGCAATCGCCTCATCATCCAGACCGATAATCGCCTGCATGGCACCCGTGCCTTCCGGAACGGCTTCCTGCATCAGCTTACCGCGCAGTTCAACCAGCTTAATGGCATCGGCAAACGCAATCACACCCGCGCAAACCAGGGCACTGTACTCACCCAGGCTGTGCCCTGCAAGCATTGACGGTACTTTTCCGCCTTTTTCCTGCCAAACGCGGAAAATGGCAACAGAAGCAGCCAGTAAAGCGGGCTGAGTTTGCCAGGTTTTGTTCAACTCTTCAGCAGGTCCCTGCTGTACCAGCTGCCACAAATCGTAACCCAGCACGTCAGAAGCTTCGCGGAAGGTTTTTTCGACAATCGGGTTACCTGCGGCTAAATCAGCCAGCATGCCTACCGTTTGCGATCCCTGTCCCGGGAATACCATTGCAAATTGCGTCATCGTTATTTCCTGTTAATCAAAAACGAACCAGAGCGGAACCCCAGGTGAAACCGCCACCGAAGGCCTCCAGCAGAATCAGCTGGCCAGGTTGGATACGCCCGTCGCGCACGGCTTCATCCAGGGCGGACGGCACGGAAGCGGCGGAGGTATTGCCGTGGCGATCGAGCGTCACCACCACTTTATCCATGTCCATACCCAGCTTGCGGGCCGTTGCGCTGATAATTCGCAGGTTGGCCTGATGCGGCACCAGCCAGTCGATGGCAGCGCGGTCAAGGTCATTCGCCTTGAGCGTTTCATCAACGATATGCGCCAGTTCCGTCACGGCTACTTTGAACACTTCGTTACCTGCCATCGTGAGATACGCAGGCTTTTCCTGATGTTCGCGGTCCTGGTTTGGCAGGGTGAGCAGCTCGCCATAGCGGCCGTCCGCATGCAGATGGGTAGAGATAATGCCCGGCTCTTCGCTGGCACCGAGAACGACCGCACCGGCAGCATCACCAAACAGGATGATCGTGCCGCGATCCTCAGGATCGAGCGTGCGCGACAGCGCATCAGCACCGATCACCAGCGCATATTTTACCGCACCGTTTTTAACATACTGGTCGGCCACGCTCAGTGCGTAAGTGAAGCCCGCACAGGCCGCCGCCAGATCGAAAGAGGCCGCATCGTCAATGCCCAGCATCTGCTGGATCATGCAGGCAGAACTTGGGAACGCATGGCTGGAAGAGGTGGTCGCAACCACGATCAAACCGATGTCATTTTTATCAATGCCCGCCATAGAGAGCGCACGCTCGGCGGCATGAAAGCCCATCGTCGCCACGGTTTCATCCGGGCCAGCAATACGACGTTCACGGATACCGGTTCGGGTGACAATCCACTCGTCCGACGTATCCACCATTTTTTCCAGATCGGCGTTAGTCCGCACCTGTTCGGGCAAATAGCTGCCCGTACCGATAATCTTCGTATACATGTACGCTCAGTCACTCTTAGGTAATACAGCCTGTAGGCGGGCAGCAATCCGCTCGGGAACTTGCCGCCGCACCGCCTGCTCTGCCTGTTGTATCGCGACGGTAAACGCGCGCTGATTGGCTGCGCCATGACTTTTAATCACGGTGCCGCGTAATCCTAACAGACAGGCGCCATTGTACTGGTCGGGGTTGAGATGGCCGAAATTCTTCGCCAGACGCTTTTGGATCCAGCGCCCCAATAGTCTCAGCCACCATGCCTTTTTTTTACCTTCGCCCTGTGATTTCAACAGCGAAAGAAACATTCTTACCACACCTTCCATAGTTTTCAACGTGACGTTCCCGATGAAGCCATCGCACACCAGAACATCCGTCTTGCCGGTAAGAAGATCGTTACCTTCAAGGTAACCAATATAGTTAACTTCTGGTGAATCACGAAGTGCTGCTGCCGCTTCGCGAATTGCCGTTAACCCTTTGGTTTCTTCCTGGCCTATGTTGAGCAGCGCCACGCGCGGATTGGCAATTTCCAACACTTCTTCAGCCATCACCGCACCCATAATGGCGAACTGCACCAGCATAGCACTGTCGGATTCGACATTAGCACCTAAATCCAGCACAACGGTTTTCCCCTTGAGCTGATTAGGCAGTACGGTCATCAGCGCCGGACGTTCAATCCCTTCCAGCGGCCGTAATAATATTTTCGCCAGTCCCATCAGCGCACCGGTGTTACCGGCGCTGATACAGGCATCTGCGTTGCCGGCTTTCACCTGCTCTAACGCAATACGCATTGACGACCCGCGGCTGGCGCGAATCGCCTGCGAAGGTCTGGCATCACTGGCAATAACCGATTCAGCAGGAATAACCTGCATACGTGCGCGCAGCGCAGAATCAGCTGTGGCTAGTAATGACGTGATTTTGTCGGGATCGCCGACCAGAAGAAGATGCAGGTGCGAATCAGATGCCAGTGCCTGCATTGCCGCAGGCACTGTCACGCAGGGACCGAAATCCCCGCCCATGGCATCTATCGCCAGGGTCAATCGTGTCAAAGTATTACCGCGCTATTCCGCGGAATTACTTAACGATGACCTTGCGACCGCGGTAGTAACCATCCGCAGTGATGTGGTGACGCAGATGAGTTTCACCAGAAACTTTATCTACGGAAAGTGCTGCAGTGGTCAGCGCATCGTGTGAACGACGCATGCCACGTTTGGAACGGGTTGGTTTATTCTGTTGTACGGCCATGGACCTTACTCCTATTACTTACGCTTTAAACTGGCTAATACGGCAAATGGATTTGGTTTTTCTGCCTCTGCAGGCAACTGACCAAAGACCATGTCCGCCTCGGACACTTCACAGTGTTCAGAATCATGCACCGGAACGACAGGCAGGGCGAGGATGATTTCATCTTCAACCATTGCCAGCAAATCGGTTTCACCAAACTCGTTGGTGTCGATTGGCTCGTACGCTTCCGGTAGTGCTTCGGCCTGCTCGTCAGTAACGACCGGGCTGAAACAGTACGATACGTGGACATGCTGCGGGAACGGCTTGTTGCAGCGTTGACAACATAGCGTCACGGAAACTTCAGCTGTACCTTTCAGTACCGCCAGACGCTGATTGTCGATCGCAAACGACATCACACATTCTACATCACTGTCCACACTAACCACCGAGTCGGCAATTCGCTCAACCTGTTCAGGGGTGTAAACACCCTGGTAGTCCAGGCGTTTCTGAGCGGTTCGCACCACATCGAGAGTCAGGGGTAATTTTACCTTTTGCATAGGGCGCGCATATTAACTTTGTAACGACATAGAGTCAAAGAAAAAGGCCGTGTAACGACATCTTTCAGCCATTATTCGCATCCAGTGCGGCGCACAGTTTAAAATGCCTTTCATCGATTCGCTATCTATTCTGGAAAAAAATATGTCTCAGCTGGTTTTAGCCTCAACGTCGACTTACCGCAGCGCACTGTTAACCAAATTACAGTTACCCTTTATTACCGATGCGCCGGAGGTGGATGAAACACGGCAGGAAAATGAAACGGCGGAGCAGCTGGTTGTGCGCCTGGCGGCGGCGAAAGCTCAGGCGCTGGCCGGGCGCTACCCCGAGCATCTGATTATCGGCTCCGATCAGGTCTGCGTCGTGGAGGGCGTGGTTTGCGGTAAGCCCCACACCGAGGAGAACGCCCGCGCCCAGCTTCGCGCCGCCAGTGGACAGAGCGTGGTGTTTTATACCGGGCTGGCGCTGTATGACAGCCGTCATCAGAGCCTGCAAACGCTGTGCGAACCTTTTACCGTGGACTTTCGTCAGCTGAGCGAGACCGAAATCGCCCACTACGTCAGCCGGGAACTGCCGCTGAACTGCGCGGGGAGCTTTAAAAGTGAAGGTCTGGGGATTACGCTGTTCGAACGTCTGTCCGGCCGCGACCCGAATACGCTGATCGGGCTACCGTTAATTGCGCTGTGTGAGATGTTAAGGAAAGCCGGAATGGACCCGCTAGCCTGAACAGCGGAATGCGGCAGAGGCTGCCGCATTCATTATTACGATGATTAGCTGCTTTGCTTGCGAAGCACCGCAAGACAGCGCTTAAGGCCATCATCCAGTGGGGCTTCCACGCGCATCACTTCACCGGTCCCGGGATGAGTGAACCTGAGGGCCGCCGCGTGCAGGAAAAGGCGATTCAGGCCGGTGGATTTCAGCTGCATGTCAAAATCCGCTTCGCCGTAGCGATCGTCAAAGGCAATCGGGTGCCCGGCATGCAGGGTATGCACTCGGATCTGATGGGTGCGCCCGGTGACCGGGCTGGCTTTCACCAGCGTGGCGAACGTATAGCGCTCCTCGATCTTAAACAGCGTTTCCGACGGTTTGCCTTCGCTGCTGACCTTCACTATCCGTTCGCCGCTTTGCAGAATATTTTTCAGCAACGGCGCACGTACCGATTTAACGTGTGACGGCCACTGGCCGCGAACCAGCGCCAGATAATCTTTCTGCATACCCTTTTCACGCAGCTGCTCGTGCAGGGAACGCAGCGCGGAGCGCTTTTTCGCCACCAGTAAAATGCCGGAAGTATCGCGGTCCAGGCGATGCACCAGTTCAAGAAAACGCGCTTCCGGGCGCAGCGCCCTCAGCCCTTCAATCACGCCAAAGCTCAGGCCGCTGCCGCCGTGTACGGCCGTACCGGAAGGTTTATTGAGCACCAGGATATGCTCATCTTCATAAATTATCGCATCACTTAACGCCGCCACTTTTGCCAGCTTAGGTGAAACGCTCTCTTCTTCTCGTTCGGCCACGCGCACCGGCGGAACACGAACCTGGTCACCGTCTTCGAGTTTGTATTCAGGCTTGACGCGCTTTTTATTCACCCGCACTTCGCCCTTACGCAAAATGCGATAAATCATACTTTTCGGCACGCCTTTTAACTGAGTGCGTAAAAAGTTATCGATGCGCTGTCCTGCTTCATCAGCAGAAATGGCAATTATTTGTACGGCTGGAGTCATGGTTTTCATGGTTGGCGATTCTAAATACCCGGCAGTGATAGCGCCACATCTTTTTATGTGCTTAACTGACATGGATGACCGCCGCAAGGAAGTTATGGCCGGATTTTATACAGTTTGCTGAAAAGCACTGCAATTCGTTTTAAAAGACGGGATAAACTTCTCATCGCGGATAAAGTCATCTTGCGCTCTCAAGCTTAGCAATGGAATAATGATTCCGTTTTTGACGCGACATCTTGGGAATGCAAGGAAAAGCGTTAACCCAATAGATTTGGGGTGTATTACAAAAATTTTGCCGGATAGCCCATACACGCAGCAATGGCGTAAGACGTATTGTGCAATCAGGCATTTAGCGGGCTGCGGGTTGCAGCCTGGACGAAAAAACGGGATTGGTTCACCTGGTAATCTACTGGCGGTTCCCCCCTTACAAAGCGCTGTTTTTCCATATGTAAAACAGGCTACCGTGATTTTGCGCCCCTTGAGCTGCCGACACCCGAGAGGTTGACGACTAAGCGATGAGACACGGGGCCATCGGTTCAATACGTCCAGCGTTACTTTGCCCGCAGCTTAGTCCCTAATGTAAGAATAATGAGTAAGTTACGATGAAAAGAATGTTGATAAACGCAACTCAGCAGGAAGAGTTGCGTGTGGCTCTCGTAGACGGCCAACGCCTGTACGATCTGGATATCGAAAGCCCAGGACACGAACAGAAGAAAGCCAATATCTACAAAGGTAAGATCACTCGCATTGAACCCAGCCTTGAAGCCGCCTTCGTTGATTACGGTGCTGAAAGACACGGTTTCCTACCTCTGAAAGAAATCTCTCGCGAATATTTCCCCGCTAACTATTCCGCTCACGGTCGCCCTAATATCAAGGACGTTCTCCGTGAAGGTCAGGAAGTGATTGTTCAGATTGATAAAGAAGAGCGTGGCAACAAGGGCGCTGCCTTAACCACCTTTATCAGCCTGGCGGGAAGCTATCTGGTTCTGATGCCGAACAACCCGCGTGCTGGCGGTATTTCTCGCCGCATTGAGGGTGATGACCGCACCGAACTGAAAGAGGCACTCTCGGCGCTGGAACTGCCGGACGGTATGGGACTAATTGTGCGTACCGCCGGCGTCGGTAAATCAGCAGAAGCCCTGCAGTGGGATCTGAGCTTCCGCATGAAGCACTGGGATGCCATTAAGAAAGCCGCCGACAGCCGCCCTGCTCCGTTCCTGATCCATCAGGAAAGCAACGTAATTGTGCGCGCATTCCGCGACTACCTGCGTCAGGATATCGGTGAAATCCTTATCGATAACCCGAAAGTGCTTGAGCTGGCTCGCCAGCACATTGCCGCGCTGGGCCGCCCTGACTTCAGCAGCAAAATCAAACTGTACACCGGTGAAATCCCGCTGTTCAGCCACTATCAGATTGAATCTCAGATTGAATCCGCCTTCCAGCGCGAAGTTCGCCTGCCGTCCGGTGGTTCGATCGTTATCGACAGCACGGAAGCCCTGACCGCTATCGACATTAACTCCGCGCGCGCAACCCGCGGCGGCGATATCGAAGAAACGGCGTTCAATACCAACCTTGAAGCGGCCGATGAAATTGCCCGCCAGCTGCGCCTGCGCGACCTGGGTGGACTGATCGTTATCGACTTCATTGATATGACCCCGGTTCGCCACCAGCGCGCGGTTGAAAACCGTCTGCGCGAAGCGGTACGCCAGGATCGTGCACGTATTCAGATCAGCCACATTTCTCGCTTTGGCCTGCTGGAGATGTCACGTCAGCGCCTTAGCCCTTCACTGGGTGAGTCCAGCCATCACGTCTGCCCGCGCTGTAGCGGTACCGGCACCATCCGTGATAACGAGTCGCTGTCGCTGTCCATTCTGCGCCTGATTGAAGAAGAAGCGCTGAAGGAAAACACCAAAGAGGTTCACGCTATCGTTCCGGTGCAGGTGGCTTCCTACCTGCTGAACGAAAAACGTGATGCCGTCAGTGCCATCGAGAAACGTCAGGGCGGCGTTCGGGCCATCATCGTGCCAAACGATCAGATGGAAACCCCGCACTACTCCGTACTGCGTGTGCGCACCGGTGAAGAAACCCAGACGCTGAGCTATCACCTGCCTAAACTGCATGAAACCGAAATGGCACTGCCGTCGGAAGAAGAGCGTGCCGAGCGTAAGCGTCCTGAGCAGCCTGCCCTTGCCGCCTTCGTGATGCCTGATGCGCCTCCGGCTCCGCAGGAAACCAGCAGCGAAGCCGTTGTGACCCCGGTAAGCAAAAAACCGGTTGAACAGGCCGCAGCAGAACCGGCTCAGCCGGGCCTGATTAGCCGCTTCTTCAGCGGTCTGAAAAAGCTGTTCGCCGGTGAAGAAAAACCCGTTGAACAAGCTCAGCCAGCCGTAGAGAAGAAAGCGACCGATAGCGCAGCGCCACGCGGCGACCGTCGTAACAATCGTCGTCAGAACAACAACCGCCGCGATCGTAACGGTGAGCGTACTGAACGTAACGATCGTAATGACCGCAGCGAGCGCAATGAGCGTGGCGATCGCAACGAGCGGAACGACCGCAATACCGATCGTACTGAGCGCAGCAATGACCGTTACAGCGATCGTAACGAGCGTTCTGAACGCAACACCGACCGCAATGACCGTAACGAACGTAACGAACGTAACGACCGCAATACTTCTCGCGACCGTAACAGCGAAGCGCGTGAAGGTCGTGATGACAACCGTCGTAACAAACGTAACGCGGCTCCTCAGGTTGAGCAGGCAGAAGACCGTCAGAATCTGAACGAAGAGAACCGTGCGGAGCAGCAGCCGCGCCGCGAACCTCGTGCAGATCGTCAGCGCCGTCGCCAGGAAGAAAAACGTCCTGTGGTGCAGGAAGAGAAAATCATCGAGCAGGTCGTTACTGCCGTTGATGAAAATGCTGATGCCCAGGAAGAAAATGTGCAGGTGATGCCGCGCCGTAAACCGCGCCAGCTGAACCAGAAAGTGCGCATCGAAACCGCTGAGCAGACCGCAGCCCGTACCTTCCGTCCGGACGAAACTGAAGCAGCCCCGGCTCCTGCAGCGCAGCCAGCCGCGCCAGAAACGGCAGGCGAAGCCTTCGACAATGACGATCGTGACAGCAACAACATGCCGCGCCGCTCTCGTCGTTCGCCGCGCCACCTGCGCGTTAGCGGTCAGCGTCGTCGCCGTTACCGCGATGAGCGTTACCCAACGCAGTCGCCAATGCCGCTGACCAGCGCAGTAGTATCGCCGGAAATGGCATCAGGCAAAGTGTGGATCTCCTACCCGGTAGCCCAGGCCAGCGATGCCGTTGAGCAGGAACAGTCCGTTGTTCCGGCCTACGGTCACGCTGACGTTGATATTGATAACGAAGCGGCTGAAAACACCGCAGCGGCAAGCGTAGCCGTTGCTGCAGCCGTGGCTTCATCGTCATCCAACGCTGAAGCGCCGGCAGCGCCGTTCACTCCGGCGGTTGAGTCAGTAACCGCGTCGCCGGTTGAGGCTGAAGCACCGTCGGCTGCAGCAGCGCCGGTTGAGGCTGAGGCACCGTCGGTGGCAGCAGCGCCGGTTGAGGCTGAGGCACCGTCGGTGGCAGCAGCGCCGGTTGAAGCTGAAGCAACGCCTGCACAGGAAGACGCCGTTACCGCCACCGTCGCACCGGCCGTAGCGATTCCGACAGAAGAAACCGTGGAATCTGCCCCGGCCATCGAAACACCTGCGTTCGAAGCACCGGCAGCCGCTGCACCCGCAACGCCTTCAGAAGACGTGCAGGTCGAAGCCGAGCCTGTTCATATCTCTGAACCGCTGCCGGAAGAGCAGCAGCCTCAGGTTACCGTGGTTAACACCGATGAAACCGCCGCTATCGAAACCCCGGCAGCAGAGGTTCCTTCGGTCATCCCGCCAGCCAAAGAGAGCGTTGCCGCTGAGACTATCGCTGAAGCCGTTCCGGCAGCAGAAGAGCCTCAGAGCGCATTCGCCCCGGTTGATGCCGTTGCGGATATCGTTGAGCAGCAGCAGAACGCTGAAGCAGCGAGCGAACTGGCAGCCCAGGCTCCGACAAGCGTCAGCGCGGAAACCACTCAGCAGGTCGCTGAAGTACTGAATGTGAGCGACGCGACGAGTGAAGACGCCCCGGTCATTAGCGAACCGCATGCGCCAGTACCGGCACGCGATAAGCCGGTGAGTGATGCCGCTTCCCACGGCAGCTTCAAGCATCACGCCAGTGCGCCAATGACCAGTGCTCCGGCTCCGGCGTATCAGCCAGAACCGGCTCCTCAAAGCGACTGGGTGCGCCCGGACTTCAACTTTGAAGGCAAAGGCGCTGCGGGCGGTCACTCGGCCTCTCACCAGGCAACCGCTCCGGCAACCCGTCCTTAAGCGTCATTCTCTTCTCTACGCTGAAGTGAAATCCAGCCCCGGCCAACGCGCCGGGGCTTTTTTATGCCTGCGGTACGCCTCAAAGGCCGCGCGCTCCCTGACTGGCGTTACCGGCCAGCTATCCTGCGGACGCCAGGCCAGGGTCGTGTTGGCACCGGCTGGGGGCACCGGCGAAGAGGGCTTCAACGGGAAGAGAGTATGCCAGGCTGGCATTCAAGGCTGTCCCCTGACGGGGATGACAACGAAAGCCGCAGAATATTCTCGGGGGCGTTTCAGTAAGCGATGAGGCCGTAACCGAACGGCCTGCGCCACGTTTCCAGGCAAAAAAAAATCGCCCGCAGGCGATTTTCGTTAAGCGCGAATACGGCATCGACGCCGTTCGGGGTTAAACCACCGTCCGGCGGGCAAAGTCACGCAGCCGGAAGCCGAGGAGCATCAGCACGGCAAAGTAAACCCCACCGCCCACGGCGCAAACCGCCGCCAGGCGTATCAGACGCCACAGCATATTGCCGCTGGCCCAGTCGGGCATCACGTACAGCACGCCAAGCAGCGCGGCGGCCATTGCCAGTACGGCTAATAACAGACGAACCAGGAAGCTGCGCCAGCCCGGCTGCGGCTGGAAGATATCCTGCTTGCGCAGCTGCCAGTAAAGCAGTGCCGCATTAAGGCAGGCCGCCAGGCCAATCGACAGCGACAGTCCGGCGTGCTTCAGCGGGCCGATAAACGCCAGGTTCATCACCTGGGTCATCACCAGCGTCACCATGGCGATTTTGACCGGGGTTTTAATGTCCTGTCGCGAGTAAAAGCCGGGCGCCAGCACCTTCACCACAATCAGCCCCATCAGCCCGACGGAATAGGCGATCAGCGCACGCTGGGTCATCGCCGCATCAAACGCGGTAAACTTACCGTACTGGAACAGCGCCACGGTCAGCGGCTTGGCCAGGATCCCCAGCGCTACCGCACTCGGCAGTGCCAGCAGGAAGCACAGGCGCAGTCCCCAGTCCATCAGGCGGGAGTATTCATCCTGGTTACCGCTGGCAAAGCTCTTCGCCAGCGACGGCAGCAGAATGGTGCCCAGCGCCACGCCAAGCACGCCGGAGGGAAACTCCATCAGGCGGTCGGCGTAGTACATCCAGGAAACGGAACCCGAGGCGAGAAAAGAGGCGAAAATGGTATTGATAATCAGCGAGATCTGGCTGACGGACACGCCCAGAATAGCCGGCCCCATCTGGCGCATCACCCGCCAGACGCCGGCATCTTTCAGATTCAGACGCGGCAGGACCAGCATGCCGATTTTCTTCAGATGCGGCAGCTGGTAGCCCAGCTGTAGCACGCCCCCCGCGACCACGGCCCAGGCCAGCGCCATCACCGGTGGATGGAAGTGCGGTGCCGCAAACAGCGCAAAGCCAATCATGCTCACGTTAAGCAGGGTCGGGGCGAAAGCGGGCACCGAGAAGCGGTTCCACGTATTCAGGATTGCGCCTGCCAGCGAGGCCAGTGAAATCAGCAGGATATAAGGGAATGTCACCCGCAGCAGCGAGGAGGTCAGCGCGAATTTATCGGCCGTATCGGCAAATCCCGGAGCCGTCACCAGGATAACCCAGGGGGCGGCAAACATCCCCAGAACGGTGATAATCGCCAGCGCCAGGGTCAACAGCCCCGAGACATAGGCCACGAAAATCCGCGTGGCCTCTTCTCCCTGTTTGCTTTTATATTCAGCGAGGATCGGCACAAAAGCCTGCGAGAACGCGCCCTCCGCGAAGATCCTGCGCAGCAGGTTTGGCAGTTTGAAGGCCACAAAAAAGGCATCGGTGGCCATTCCCGCGCCGAATATTCTGGCCACAATCGCGTCGCGGGCAAAGCCCAGCACGCGAGAAAACAGGGTCATAGAACTGACCGCTGCTAATGATTTCAACAGGTTCATGTGTTTCCTGATTTGGGTTTCCCGACCGCCGTAGCGGCCGGAATAAGGTGCGGATAGTCTACGGATATGAAAGGAAATAACCACTCACGATTGTTACACCCTATAAACCAACCGCCTCTTCACGGAGGCGTGCCGGCTTAAGGCAACCGGCTGCAATCCGCGTCGCGCCAGAGTTTTTCCACCAGGCGCTGCGCCAATAAGGCCTGTTCACCGCTAATCTCCGGCATTGTCTGATTTTCAATGCTGCGGATAAAATGATGCGCGGCGCCGGCGAAACCCCGCTGCTCCAGCGTGCTCTGCCAGCCCGGGATTGGATCGGTAATAATGCGCCCTCCGCTCTCCTGCTGCCAGTCGCGCATATCGCCGATGCGGAATACCGCCCCGTCGTCCACCGCCAGCACCGTTTCCATCTGGCTGCCGGCACGTCGGTGCATACTGGTGGTAACCTGAGTATCCCCTGTGCGGAAATGGTGCTCGGCAAACAGCAGCTGCCCCTGCGGGTTGGTTTGCAGCACCCCACTCTGCAGTACGCCTTCCCCACCGCTCAGCCAGAGCGCCGTATCCACCACGTGCAGGTAATCATCCAGCAGGGTGAACAGCGCATCCTGCGGCCCGACGCTGTCGCTGCGGTGTTTATCCATGCGCAGCGAGGCGGGCTGGGAGAGCACCGCGCGCAGTTGCAGATAGCGCGGCGCGAAGCGGCGGTTGAACGCCACCATCAGTTTACGGCCTGTTGCCTCGGCAAGCGCCACCAGCTGTTCCGCTTCATCGTAGGTGGCAGCCAGCGGCTTATCCACGCAGACATCCACCCCGGCGCGCAGCAGCATATCAACAATGGCAAAATGGCTCGCCGTGCTGCTATGCACAAACACCGCATCGCTGACCGCAGCCAGATCGTTGAGGGAAGCGAGGAGCGGAATACGATACGCGTCGCAGACCGGCCGCGCCTTCTGCTGGTTGGGCGACCAGGCTCCCGAAATCACCCAGCCGTCCGTGCGGGTGACAACCGGCAGCCAGGCCTTCTGGGCAATCCCCCCGAGGCCGACAATACCCACTCTCAACGCGGCCATTTATTCCGCCTCCCGGCTTGCCAGCAGTGCAGCCAGCTGCTGCTTTAGCAGCGCAACCTCCTGCTCGAGCTGGTCGACGCGCGCGCTCAACCCTTCATCAGCCACATCACCGTCGCTGCCTGCCAGCGTGGCCTCATCCGGCTCTCCGCTGAACAGGTGCATATAGCGGCTTTCCCGTTTGCCTGGCTCTCTCGCCAGACGAACCACCAGCGCACCGCTTTCGCGACTGCTCAGCTTCTCCAGGGTCTGCTCAACCTCGGCCATGTCGCTAAAGTCGTGCATCCGTGAGCTGCGGGTGCGCAGCTCACCCGGCGTTTGCGCGCCGCGCAGCAGCAGAGTGGTCATCACCGCCACTTCAGCCGGGCTGAATTTCAGCTGACCAAACTCGGAATTACAAAAACGCTGTTCATACTTCACCACCCGGCTACCAAAGCCGCTGATGGCCGTGAGCTGATGCTTCTTGACCAGCAGGTCGAGGGTGTTCTGCACCTCGCTGTCGCTGAGTGACATCACCGGTTCACGGTTCGACTTTTGATTGCAGGCGGTGACCACGCCATTAAGCGACATGGGATACTGGTCCGGGGTGGTGACCTGCTTTTCCAGCAGGCAGCCAATCACCCGCGCTTCCGTCGCGCTGAAAGGGCTTTTTATCATGATACTGTTACGCTCCACGCCGTTCAGGCAGCCATTCGTGCCAGGTTAACGCCGTCAGAACATGGTCCTGCCAGCGTCCGTCAATTAACAGATAGTCTTTGGCGTAGCCCTCTTTTTCAAAGCCAAGGCGCGCCAGTAAATCGCCGCTGCGCTGATTATGCGGCATATAGTTGGCCATGATCCGATGCATGCGCTGCTGCCGCTGCATATAACGGATGGCGGTCTGCAGAGCTTCAAACATCATGCCCTGCCCCTGCCACTTTTCACCCAGCGAATAACCCAGATAGCAGGCGTGAAACGATCCGCGCAGGACGTTGCTGAAGTTAGCCACGCCGCGAATTTCGTTCTCGTCCGGATCCATCACCGCAAAGTAGAAGGCGCTGCCCTGCTTTTGCATTTCTGCAATCAGTCCCAGACGCGCCTGCCAGCCGGAGGGATAGCAGTGACTGTCATCACGAACCGGCTCCCACGGCTTCAGAAATGCCCGGTTCTCAGAATAGTAATCAGCCAGGCGCCAGGCATCACGCTCATGGACCAGCCGCACGACCAGGCGGTCGGTAGTCAGGCGCACTTTTGGTGCAGAAGTACGATAGCCAAACATCTTTTCTCCTGAAATCCGTGGCCGGGTCAACATTCTCACTCATCAGGCCGGTTGCATCCTAAGGTGCTGGCCTCGCTGCCTGTCACTATACCTGCCATCCGGATCCCGGGTAAAATACTGACAATAAAAAATGTGTGAATCCTTCGAAAATACAACGGTGTGATTTGCCCTCCCGCGCGTTCTCCACCATACTTTCTGAATACATTCAGATAATTGATGGTTCAACCACGACCGAAAGGAGGACATGTTGAAACTTTATATTTACGATCACTGCCCGTTTTGCGTCAAAGCCAGGATGATTTTCGGCCTGAAAAACATCCCTGTTGAGCTGATTGTCATGATGAATGATGATGAGCAAACGCCGGTCCGGCTGATCGGCCAGAAAATGGCTCCCATTCTGATGAAGGCGGACGGTAGCTGCATGCCGGAAAGCCTGGACATCGTTCACTATATTGATGAGTCGGATCGCAGCCCGCTTCTGACCGGCGCAGTCAACCCGGCTATCGGCGACTGGCTGCGCCGCGTCAACGGCTACATCAATAAGCTGCTGATTCCACGGGTGGCCGAGGCTCCCTTTGCGGAATTTGCTACCCCACAGGCGCGACAGTATTTTATCAATAAAAAACAGGCAACCTACGGTGATTTTGCCGAGTTGAAACAGCACGCCCCTGGCCTGATAAAAAATATCAGTGATGATTTACGCAAGCTTGACGATCTGATCGTTAAGCCGAATGCGGTCAACGGTGAACTCTCACTGGATGACATTCACCTCTTCCCGCTCCTGCGATCCCTGTCGCTGGTGGCCGGCGTCGAGTACCCCAGCCGCGTCGCTGACTATCGCGACAATATGGCAAAACAGACCCAGGTGAACCTGCTGTCTTCGGTCGCTGCCTAGACCGCTTCGGGCCGGCAAAGTCCGGCCCGACATATCCCGTTGTGATTTTCCCTCCCGGTAATCGGCTTTGTCCTGGTGACGAATCAGGGTGAGTGGTGCATGCTATCTCTCTGGCCGGATTGGAATTTACCGGTAAAAAAACAGAGGATAATCATGAAAAAACGTTATTTTGGCCTGTGCGCGCTGCTGTTAGCGAGCTTAGTCACCGGCTGTAATCAGATTGCACAGTACAGCATCAGCGAGCAGGAAATTAATCAGGCGCTGGTGAAGCACAATAACTACGAAAAGCAGATCGGCGTACCGGGCCTGGTCGATGCGCATATTGTTCTTAATGACCTGAACAGTCAGATCGGCCGGGAAGAACCGAACAAGGTTACGCTGACCGGAAATGCGAAAGTGAATATCAGTTCGCTTTTCGGCCCGCAGCAGGCGGATATGAAGCTGAAAATGAAAGCGCAGCCGACATTCGATGCCGCAGCGGGCGCTATCTACCTCAAAGATATGGAACTGGTTGACGTTGAGGTACAGCCGGAGAAAATGCAGGGCGTGCTGAAAACGCTGACGCCATATCTTAATGAATCACTGAAAAACTACTTCAATCAGAAGCCGGCCTATGTGTTAAGCACCGACCGCAGCAAGGCCGAGTCGATGGCCAAACGTTTTGCCAAGGGGCTGGAAGTGAAGCCCGGCGAACTGGTGATCCCTTTCACTGATTGATGCCCTGACGGTACGGAGGTTTTCCGTACCGTATTTCATTTATCCGTTATAAATCGGGTGCATTCCCTTCGCTTTATCCCTATCCTTAGTACCCGGCCAAAACCTGCCATTACCTTTCTCTTTTGCCGGAGCACATCGCATGACCGCACAACCTCAGCAGTTAATTATTCGCCGCCCTGACGACTGGCACATCCATCTGCGCGATGGAGATATGCTGGAAGCGGTAGTGCCCTTTACCAGTGAGGTCTGTGGCCGCGCGATTGTGATGCCTAACCTGGTGCCGCCGGTCACCAGCGTCGCCGCCGCCCGCGCCTACCGCGAGCGCATCCTGGCTGCGGTTCCCGCCGGACACGCCTTTACGCCCCTGATGACCTGCTATCTCACCGATGGCCTTGATCCTGATGAAATTGAAAAGGGCTTCCGCGAAGGCGTCTTCACCGCGGCGAAACTCTACCCCGCGCACGCCACCACTAACTCGGCGCACGGCGTGACCAGCATCGCCACGATTGCGACCGTGCTGGAGCGGATGCAGAAAATCGGCATGCCGCTGCTGATCCACGGTGAAGTGACCGATGCGCATATTGATATCTTCGACCGCGAGGCACGCTTTATCGAAACCGTGCTGCAGCCGCTGCGCAAGCAGTTCCCGGAACTGAAAGTGGTCTGTGAACATATCACCACCAAAGAGGCTGCCGCGTTCGTTCTGGAAGGCAACGAGTTTCTGGGCGCCACGATCACCCCTCAGCATTTGATGTTCAACCGCAACCATATGCTGGTCGGCGGCGTTCGCCCGCACCTGTACTGCCTGCCGATCCTCAAGCGTAACGTTCACCAGCAGGCGCTGCGTGATGCGGTTGCCAGCGGTAACCGTCGCTTCTTCCTCGGCACCGATACCGCTCCGCACACCCGCGATCGCAAAGAGGCCAGCTGCGGCTGCGCCGGGGTATTCAATGCGCCATCAATGCTGGCGGCCTACGCGACGGTCTTTGAAGAAATCGGTGCACTGGCGCATTTCGAGGCGTTCTGCTCCGAAAATGGGCCAAACTTCTACGGCCTGCCGCTGAATGAGGGCACTATCACCCTGGAGCGCCAGCCGTGGACCGTAGCGGAGAGCGTTGCCGTAGGTGACGATGGCCACACCGTGATTCCGTTCCTCGCCGGTGAAACCCTCAACTGGCGCGTTAAGCCATAAGCATTATTTTGCTGATGCGGTGATTGCCTTCGGTCGCCTTACTGTATATATTTACAGTAAATAAACCGGAGGCTCTCATGCGTGTAGAAGTCACTGTAGCAAAAACCACCTCACTGCCCGCAGGCGCGATTGAAGCGCTGACGCAGGAACTCAGCAAAAGAATTGATAAACAGTTTCCGGACGGTACCAATACCATTTCGGTACGCTATGCCGGTGCCAATAACCTGACGGTAATGGGCGGCGGTAAGGAAGCGAAAGATCGCATTAGCGAAATTTTACAGGAAACCTGGGAAAGCGCCGACGACTGGTTTATTACCGACTAATCCTCATCTGATTATATTGTTTTTCTGCGCGGTAACTGCCCTTCAGGGGATAGACGGCCTTCAAATTATCCCCTAATCTGAATCACTCATACCGTCGTTATTTATTACCGAGGTGTCGCTAATGCCCCATGATAATCCTGAACAGGCAATGACTTTTGGCGAGCTGCTGGACGTGATCGGCGAGCAACAGCGCCGTCTTACCGTGTTAGAGAACGCTTTCTCCTGGCTCACCTTTTGCCTGGATGACAAAGCTAACCAGCTGTTAATCCACAGCCTGCGGCTTGAAGGGCAAAACCAGAATCGCGACGAGCAGCTGCAAAAGCACTTCATCAGCTTTGCGGATGATATCGAAAAGCGACTGGGTTTCTCCACCGCGCAGCCGGATACACATGAGTGAGAAAATTCTGGTTCACTAACCGGGGGTGACTATTTTTCACTCAAAGCTGTGCAATTAACGTTCAAATAACGCTCTGTCGTTTACCGTTCAAAAATATAATTCTGTCATATCAAAAACTGCTGTTATAATTACAAAGCTGTAATAAAAGAAGCCGCATTGAACCTCGATAAATAACTTCGTTGTCATCATTAACACGAGTAAAAAGGGGGTTATAATGGACAGAACCAACAAAGATGTCATCCAGACACATCCCCTCATCGGGTGGGATATCAGTACAGTAGACAGCTACGATGCAATGATGATTCGCCTGCATTCCCTGTCCTCCAACGAGCAACCAAGTGATGAAGCCGAAGTGGGTCAGACCTACTGGCTGACAACCGACGTCGCTCGCCAGTTTATTTCCATTCTTGAAGCTGGCATTGCCAAGATCGAAGCGACCGATTACCAGGACCGCGATTACAAGAAGCACTGATCTGTACTCTGTTCGACACCGACAGGCACCCGACCGGGTGCCTTTTTCATGCCCGCAATAATTTGTTATTCTGCACTGAAGAATGTTCCAACCAGAGGCCGGGTAAAAAATGGTTTACGATTTAATTGTGGTGGGCAGTGGTTCCGTGGGTGCCGCCGCCGGGTGGTATGCGACGCGTGCCGGACTAAAGGTCCTGATGATTGACCGTGCTCATCCGCCCCACAGCGCAGGAAGCCACCACGGTGAAACCCGCCTGATCCGCCATGCCTATGGTGAAGGCGCGCGCTATGTCCCGTTGGTGCTCCGCGCCCAGCAGCTGTGGGACGAACTGGAGAAAGAGTGCGGTGAACAGATTATGCACCGCAGTGGGGTGCTGAACCTCGGTCCTGAAAATGCCGAATTTATCCAGAACGTCATCAGCAGCGCGCGCGAGTTTAATCTTGACGTGCAAATCCTGCGCAGCGAGGAAATCACCGCTCGCTGGCCGCAAATCAACGTTCCTGAAGGTTACACGGGCGTATTTGAACCCCGTTCCGGCTACCTGAAATCCGAACTTGCCATCAAAAACTGGATCCGCCTGGCAAAAGAAGCGGGTTGCGCCCAGCTGTTTAACTGTGAAGTGACCGGTATTGATGAGCAGGATGGGTTGCAGTCGGTGACTACGCCAGAAGGCGTTTATCAGGCCCGCAAACTGTTACTGAGCGCCGGGACCTGGGTCAAAACGCTTTACCCTTCCCTGCCGGTGACCCCGGTACGTAAAGTTTTTGCCTGGCACCAGGCCGATGGCCGGTACAGCGAGAACAATAAGTTTCCGGCATTTACCGCGGAAATGCCGGACGGCATTCACTACTACGGTTTCCCGGCCGACAACAACGCTATTAAAATCGGTAAGCACGAGGGCGGGCAGCCTATCGATGCCCCGGAACAGCGTAAACCGTTTGGCAGCGTGGCGGCAGACGGCAGCGAGCTGTTTGGCTTTTTACGCCAGTTCCTGCCGGGCGTGGGCGTGTGCCTGCGCGGTGAGTCCTGCACCTATGACAACTCACCGGATGAGGACTTCATTATTGATACCTTCCCGGGCCATCCGAACCGGTTGCTGATAACCGGATTAAGCGGCCACGGTTTTAAATTCGTCAGCGTACTGGGTGAAATCGCCGCGCAGTTCGCCGCAGATGAAAGCCATCATTTTGATTTAGCTCCCTTCCGCCTTTCCCGTTTCGCATAAAAAAAACGGCTCAACGCTGAGCCGTTTTTATCTGACTGCTTCTACAAATTATTTCTTCACGTCGCTCGCCTGTGCCTGCGCCTTCTGGCTGCGCAGGCGCAGCTTGTTCACCAGCCTGTGCGCCTCGGCACGGCTGCCGACTGACGGAGCCGAACCGCGCAGCGGCTTGCGGGCCGTTTCACGCAGGGTAAAGACCGTAATGACGCCAATCACCCCCGCTCCCATCAGATAGTAGGCCGGCATCAGCAGGTTACCGGTCGTTTCCACCAGCCAGGTGGTCACCAGCGGGGTGGTACCACCAAACAGCGAAACCGACAGATTGAAGCCAATGGCCAGGGCGCTGTAGCGAACATCGGTGGCAAACAGCGCGGGCAGCGTGGCCGGCATGGAACCGCTGAAGCAGGTATGCAGCGCGCCGAGAATAATCAACCCAAGGAAGACTAACAGCATATTGCCCGTGCCAATCAGCATCATGCAGGGGATCGCCAGCAGGATCAGACCCACCGCCCCGCCCCAGATCACCGGGCGACGACCGAGGCGATCGTTCCAGTGCCCCCAGAACAGCGTCAGCGGCATCATCACAAACATCACCACCAGAATCAGCAGCAGGCTGCTCAACTCACTCAGCCCCAGGATACCGGTCAGATAGCTTGGCATATACGAGGTCAGCATATAGTTTGAAACGTTAAACAGCAGCACCAGGCCGATACACTTCAGCATCTGCGCGCGGTACTTCTTCAGCATGGCCCACAGTCCCAGCTGCGGCTTGCTGTGTTCAAGCTGCTCCTGTTTTTCCATATGCTTCTGGAATGCAGGGGTCTCTTCCAGCTTTAACCGAATGTAGAGGCCAAACAGTCCCAGCGGGGCGGCGATAAAGAACGGGATCCGCCAGCCCCAGTCGAGCAGCGCCTGTTCGGGCATCGCCGCCGTCAGGCAGGTCACCAGACCGGCCCCCAGAAGATAGCCACCGAGCGTACCGAACTCCAGCCAGCTGCCCATAAAGCCGCGGCGCTCATCGGTGGAGTATTCCGCAATAAAGGTGGCCGCACCGCCGTACTCCCCACCGGTAGAGAAGCCCTGCAGTAAACGCGCCAGCAGCAGGAGCACCGGGGCATAAATGCCGATCGAATCGTAACCGGGGATCAGACCGATACAGAACGTCCCTATCGACATCATAATCATGGTCATCGCCAGCACTTTCTGACGGCCTATGCGATCGCCCAGCGGGCCAAACACCAGCCCTCCCAGGGGACGGACCAGGAACGCTGCGGCGAACGCGCCAAACGTCGCCAACAGCTGAGCGGCCGGGCTGCCACCGGGAAAGAAGACCTTACCGATGGTCACTGCCAGGTAGCTGTAAACGCCAAAATCAAACCATTCCATGGCGTTACCCAGCGCGGCAGCACCCACGGCGCGTTTCAGCATGTCTTTATCGACGATGGTGATATCGTCTACGCTCAGCTCTTTTTTAGCCGGCTTTTTATGCCAGAAGTGTTTCTTTTGCGATGATTTTTGATCGGATAAGTTGCTCATAGCGCTCCCTGTCACGCGGTAAATTGAGCAGCCTTATAGCTTTCGTCGCCAGATCGAATAGGAAAATTAAAGGGGAAGAAAGCTATAACGCAGCGAAATGTGAAATGACGATAATCAGCGAAAATTGCAGGCTTCGCATATTTACGTATCTTTAATGTATACAAAATTCCGACTTTTTTCAAATTACCCGCATTTTAAGCCACCAAACACCCCCGCCATACCCCCAAAAAACCCATCCTCCATCCCGGGAGGGCTTTTCGTGCTGGCCTGATGATTGCCACCGCAAAGTAATGAGTAAAACTGATGATTTTCAGAAGATGCAGATTGACGAAAAATGACAATTTGCTGACGATAAATCAAAAAACAAACAAAAAAATAGAATATAAAACAACACGATTAAACGGACGACATCACCATCAGAAAGCACCACAACGTTCAGCAAACCATCAATAACAACGGGATTATTGAGTGTATTTCGCAATATATATTCAAATATTTTCACATAAATATTTATTTCGTCATTAGATGAAATTAGCTGTTGATTTTAATCTTTCAGTTGGCCAGTCTTAACAAAAAAATGACATCCGGTGAAATATGCAGTGGAAAAATAACGTTACCCGATATGGCTCTCTGAGCATCAGCCTGCACTGGCTGGTGGCCATCGCCGTCTATGGCATGTTCGCCCTCGGACTCTGGATGGTAACCCTGGGTTATTACGATACGTGGTATCACAAAGCGCCCGAGCTGCATAAAAGTATCGGCATGGTGTTGTTTGCCGTGATGCTGGTTCGGGTGGCATGGCGTTTTATTTCCCCGCCGCCAAAACCACTCAGCAGCTATTCACCGCTGACCCGCTATGCGGCTGTCACCGCGCATCTTCTGCTGTATGGCGTGCTGTTTGCTATTTTATTCAGCGGCTATCTGATCGCCACCGCGGAAGGTAAACCTGTTAATGTTTTCGGCATGGTGCCGGTCCCTGCCGCATTCTCCGACCTTGGTGAAAAGGCCGACCTGGCGGGTGATATTCATCTCTGGCTGGCCTGGAGCGTGGTTGTTCTCTCCGTCCTGCACGGGCTTGCCGCGCTGAAACACCACTTCATTGATAAAGATATTACGTTGAAACGGATGCTGGGTTTTCGCATCGATTAACCTTTGGAAAGGAGAAGTCTTGTGTTTAAAAATACCATTCTGGGATTCACCGCCGCCGCACTGCTGATGACCGCGGGTACCGCCGCAGCGGCAGATTATAAGATTGATAAAGAAGGCCAGCACGCCTTCGTGCAGTTCCGCATCAAGCACCTTGGCTACAGCTGGCTGTACGGCAGCTTTAAAGATTTTGACGGCGGTTTTACCTATGACCAGGCCGATCCTTCGAAAGATAAGGTGAACGTGACTATTAATACCGGCAGCGTGGATACCAACCACGCCGAGCGCGATAAGCACCTGCGCAGCGCCGATTTCCTTAATGCCGGAAAATTCCCGCAGGCCACCTTCACCTCTACCGGCGTGACCAAAAGTGGCGATGCACTGAACGTGGACGGTAATCTGACGCTGAACGGCGTCACCAAACCGGTGAAACTGGAAGCGAAGCTGACCGGCGAAGGCAAGGATCCGTGGGGCGGCGAGCGTGCCGGCTTTGAGGCAACGGGCAAATTTGCGCTGAAAGATTTTAATATCAAATCGGATTTAGGCCCGGCATCACAGGAAGTGGAGCTGATTATCTCCGTTGAGGGCGTGCGTCAGTAATCCCGCAACTTGCCACCTCCCCGTTTGGGAGGTGGCGTGTCACTGAAAATTACTCTTCAGGAATATGCATCGTGGTGCTAAGCAGACCACGAGACTTGTTGAAGATTTTATTGCCATTCTCACGGCCGGCACGGCGGGAACGCTGCTCTTCCGGCGACAGCGCCAGCTCTTCCATGCAAAGCGGGCTACAGCAGTGATTGAATTTCTCGGCGCAGCTCGGGCACTGAATAAACAGCAGGTGGCAGCCGTCGTTCAGGCAGTTGACGTGGGTATCGCACGGCGCACCGCACTGGTGGCAGTGAGCAATCACATCTTCTGAAATACGCTCGCCCATTCGCTCGTCAAAGACAAAGTTTTTGCCTTTAAAACGCACCGGCAGTCCCTGTTCACGCGCGCGACGTGCGTACTCGATGATCCCGCCCTCAATGTGATAGACGTTTTCAAAACCGTTATGGCGCATCCAGGCACTGGCCTTTTCACAGCGAATGCCTCCGGTGCAGTACATCACGATTTTTTTCTCTTTGTCCTGCTGCAGCATATCCACGGCCATCGGCAGCTGATCGCGGAAGGTGTCCGCCGGGATCTCCAGGGCGTTGTCAAAGTGCCCCACTTCATACTCATAGTGGTTACGCATATCCACGAAAACCGCGGTCGGATCGTCCAGCATGGCATTCACTTCCGCCGCCTTCAGATAGGCGCCCACGTCGCTGGCGTCAAAGGTATCGTCGGTAATGCCATCGGCGACGATACGCTCGCGAACTTTAAGGCGCAGCACCCAGAAGGATTTGCCATCGTCATCCAGCGCAATGTTCATGCGCAGATTGTCCAGCTGCGGATGAAACGCGTACAGCATGGACTTCATGGTTTCATACTGGCTGGCCGGGACGCTGATTTGGGCGTTAATCCCCTCAGCGGCCACGTAGACGCGGCCAAAAACCTTCAGCCGGGTCAGCGCCACATAGAGTGCGTCACGGAAGGCTTTCGGATCGTCAATATTGAAATATTTATAGAAAGAAACTGTGGTACGCGGCTCGGTTTCAGCCAGCATGCGCGCCTTCAGCTCTTCATTGGAAACAAGGTTATGTAACACTGGCATGGTGTTCGTTCCTGAATTCTGAATGAGAGAAAATTTTGCGGCGCTATCATACCTGAATTCGCGTGAAATGCACTTCCCGATGTTGTGCGCCTGCCGTCAGCCTGCGGTCCCGGCGCTCCCGACTTTATAAGTCTATTCAGACGGATAAACTCTTTTTCCTGAGCCATTCAGTACCAGGAAAAATCCGCTAACGCATGCTATGATTTTACTTGGATGGGGCCAGAAGCGACTAATTCTCTCCGTGCTGGCGTCACGGATTGAAATAGCCGGGCGTGTTACTGGTTATTATTCGACAATATTGACAGGATTAGACTCTGCGTTACCGAATAAAAATCACCCAAACAGCGCGTTATTTCACGGGATATACAAAAAATGGCACAATAGGCCATAAATAAACCCCAATGGACAGGATAACATTTCCTCCTTTACGATCTGGAAACTCATGACTCAGTTGCCTCAATTTAGCCGCACGTTGCTGCATCCCCGTTATTGGTTTACCTGGTTAGGTATTGCTCTGCTTTATCTTCTGGTCCTGCTGCCCTACCCGGTCCTTTATTACATCGGATGCGGGCTCGGGCGCCTCTCAATGCGCTTTCTGAAACGCCGGGTCAGCGTAGCAAGACGAAATCTGGAACTCTGCTTTCCGGAAATGCCCGTTGCCGAGCGCGAAGCGATGGTTGTCAGGAATTTTGAATCGCTGGGAATGGGACTGATTGAGACCGGTATGGCCTGGTTCTGGCCGGACTGGCGCGTAAGCCGCTGGTTTCAGGTCAGCGGGCTTGAGCACATTGCTAAAGCCGCGACGGATAAAAAAGGCGTTCTGCTGATCGGTATGCACTTCCTGACGTTGGAACTTGGCGCGCGAATTTTCGGTATTCACAATCCCGGCATCGGCGTTTACCGACCCAATGACAACGCGCTGCTGGACTGGCTGCAAACCTGGGGACGCATGCGCTCGAATAAAAGCATGCTGGACCGTAAAGACCTGAAGGGAATGATCCGCGCGCTTAAAAATGGCGATATTATCTGGTACGCGCCGGATCATGATTACGGCCCGAAAAGCAGCGTCTTTGTGCCCTTCTTTGCCGTTGAGCAGGCCGCGTCCACCAAAGGTAGCTACCTGTTAATTCGCAGCGGCAACCCGGCGGTGATCCCTTTCGTCCCGCGCCGTCTGCCGTCGGGTAAAGGCTATGAGATGGTTATCCTGCCGGAAGAACGGGATATCCCACTGGAGAACGAGTCCGCTACCGCCGCGCGAATGAATAAGATCGTTGAACACGGCGTGCTGATGGCGCCCGAGCAGTATATGTGGCTGCACCGGCGCTTTAAGACGCGGCCGGAAGGCCTGCCCTCTCTCTACTGATCTGCCGCACTGTGCCTGTCGAACCGTTTGACGTCCGACAGGCACACCTCAAGAGGCCACGCCTCAGAACGTAATATCCCCGGCAATACCGCCAACGAACGCGTCCTGTACCTGATCGACGCCACCCGGTTTGGTGATCAACTGTAAGTTAGGTCGAATGCTCAGCCAGCGCGTCGCTTTCACATTGTAGTAGACCTCATAGTTCCACTCGGATCCCTTCTGCAGAGGCATGTAGGACATATCATGGTAGTCGCTGACGCCTTTATCCTGGTTCTGGTGATTACGCATTTTTGCGTAGTCATGGTTCACATGAATACGCGCCATGCCGACACCAATCTCATCTGACGGACGCGCATCGAACGGCCCGGCCCACGTCAGAGCCAGCGACTGATAGTTATCCAGTTTTGAGGTTCGGTGATCGTTCATGATGTACTGGAAATTAATGCCCAGCCCGCGGGTGGTATCTCCGTTGGTTGCGGTAAGGCGCTGTTCGGCAAGCAGATAGCCACCGTAGGCGTGGTCTTTTTTGCCGAATTTACCGTCATGCCAGCTGTTATAAACGCCGCCATCCGTTGAGCTGTAATACCCCCCGAGCCGGTAATTACCCTGCAGCTTGTCAGCGCCCAGCTTCGGCTGCCAGCCCAGCTCCATCGGCACCAGGTTGCCCTCACCGTGGCGCATATCTAAACGGAAACCGTTGGCCTTGTTATAGTTAACCTTGTTCTGGTTATAGATACCAACCTGAAGGTAAAGGTCATCCGGCAGGTTCAGTTTCACCCGTCCACCCCATTGTGATACCGGGGCGTTAAACCAGCGGTCGTTTCGCCAGTGCCCTGGCTGCCCGCTGCCCATCGCCCAGTTCTGGAACATTCCCAGTTTTGCCGTATCGAAATCTTCATTGGTGGTGACGCGGCCCAGCTTCACGTCCAGCCAGTTATTAAACAGGCTCTGATTCAGCCAGAACTGCGTCAGACGCAGATAATCGCCGCGCGCGGATATCCTCTGCACGTTGGATAACCCGCCGGTACGCGGGTCGTTGAGGTAAGGGGTGAGATCTTTACCGGTGCGATTGGTCAGCGTCATCTGGAAGGTGCCTCCCTGCCAGTCCATCAGCTTGTCCAGATTCAGCGTGCTGCCAAAGGTCCACTGATCGGCATAACGCATCGTGGTTGCCGTGCGGTATCCGCCGGCCAGGTTGGCAGCGGATTGCATGGTATAGCCAAGCTGGAAGTCGACGCCGTCCTCTGCCAGCTGTTTACGGTATCCGGCCCAGTCCCCCAGCAGCCAGGGGGAATTCAGCGAGAAGGGCGGCGTATCCCCAAGTGCGGTAAACGAGATGAGCGCCAGTCCTAAAGGCAGCAATCCGGCTTTAGTCCGTTGCCCGGGTTTGCATAGGGTTAAATTCCTTGCCATATCAGTCATCCTTAATGTGTGAGGGTTCACGGCGGCGGGTGGTGAACCCGGACGCCAGGCAGCACATCATTGTGCGCGGGCTAATTAACCACTTCTCGACCGGTTTCCTTTATTTAAAACGTGCGCATGGCGAATAAACCGCACAGGGTCGCATAGACATCCCCGGCGGCAGATGCAGACCAGGGTGCCAGAGCAGCATCCTCAGCACGCATGGCAAAAATTTCCTCGATGCCGCCTTGCATCCTGATGCACAGCGACAACACTTAACGTTGATTTTAATTACACGTCAGCAAGGAGATATTCATGACCCTTTATGCAACTCTGGAAGAAGCCATTGATGCCGCCCGCGAGGAGTATCTTGCCGCGAACCCTGAAGTTAATGAGGAGGAAGCGTCCGTCGAACAGTTCGCGCTGCAAAAATATGTCATGCAGGATGGCGATATTATGTGGCAGGTCGAATTTTTCACTAACGAGGGCGATGAGGGCGAATGTCTGCCGCTGCGCAGCGGTGCAGCCGCACAGGCGATTTTTGACGGTGACTTCGATGAGATCGAATTACGCCAGGAATGGCTCCCGGAAAATACCCTGCACGAGTGGGACGAAGGTGAGTTTCAGCTGGTACCCCCGGAGGGGACCGAAGAAGCGGACGCTGCCGCAGAAGAGTGGGAGGATGACAACAGTGAGTCCGACCGCTGGCCGTAGCCCGTCAGGCCGGACCCTGACATTTTATTCGTAAGGCCCGTGTTTGGCGTCAACGGGCAGCAACAGCGTATCGACCACCAGCGACAGCGGCAGATCGATAATAGTGAGAAAACGCCATGGCGTGTCCCGAACATCCCACTGTACGCCAGGATAATACTGATTGCCGTGCCCCTGTCCGGGTACGGCTCTGCTGATAATACTGCCGCAACCACTCAACACCAGCACACAAAGACCTATCGTGATACTACGTAACAGCATGCTCACCACATCGCATTTTAGGATAAAAAACGCACTATTCTACCCACAGTTTTGCGCCACGCCATAGACAGCAGTGAAAATTATCCGTAAATACCCGACAGGCAGACAAAAAAAAGCCGGGACATCGTCCCGGCCTGAGGGTATTCCGTGCCGTTTACGGCGCGGTGGTACCCAGTGGCTTCGCATTATTCAACGCCAGCGGATTAAGCGGCAGCGTGTGGTAATGATCCAGCCAGTCGTGATACTTATCGGCGTTCTGCCACAGGCGATAGTGCATCCGCGACAGCGTGACCGGGTCGCTGAGCAGCGCAAGGCGGCTGTCGCGGTCCAGTTTAGCCGGCGACTCGCTCAGCGCCTGCTCAACGCGACGGTCCCGGGCATAGTCGAGAATATCGCTCCTGAGGTGGCGTGAAGTCGCCATCGCACTGGCGAGGGCGTTGAACGACGGATGGAACAGCGCGTGCATAAAGCCGTTATCCAGCGCACGTTCACGGTTCAGCTCCACGTAGCGGTCGGTATCCAGCAGTTCCTGCGGCGGCTGATACTCTTCCGGGATCAGGAACAGCTTCCCTCGCTTCGAGGCCTGGCCAAGCGTACGGCGGCTGGACCACACTGAAACAAACGGCGACAGGATCAGCGAGAAGACAATCGGTGACAGCCACCAGAGGAAGTTCAGATCCAGCCAGCCCATACCGCCGGCCCACACCAGGCCCAGCAGCATCTGCGAACCGTGGCGCTTGAACGCCTCGCTCCACGGTGTGGCATCATCATCACGCTGAGGAGAGTTCCAGACCACCTCCCAGCCGAGGAATGCACTGACCACAAACACCGTATGGAACAGCATACGCACCGGAGCCAGCAGCACCGAGAACAGCATTTCCAGGAACAGCGATGCCAGCACGCGCAGCGCGCCACCGTAAGGTTTAGCTCCCTTACACCACACCAGCACTACGCTCAGCAGTTTAGGCAGGAACAGCAGCACCAGCGTGGTCGAGAACAGCGCGATAGCCAGTTCAGGACGCCACTGCGGCCAGACCGGGAACAGCTGCCTCGGCTGCATAAAGTACTGTGGTTCCATCAGCGTGTGCACCACCTGCAGCGCCGTTGACAGGGCCAGGAACATAAACCACAGCGGCGCAGACAGATAGGACATCACCCCGGTCAGGAATACCGCACGGTGGACCGGATGCATCCCTTTTACCAGGAACAGGCGGAAGTTCATCAGGTTACCGTGGCACCAGCGACGGTCGCGCTTCAGCTCATCGAGCAGGTTTGGCGGCAGCTCTTCATAAGAGCCCGGCAGATCGTAAGCAATCCACACCCCCCAGCCAGCACGGCGCATCAGCGCGGCTTCCACAAAGTCATGAGAGAGGATCGAACCGGCAAATGAACCTTCTCCCGGCAACGGAGCCAGCGCACAGTGTTCAATAAATGGCTTAACGCGAATAATGGCGTTATGGCCCCAGTAGTGCGACTCCCCTAACTGCCAGAAGTGCAGACCGGCGGTGAACAGCGGCCCGTAAACGCGGGTAGCAAACTGCTGGCAGCGCGCATAAAGCGTATCCATGCCTGAAGCCTTAGGCGAAGACTGGATAATCCCGGCATGCGGGTTCGCTTCCATCATCCGCACAAGACCGTTCAGACAGCCTCCGCTCATGACGCTGTCGGCGTCCAGCACGACCATGTAGCTGTACTGGCTGCCCCAGCGGCGGCAGAAGTCATCGATGTTACCGGATTTACGCTTCACGCGGCGGCGGCGGCGACGGTAGAAAATGCGCCCTTCCCCGCCGACGTCGCGCACCAGCTCCATCCAGGCCTTTTGCTCGGCCATACAGATATCAGGATTGTAGCTGTCGCTGAGGATGTACACGTCGTAGTGCTGCTGCTCACCGGTACGAACCACCGACTCCCAGGTCGCACGCAGACCGGCGAAGACGCGCTCCACGTCCTCATTACAAATTGGCATGATCAACGCTGTACGGTGTTCCGGATTGATCGGCTCATCGCCGGTCGTCTTATAGGAAATACTGTACTTGTCTTTGCCAATCAACAGCTGCAGGAAGCCCATCAGCGCGGTCCAGAATCCTGCTGAAACCCAGCAGAACAGGATTGCAAACAGGAACAGGATCCCGGTTTGCAGCACGTAAGGCAGGATCTGCAGCAGCGACTGCTGCCAGTTCTGGTTGATCATCTCCATCGGGTCGATGAGTGCCCAGCCCTGGTAAGGGAGAATGGTCTTCATGTACCAGGTGGCAATCACCGTCTGGAAAATCGTCAGGAACAGCAGGATATAGCGACGAAGCGAACCGACGTAGCGCCAGTTATCTTCGCTTTTCTGCTCTTCCCTGGTGGCGTAACGATGGGTGCTTTTGCGCCCACGCAGCGAGTCCCACGCCCGGGCAACCGGGTTGGTACGCCACTCCTCGGGATACATTGAGGAACGCGTATGCGGCGGCATCGCCTTGAGCGTGGTGCGATTAAGTGCATCCTGATCGAACTGACGGCCATCGTCTGTCGAATCTGGCCAGCTCAACTCAATACGCGCTTTTACCGACTGCTGTGGCGCATCATCAGGGCGGATGTCAGACGGCGCTTCTCCCGCCAGATCGAAATGCAGCTGGCTGAAGCTTTCTTCGTTACGCAGTTCCCCCTGCCGTTCAGGGGGAAGTGGCAGCGCGTCAATGTATTCAACGGGTATCACTGTAGACTTATTCATTGGCAGGCAGCTGGTAGCTCCAGGTTTCTGTCAGCGTCTTATCACCGTTAACCAGTGCAGCACGCATCTCAGTCGGCTGTTTATTGTCTTTCACTCGCAGACGCATCACCAGACGCCAGCCTTTAGTGACCGGATTGTAACGGACGCTGTTTTCTACCAGCTCACCGTTATCTCCGATGCTGACCTGAGGCGTAACCGGGGTATTTTCCGCCAGTTTGCTCATTTCCGGGCCAACAAAGTCAACGATAAAGGCCACGGTGCCGTCCGGCTGACGCACCAGATTAGACTGTTTCACATCGCCGGTAGAGCGCAGCGTGTTTTTAACGTAGGCCGTTTCCGGGGAGTGCAGCAGGCTTTCATCACGCGTGAAGTGCAGGCGGTAGGAGAAGTTCATCTCTTTACCCGGCTCCGGCAGGCTTTCCGGGCTCCAGAACGCCACGATGTTATCGTTGGTTTCATCCGTGGTTGGGATTTCCACCAGCTCAACGCGCCCTTTGCCCCAGTCGCCTTTCGGCTCAATCCAGCCGCTTGGACGGAGATCGTAACGATCGTCCAGATCCTGGTACTGGCTGAAATCACGCCCGCGCTGCAGTAAACCAAAGCCGCGTGGATTTTCCACGGTAAAGGTGCTGACGGCGAGGTGACGAGGATTGTTCAGCGGACGCCAGATCCATTCACCGTTACCTGCGTGAATCGACAGGCCGTTTGAATCGTGCAGCTCTTTACGATAGTTAGTGACCGGCGAAGGCTGATTCGCACCAAACAGGTACATGCTGGTCAGTGGCGCAACGCCGAGCTTGCCCACTTTATCGCGCAGATAGACTTTAGAGGTAACGTCAACGGTGCTGTCTTTACCCGGTGAGATCAGGAAACGATAGGCACCGGTGGCGCGCGGAGAGTCCAGCAGCGCATAGATCACCAGGTGTTTATCCTGCGGCTTAGGGCGTTCAATCCAGAACTCTTTAAAGCGCGGGAACTCTTCACCGGATGGCAGCGCGGTATCAATCGCCAGGCCGCGAGCAGACAGGCCATAGACCTGACCCGCGCCGATCACGCGGAAATAGCTGGCGCCCAGGAAGCTGCTAATCTCGTCTTTCTTGTCTTTACTGTTTAACGGATACAGCACTTTGAATCCGGCAAAGCCCAGATTTTTCACCGTATCCGGATCGTGCGGCACATTGCCGAAATTGAAATAGTCAGGAGAATATTTGATCGCGCGAACGCTGTTGGCGGTCACTTCATTGAGTTTGACCGGCAGATCGAAATACATGCCCTGATGATAGAATTCAAGCTTGAAAGGCGTCTTGAGCTTACCCCAGTAAGCTTTATCATGATTGAACTGAATCTGCTGATAGTCGGCATACTTCATATCGCGCAGCTGAGAAGGCAGATTACTCTTCGGCGCTTCGAAGCCTTTTCCGGCCAAATCCTTTGCCTGTTTAGCAACGTCATCAATGCTAAATGCCCAACCTGTATTGGCATACATCGCAAGCAAAACTGCTGCACCAACCCAACGTAGCTGCATAAGTTTTGGTTTTTTGTTCATTTTAATCAGCACAACCCCCCCTTTACGGGTGCGAAAATCAATCCTAAACATCTTAATGGATAATTAAGCATTCCGACAGCCTGACCGCGTTTTTGTTCCACTATTCCGAACGCGCAAGCGTCGTATTCTCAAGTGGTTAGCGGATACAGATTCGACTGATAGTATACCTGTGTTTACTCTATTAGAGTAAGCGACAAGCTTTAGGCTGGTTCAGGGCGAACCAGTAATACAACGCATTGAAAACTGGACAAATATGACTAAAAAACCACAGCAACGAGAATATTTTCTGGATTCGATTCGCGCCTGGCTGATGTTATTGGGCGTACCTTTTCATCTTTCGCTAATTTATTCATCACAGAACTGGTCAGTAAACAGCCCGGCCCCCTCGGAATGGCTGACTCTGCTGAATGAATTTATCCATGCTTTTCGCATGCAGGTATTCTTTGTTATCTCGGGTTATTTTTCCTACATGCTGTACCTGCGCTACACCCCCGGCCACTGGTTGAAGGTGCGCGCTGAACGCGTGGGCATCCCGATGCTGGCCGCCATTCCACTGATTACTCTGCCGCAGTTTTTCATTCTGAAAGCGCTGACCAATAAGATCGGCGACTGGAGCCAGATGAGCCCCTACCAGAAGTACAACGCGCTGGTCTGGGATCTGATTTCCCATCTGTGGTTCCTGCTGGTGCTGCTGGTGCTGACCGTTGCCGGCTTCTGGCTGTTCCGACTCCTGCGCGACGGTAAACGTGAAAAAGCAGACTATTCCGACCTGACGTGGGGGAAATTAACCGTTGTTATCCTGCTTTGCGCGCTCGGATGGGGGGCATTCCGCCGGCTGATGCTGCTGGTTGCGCCGCAGGTCACCGCGGATGGCCTGTTCAACATGACAGTGATGCAGTCGCTGATGTACCTGCCCTTCTTTATGCTCGGCGCGATGGCGTGGAAATATCCGGCAATCAAGGCGTTGTTTGTCAAACCCAATCCGTGGACGTTTGTGGGTGCCGCCCTGGCGTTTGTCGCCTATGTCGCCAACCTGAAGTGGAGTACCGGAGAAGGCTGGATGTACGAGCTGGATACCATCGCGTCCATGCTGATGGGCCTGTGGATGGTTAACGTGGTTTTCTCCTTCGGTCATCGCATGCTGAATTCACATTCACCGCGCGTCACCTATCTGGTGAACTCCTCCCTGTTTATTTATCTGGTGCACCATCCACTGACCATTCTGTACGGCATTTTTGTCGTGCCGCTCATTGGCAGCAACACGCTGGGGTTCTTCGTCGGCCTGGTGATGGTGTTCGGCGTGGCGTTTCTGCTGTATGAAATCCATCTGCGCATCCCACTGCTGCGCTTCCTGTTTTCGGGTAAACCCCAGCGCTGATCCCCCGCCCGGCAGCCGCCGGGCTAAAGCAGCCACTCAATCGGCAGACGCCACACCAGTCTCACCAGCAGACGCTGTATAAAGCGGGTTTGTGGTTCATGCTTATGTACCACTTCCCCCGCCTCACCGGGGAACTCTACCCAGTTCACTTTCCCCCAGTCATCCAGCCTCAGCGTCCAGGCATGTTCGCGCAGATTGATCTCCAGATTCTGATGGATACTGTCTGCCAGTTCACTGCTGTCGATGACCAGCCCCATTTCGGTGTTCAGCACCGCCGAGCGCGGATCGAAATTGAACGAGCCAATAAATACCGTTTTATGATCCACACTGAAGGTTTTCGCATGCAGGCTGGAGCCGGAATTGCCCGTCAGTCCGCGATCGTGTATCGCGCCGTCAGCGCGCGAACTGTGCGGCTTGAGTTCATAAAGCGCAATGCCGTGACGCAGCAGTTTTTTACGCCATTTCGCATAGCCCGCATGCACCACGGAGACATCGTTGGCCGCCAGGGAATTGGTCAGAATGGCAATTTTCACCCCCTTGCGCACCAGCGCCAGCAGCTGGGCGACGCCGGCGCGGGTCGGCACGAAATAGGCCGAAATAATATCCAGCTGCTGCTGTGGACGGCCAATAACCGACAGCAGGCGCTGAGGAAGAAGATTTTTCGTTCTGGCTCGCCCCAGCCCCTTGCGCGGATCGTCACTGAGCAGACGACTCTCGGCCCAGATAAAGGGCAGCGTGCGGCTTTCCAGCCGGGTCATGAACGTTGACTCCTGCAGGCGCGTAAAATAGCTCTGTACCTGCCCGGTTTCCCGCCACGCGTCAGGCAGGCCGATATCCGATTCGGCATCGGGATCGGGATCGGCATCAACGACCGCGCTGAACGGCGCAACCGAACGACACTGCCAGTAACGATCGAAATCCAGCACGACTTCCTCTACCACCGGGCCTACGGCCAGAACGTCCAGATCGGAAAACAGGGGTTCATCGCCGGCGCCAAAATACTTATCGCCGACGTTGCGGCCGCCAACGATGGTTGCCTCACCGTCCACGGTAAAGCTTTTGTTATGCATACGACGATTGAGCCGCGCGAAATCCGTGAGGTAGCCCAGCAGACGCAGCGAGCGGAAAGAAAAAGGATTAAACAGTCTCACCTCAATATTAGGGTGACGGTTCAGGGTATTGAGCGTTTCGTCCAGTCCAAGCGTGTTATTGTCATCAAGCAGCAGGCGAACGCGCACCCCGCGACGGGCAGCCTCCAGCAGGGCACTGAACAACAGCCTGCCGGACATATCGTTCTCCCAGATATAATATTGTATATCCAGCGTTTTTTCCGCCATCGCAATCAGCAAATAACGCGCGGCGAACGCATCCAGCCCTTCGGCCAGGGGATAAATGCCGCTGTGCCGGGGATGCCCGGATAGCCGCGGTCGGATGGCCTGGGCAAGGCGAGTCAGGCCATCGACGTCGGCCTGTTTTGCAACGGTGGCGTCACTCATCATCGATCCTTAACGGTGTCAGGGTAAATCATATTTTCCACGTTCCTCATCCACGAGCCGGGTTTCTCTTTTAGTCTAGACTTATCCCATTGTCCCGCTCAGTTCTGCATAAAGGAGAGCACCATGTGTGATGACACCCGCACCTCCCGCTCCCGACATCATCCACGTCTGTTTCAGGGTTTCTTCCAGGGCAGCTTCCCTTGCTCGGGAGCCTGCCGTTCGCCAGGCAAACGTGCAGACCTGATGATCAACAGCGGCCACGATACCCTGATGGATAAAGATTATGCGTTGCTGACGGAGCATCAGCTGCTGACCGCCCGCGACGGAGCGCGCTGGTATCTTATCGAAACTTCGCCGGGAGAGTACTGCTGGGACAGTTTTTTGCCACAGCTAAGGGCGGCAAAAAAAAATAACATTGAGATGATCTGGGAGCTGGCGCACTTTGGCTGGCCGGACGGGCTGGATATCTGGCAGCCTGAGTTTGTCGAGCGTTTCGCGGCATTTGCCAGCGCCTTTGCCCGCCTGCTGCGCGATGAGGGAGAATGTCGGCCGCTGATTTCCCCGATGAATCAGATTTCGTTCTGGTCATGGGCCGGGGCTGAAATCGCCTGGTTCAATCCGTTCGATACGGGCCGGGGACGCGAACTCAAGCAGCAGCTGGCTCAGGCGGCGATCGCCGCAATGCACGGAATACGTCACGAGCTGCCAGAAGCCCGGTTTGTGATTACCGATCCGCTGGTTCATGTCGCTGCGTCCGGCTATTCCGGCACGGCGAAAAGTAGCGCCAGGCAACAGCACGAGGCGCAGTTTGAGGTGTGGGACTGGATCAGTGGCCGCAGCCAGCCGGAACTGGGAGGCAGTGAGGATTTACTCAATATTATTGGCGTGACCTGGTACCCCGATCATCAGTGGTTCCACAACGGCGATCCGCTGGAACCGCATCATCCCGATTACCGTCCGCTGAATCTGCTGCTGCAGGATCTGGCTCAGCGCTATGCCCGGCCGATTCTGCTGGCAGAAACCGGAGCTGAAGTGGGGAAATGTGCGGAGTGGCTGAATCTGGTCTGTGATGAAGTCAGAAAAGCGCTCGAAAGGGGCGTTGAGGTGGAGGGCCTCTCGATCTATCCTCTGGTTGACTACCCCAGCTGGGATGATGACCGCCGCTCGCCGGCTGGGCTGTTCGGACTACCCGACGCAAACGGAAATCGAACGGTCAATGAAGCCTGCGCGCTGGCGCTGCGCAGCCAGCAGATCAAATTTAAACAGGATCAGGATCGGGAAGAATAATGCGGGCAGGTTCGGGTATCCAGCGGCTGTTCCGCCGGGTACCGCACGTCCGAAAGCCAGGTCAGGGTAAACAGTACCGTAACAGTAATCAGCCCGGCGGTAAGCAGTCCGACCAGCGCCAGTAATTTATCGTCTCTGGTTTCCATGTAATCCTCAATCCTTTGCATAATCAATACGTCCGGATGCCGCAGTGAAATTACGACATCAGTAACGTTATGGTGAGGACAAAGATTATAAGAGTAAAAGAGGTGACTGCAAGTACCACAATTGCAAAGGGGGCATCATCAAGCGGTACCCGCGCGTGTTTTTCGGCTTCATACTCGGAGCCAGATTCAGAACTTTTTTTCATGTTAAGCCGCAGCGTTTAGCAATACTACCCTGTTTAATGGCCAGAAAACTGTCCGAAATCCATTTCGAATATTTAAAGAAAATGTACCAACAGGTTGATAATCCCGTCGTTATTTAGAGAATAATTAACCTAAAAAAATCATTAATAGCCTATTTTACTCTACCTTTCACGCCAGATACTGCTAAAACAGGTTTAGAAACAATGATAACATGGCGTATAAACATATTAACATAGCAAATCAGTTAAGGCCGACTCAATTGGCTATAAGATATTCCTTTTTGTCATCGTACCTTATAGTGCGCTAAGGTTCCCAAATCCGGGGCTTATAAAAACATTAGCATAATTGATAAATCTAGTGAATGCCGTAGAACCTGAATTATTCGACCAATTTTAAGCAATTTAAGAGATAAAATAGGGAATTTTTTACGCAGGCTATGTTGGTGATTCTTTTATCACCACCCCGATAGACTTGCGTGAAAAAAGACTGAATAATGCTGGCGCTCATTTAACGGCATCGTCAATTTATCCTGCTGCGCGACCAGGTTTATCATGCATCGATATCGCCTTCCTGAAGACAGTTTTTTAATTTTTGAACAGATTATTGAACACAGTAGCAATGCGATCTTCATCGTCGACAGTGGCTTAACGCTGACCTTTGCTAATCACCACGGTGAGCGGCTTTATCACCACCTGCTGGCAATCGGGCAGCTTGCCAGAACGCTGACGGGGGACTGCCCTCAGCTCGATCTGTCCACCCCCGATGCCCCTCTCTGGTTGCGCACCCGCTGCGTCACCGTCAGCAAACCGCAGGCCTCTCCCGGACAGCTGTTAATTGCCACCGATATTACTACCGAGGTTCAGGCGCAGCGCGAGGAGTCGCTTTCACGCTGGCGTCTGGAGCAGACGCTGGAGCTGACGGAAGAAGGCTTCTGGTTATGGGATATCGGCAGCGGAATTATCTCCCACAATCAGGACTGGAACCGTCTTTTTGGCTTTGAAGATGGCCACCTGACGCATCACCAGGATGCGATGTTCAACCTGATCCACCCTGACGACCTCACCGCCACCCGTCAGCATTTCGTCAATCATCTCTCCGGTCAGACCCCCGTTTTTCACTGTGAATATCGCGTTGTCGATCGCCTCGGACGCCAGCGCTGGATCCTTAATCACGGTAAGGCGGTGCGCCACAGTGAGGCAGGAACGGTGCTGGAGATGCTGGGCAAGGCAAAAGATATTACCGAGAAAAAGCGCCGCGAACGCGAAATGCTTCAGCTGGCCTGGCAGGATCCGTTAACCCAGCTTGATAACCGAAACCGTTTTTACGATAAGGTTGAGCAGGCGCGAAGCCAGGCTGAACGCCACCAGTTTTCCGCCCTGCTCTATCTTGACCTGACGCGCTTTAAAGAGGTTAACGATACGCTGGGCCACAACGCCGGGGACGAACTGCTGAAGATTATCGCCCAGCGTCTGCGCAGCACTCTGCGAAGCCATGATGCGCTTTCCCGCCTGGGGGGTGACGAATTCGCCGTTCTGGTGACCGACCTCGGCGACAGCTACCAGGAAGCGCGCGGTAAACTCACCGTTCTCGCCGAGCGCCTGCTGCAGAACCTGGAACAGGATGTCATCATTGATGAAAACCAGTTAAATATTACCAGCAGCATCGGCATCTACCTTTACCGCCACGACGTTGCCCCCATTGCCGAAATGATGCACAAGGCCGATATGGCCCAGTACTACTCCAAAAAAAATCACCGCAAGTGGATGTTCTGGTCAACGCGTCTGCGTGAGGAACAGCGCCAGCGCGATACGATTGAGAGCGGTTTACGGCGCGCGCTGAAAGAAGACGAATTTTTCCTCGAATATCAGCCGCAGTTTTCCCGCTGCGGCAGCGCGACGGGCCTGGAAGCCCTGCTGCGCTGGCGCACGCCGGACGGGCGCCTGATCTCCCCGGCGACCTTTATTCCCGTGGCGGAAAACAGCGGGCTGATCCTCAACATCAGCGAATGGGTGCTGGAGAAAACCTGCGCGCAGCTGAAGCAGTGGCAGACCCAGCCCGGAATGGAGAAGGTGCGCGTTTCAGTTAATATCAGCCCGCGACAGCTCAAACGCAGTGATTTCATTCGTCAGACGCAGCGCATCGTGACGCGCAGCGGCGTGGACCCGCAGCAGCTGAGCTTCGAAATACTGGAATCGGCGCTGGCCAGCGACATCGACGATGTTCAGCGCAAGCTCGCCGCACTGCGGGATATGCGCATCAATATCGCTCTGGATAACTTTGGTACCGGCATGGCCTCACTGACCGGGCTGCGCAAGCTGGGGATCGGCGAAGTTAAAATCGATCGCTCGTTCGTGATGGATATGGAGCACAATCCGGATCACCTGATGGCGATCCGGGCGATGATCGCCATGTGCCAGGCGCTGGGGATCAACATCGTGGCCGAGGGCGTTGAAGAAGAAACGCAGTTTTCAGCCCTCTGCGATATGGGGTGCCATCGTTTTCAGGGCTGGTATTTCTCACGATCCCAGACCCCCGATCGGCTGGTCCACCTGTTCAACTGAATCCCAGTGGCGGGATCCTCCGAGGAGGCAGATTATTGCTGCCAGCCCCCGCCCAGTGCGCGATAAAGATCGATTTGCGCCAGCAGCAGGTTATTTTTCGCCTGCACCACGCTTAGCTGGGTGCTGAACAGCGTGCGCTGGGCATCCAGCTCGTCCAGATAGGACGCATAGCCATTGCGATAGCGGTTGCTGGCAATATGCAGCGCCTCGCTCACCACCTGCTGCTGTTTTTCCAGCTCAACCAGCTGCTGCTGATAGCGTTCAATGGCATCAAGATCGTCATTCACCTCACCAAACGCGCTGCGCACCACTTTTTCATAGCTGTACAGCGCCTGGTTGCGTGAAGCCATTGAGACATCGACCTGTGCCGTTAAGGCTTCGCGGTTAAGCAGCGGTGCCAGCACGCTGCCCCCGATACTCCACAGCCGGAAAGGGTTTGCCGCCAGTTCATGCAGTACGGAGCTTTGTAGCGTACCGCTGGCGGTCAGGTTCAGCGACGGCAGTAAACTGGCGCGGGAAGACTGTAGCGAGGCATCCGCGGCCAGCAGCTGACGTTCGGCCTGCACAATATCCGGACGCCGCTGCAGCAGCTGCGACGGCATCACCGCCGGCAGCGTTTGCGGCACCAGATGGTCAAAGTTGTTCTGCCTGGCAATCCGGCGCGGATTCATGCCGACCAGAATACTCAGCGCATTTTCCTGCTGGGATATCTGGTGCTGCAACAGAGGGATCTGCGCTTTTGCCGTCTGGTATTCCGACTCGGACTGCACCCATTCCAGCTTTGAGGTATAGCCGGTTTCGAACTGACGTCGGGCCAGGTTCAGCGAGTTTTCTCGGGTTGCCAGGGTTGCCTCGGTAACGCGCAGCTGCTCATCCAGCGAAACCAGGGTCATATAGCCGGAGGCAACCGAACTGGCAATCGTCAGTTCTGCGGCGCTGGCGGCGGCCTGCTGCGCGGCCAGCGACGCTTGCGCCGCATCGATGCTGCTGCTTCTGGCCCCCCAGAGGTCAACGTTATAGTTGGCCTGCAGTAAGCCCTGGAACACCGAATACTGATACGGTTGCCCGGTGACGGCCGAAATTGCCCGCGCGCGGGTCGCGGCCACACCGGCGTCCAGCGTCGGGAAGTTGTCACCCTGCGCACCGCGCAGCTGGGCGCGATACTGATCCACGCGCGAGCGGGCGATCAGGATGTCCGGATTATTGCGCAGCGACTGCTCCACCAGCTGGTTCAGCTGCGGGTCGCCAAACGCCCGCCACCAGTTCGCTTCAACGGCGGCCCCTGGCCCCACCTGGCTGCGCCATCCCTCAGGGATAAGCAGCGATGCGGGGGCCTGCTCTACCTTTGTTGCACACGCGGACAACGCCGACGCCAGCACCACCGCCAGCAGGATTTTTTGAGCCGACATCAGCGCTTCTCCCTGCCGTTTTCATCCCCGGCCGTATCGATATTTACTTCCACCGACATGCCGGGGCGCAGCCGTTCCGTGTTTTCGCTGGTGATACGGATACGTACCGGAATTCGCTGGGCGATTTTTACGAAGTTGCCGGTGGCGTTATCCGGTGAAATCGCACTGAATTCCGAACCTGCCGCCGGAGAAATAAACTCCACCTCACCGTCATAACGCGTGTTATCGAGTGCATCGACGGTAAAGCTGACCGGCAGACCGGGACGGATGCGCGCCATCTGTGTTTCTTTCATGTTGGCGATAACCCATTTTTGCGCCGGTACCAGCGACGTCAGCCGCGTACCGGCGGTCACGTATGCACCCTGGCGCACGGAGATCTGTCCCAGCTGGCCATCATCCGGGGCAGTAATGCGGGTATTGTCCAGATCGATCTGCGCCAGCTCCAGCGCCGCCTGGGCGCTGGTCACGTCGGCTTCCAGCGAGGCGCGGTTTACAATGGTGGTCTGGAGATCCTGCCGGGAAACGTCCAGCGTGGCCTGCGCCTGCTGCACATCCGCCAGCGTCTGGCTGTTGCTGGCGCGCGAGGCATCGCGCTCACGCAGCGACAGCGAACCATCCGCCACCAGATTTTCTACGCGTTTCAGATCCAGACCGCCCTTCACCGCCTGGGCTTTGGCATTTTGCAGGGCGGCCTCATTACGTTTGATTACCGCCTCCGCGCTGCGCCGCTGCTGCACGTTATTCGCCAGGGCCGCTTTTTTCATGTCCAGCTGCGCCTGCGACTGATGGACGCGCTGACGATAAATACGATCGTCAATAGTCATCAGCAGATCGCCGCGCTTAACCGGCTGCAAATCCAGCACCTTAACCGAGGTAACGTAGCCACTGACCTGCGGGCTGATAAAGGTCACCTGGCCGCGCACGTAGGCATTTTCCGTAGACTGCATCTGGCTGGTAAACGGCGGCAGCTGCCAGGCATAAAGGATCACCAGTACGCCGACGATAGCAATGCCCGATCCCAGAGCGATCGATAAAATTCGCAGCTTGTTGTTTCTCTGGCGCTCGGCCTGCTGCTGTTCCTGTTGGCTCATTATTTCCCCGTCGCGATCGTTGTCGCCGTTTGTTGCATTGCCCGCTGTTCGGCTTCCGCTTCCCGTTTTGCCTGCTGCCAGTTGAGATAGCGCAGGCGGGAAAGCCGCCACAGCACCCAGAGTAAGGTGACGGCGGCGATCCCCGCCGTCAGAAGATACACATCGTTATAGGCCAGCACGTTTGCCTGCAGTGTCGCCACCGTCTGTAGCTGCGTGGTGCCCTGCGCGCTGGTGAGAACGGGGTCGGTCAGCTGGCTGCTGAACAGACTGGAATACTGCGCCAGGCGGTCGGTGACGTTAGGATCGAGCAGCGATAGCTGGTCACCGAGCAGGCTGGAGTGGTATTTCTCGCGCCACGTCTGAAACGTTCCCAGCAGCGCCGATCCCATCAGCCCGCCGATGTTCTGGCTCATACCGAACAGCACCACAAAGCTCACCAGATTTTTGGGCTGCGTGACCACGCCTCCAACTCCCAGCAGCATCGCCGGGGCAATAAAGAATGAGGTGCTGAAGCCGAGCAGGAACTGGCTGAAATACATGTTGTGCGCGCGCGTCAGCGGGCTGGACTGCGCATCCATCAGCGAGGCAACCATCACAATAATCAGCGAGACGACGATCGGCCAGCTCAGGTGCTTTGGATTGATGGTCAGCGCACTGAAAATAATGCCGGAAGCCACCCCGGCCAGAATAGCCAGCGCCAGTCCCTGCATCTGGTCATTTAATAGCCCCACCGTTTGCAGATACCCCACCGCGCCGGTGTTCTGCTCGGCCAGCATGATACGCAGCAGGATCATCACGATCCCCAAACGAATGATCGCCCCGCTGCCCAGCCAGCGCGTATTGATCAGCGGATTGCTGCGGTTGTGTTCCACCAGCACGGCCGCCGTCACCAGCACAAGGCCGAGCGCCGTACAGACACCCAGCCACGGCGTACTGGTCCACCATTCAATCCGGCCCAGCGACAGCACGCCGCAGAACAGCGCCATACCCGGCGCCATCAGCAGGAAGGTGAGGAAATCTTTTTTCTCAAAGACGCGGGTACGCTCCCCCGGGGGCAGTTTGAGGATCAGCACCGCGCCCAGCGCCATCAGCGCCAGCCCCAGCTCGAACAGGTACAGCCCGCGCCACTCCTCAAGCTGCAGCAGCTCGGTAGAGAACAGGCGTGCCAGCGGGATCGCCAGCTGCGATGCCCCCAGCCCGATAGCCAGCGCCTTCAGTCGATGCTTCGCGGGCCAGGCCTGGATCTGATAGTAAATGCCCAACGAACTGAGCGCCGCTCCCACCATGCCGTGCGCCGCACGCACGATAATCGCCGAGCTGAGATCGTTAACCAGCAGATGGAAAAACGCCACCAGCACGTACAGCACCAGAAACGCTTCGGTAAACACCCGCAGGCCAAACTGCTGGCGGAACTTCACCAGCAGCAGGTTGATAGAGATGTTGCCCATCACATAAACCGCCGGCAGCCAGGCGATTTCATTGCTGTAGGCGCCGAACACGCCCTGCAGATTGGTCAGGTTGGCCGTTACCAGCGCATTGCTTAGCGCGCCGGTGATAGAGATCAGCAGGCCAACAATGCCAAAGGCAATACGTTTATGACCGGGGTGCAGCGGCGTGGAAGGCGAACCGGGCAGCATGGGTTTTTCACCGGGGGCCCATTCGCGCGGCGCATAGGGATTAGGCTTATCGCGGCGCACTTACTTCCCCTCGGTGGCAATCAGTAGCTGCTGCAGTACCCGCTGCGTGACCGCCAGTTCGTCTTTATCGACGTTTGCCAGCAGCTCATTACGCAGTGCGTCCGCCTCCACCTTCAGCCGCTGATACAGCTTTTCGCCCTGTGAAGTGGTGTGCAGCAGCCGCTTGCGGCGATCTTCTTCGGGCTGCGTCCGCTCCACCAGCTGCTGTTTGACCAGCCGGTCGATCAGCGGCACCACGCTGGCATCTTCCAGCCCCAGCGCCTGCGCCAGCTCTTTTTGACTGATTGGCGTTTCCTGAATGGCGATGGTGGCGACGGCCATCCAGCTGCTCATGCTCAGGCCGTTATCTTTCATCCGCCGATCGATCGCCTGACGCCAGGCGTGCGCCGTAAGATGCAGCAAACGGGAGAAGTTCAGTTCCTGGGAGTTCAATATATAGAGACCTGATGATTAGAGTTCTAACTAAATTACCTGGCAATTATAAACGCGCTCAGATAAAAATGGGAAGAGGATCGGAAAAAGTTTAGATAGTCCCTGAGCTTTCCGCCACAGGCTGGAAATGAATTCACGCGCCGGAGAAAACCGAATGAAGATTATTGCCCTGCGGCTGCGCAACCATCCGGACAGCAGCAGTTTTACCCTGCTCGCCTGCGATGCAGACGGCAGCCTGATGGGCACCGCCAGCGTGATTGAGTACGAATTGGGTGATAATCCATAACGACTACGACAGGTAATGACAATGAGCTACGGTAAACGCGTTAATACGACCTTCGACCGACCCGACCCACAGCTGCTGGCGCGTCTGGCGGTTTATGCCACGCCGGATTTATGCGACGTGGCGGGTATCTTCGACTGCATGACCAGCAGCATTAAACCCTGGGTATCGGCGGGTAAAATCGTCGGGCCGGCCCTTACAGTTCGGGTGCCGCCGGGCGAAGGCGGGATTATTCCCACCGCGATTGAGCTGGCGCAGCCGGGTGATATCGTGGTGATTGCCGGGAAAGGCCATACCGAAAGCGCTTACTGGGGCGATTTGCGCAGCAGCCTTGCTCTTAAATACGGTGCGATCGGAGTCATCATTGACGGCGCGTTTCGCGATATTGATGACTGCGAGAAAATGGGTCTGCCCATTTTTGCCAGGGGCCTGACCTGTGGCGCTTCAGGTAAAGCGGGAACCGGTGAAATCAACGTCCCGGTGAGCTGCGGCGGCGTGGTGGTGTCTCCCGGTGACATCGTGTTTGCCGACCGTAACGGCGTATGTGTTATTCCGTTGCCGTATGCCGCAGAAGTCGCCGAAATGCTTGAAAAGCGCTTCCCGCGTTAGGTTGTTCGTTTTACTGCATTGCGATCCGTGCGGATGAATGGGTGATTTCAGCAGGGTCGGGGCGAACCTGAGGGTAAATTCCAGCCGGGCCTGCCCGTTCAGGCTGGCGCGAGTGGATTCAGGCAGGCCGTTTTTTGAATATCGTTGCCAGGGACAAATAAAGCAGCCCCACGCCGATAACGATCAGGAAAACATAGCTAAACAGTTTAGAAAGCCATATTCCGGCGATCCCGCCGACAAAAAACGCTAGAAGCGTTGAAGAATGCAATCCCAGCCGTTCGAGGTAAAGCGGCGCGTCCTTGGGTGATTCCTTGCGCCTCAAAACATCTATCAGCATTGCAACCTCAATCCCAATGTCCGTCGCCGTGCCGGAAACATGGGTAGTTCTCACCCGGGCATTGGAGATGCGCGTGACCACCGCATTCTGCAGGCCCATCAAAAAGCTCAATGTGAATATCAGCAGCAGCCCCGGATAAGACGGATTACACCACATTTCAACGATACCGAGTGCGATCAGCGCCAGCGCTTCAACCAGAATATTCGCCGCAAAAATAGTGCGTATTCCCCGCCTCCGCCCGGCGTTGATAATCACCGTGGAAAAGGCCGAACCGGCAATAAACAGCAGCACCACCGCGAGGAACAGAGCACCCGACTTCAGGTTGGCTTTCGCCAGATTGTCCGACAGCGACGAGACGTTCCCGGTCATATTCGCCGAGAAAAAGCCCACGATCTCAAAAGCCGCCGTGTTGAGCGCACCCGCAACGGCCGCCAGCGTGCACGCCAGACGGCTGTCGGTATTAATAGTTCTGGCTTCGTCGGTACTGATTAACATCTGCGATGGCTCATACGCTGGCTGAGGAGCCGCCATCATCGGCCTAATTGTGCCTGAGGACAAGTGGAGGTGGGGGACAAAAACAAAAAAACCGCCCTTGGGCGGTCACGACATTACTACATATTGCTTTGATTTTATTCGTTTTAATCGACAGTGCGAATATGGTGCCCGGAGTGGGACTTGAACCCACACAGCCATAAGCCGAGGGATTTTAAATTGCGCGTTTTTACCATATGAATCATTTAGATAATTTGATATTTCATAATAAGCACTATCAATTTACATCATATGAATCAATTAGTTAAAAACTGATTATGTGTGTTTTTATGAAAGTTAGGCGGCGACTTAAACTCCCGCCATCGCCTAGTCTAGACAAGACAATTGCAGGATAACTACCGTATTTTTCAGACCGTCAGTCATCACCCCCAGTCAGTAAACAGATAAAAAAGGGTGCGTTAGGAGTCGCGGTTTCTTAGCGATGTAAAGTGGCCTCTTTGCGCACTTTTTATGCCAGGGCCTCACAAGCAAATCTATTGCATCGCGGTTGACTAGGCGCAAGATGATAAACCACTTCAAAACTCCTGCCAGTACACTGCTTAATGTTTCTTTCGTTTACTACATGTCAGAAGTGGATATCATGTTGTTGCTTAAGACGAACATTAATGTATTATCACTACAATTGATTTTTGTACCTGTTAATTTTTAGAAAAACCATTATGCAAATAAAAAATTTAATTATTTAAGGATCTATAAAGATGAATATTTACGAATTAATTGATGTAGAATTAAAAAAAATCATATTACACTCAGATAATTACGATGCAACTGAACTACAGCGACTTTTAGAGATTGCCTACGATAACATTTATAATTATCAGAGTGATAATGAAATCAGGGGTTCAATAAGCAAGCTCTCGCAAGTTTTTCATGCTATTGGGGATAATACAGTAGTAGCCTTATTATTTATCTTAATGGAAAAACTTAATAATATAAATGGCGTAAAGATACTTAATCATCATCAAATGAATGTAGAACCGGCTTTAGATAAACTAACTAGTTACCTTGAAAGTGATATTCTTACTAATCTTGGCGAGTTTAACTTTTTAAATCATAAAAAAGGAAAAACTACTCTCGGAAAAAAAAGACTATACACAACTGTTTTATCAATGCTAAAAGAGCATCTCAAAAATACAGATCAAGAAAATGATGATGTTAATATCGTCATTATACTATTAATAAACATGTGGCAAATATCACCAAAAGTTGATAGGTTATACGAATTTTATATAATGCTTTGCTCTTCTCTACATAAATTACATCTTAACAAAAAAAGTCAGATAGTAAGAGATTTAGCAGAAACATCACTATTGTTAGGCTTTAGAGACAAGAAGTTGCATTATTCATTTTATGTAAGGATGGCTATTTATTCTCGACAATTCAATGTAATTGACTCGCTATTATCTGCACATTTGATGATACATGGATATAATTACACCCACCAAGAGAATGAAATGTTTCTTTCAAAATTACTCTTGGAATTAACGATACTATTACGCAATTTCAGACTTTATCCCTTTGTAGATAGAATTATACAAATACATAATCAATTAAATATAAATGACCCGTATGACAAACATCAATTTGATATGGCAATATTTAACATGAGACTACTAATGGATAGCGGTGGTTTATTTGAATCTGTTAATGAGTACCTAGAAGATAATGATGCCTTAGAATTTGATGTTGCTTCTGGACTGCCATGGCTGGTTTTTTTATTAAATTTGAAAAGAAAAAATTTAACGAAGTTCGAAGAAAACCCAAACTTATCAAGATCGTTGGATAAATTAGAAAAACATGAAAGACTTTGTAAAAGCACTGTAATTATGGATTATAGAAAAGCCATGTCCAGTGTAGTCCAGGATAATAAAGAGGAAGTTCAGAAAAGTATTTCAAACATACTAAAATCAAGAGATTTTACAGATGTAAATTATGAACTTACCATGCTGCAACCGGTTGTAAACAACCTACTAAAAAACTCTCTGAAATCATTAGACTTCGAGGGTATTTTAATCGCGCACGCACTGTCTTCTGGACCTTTAGGGTTTGAAATAAACTCTGAAAAGACATCAATGGAGTTAATACCTCTCAAGGCCGATGTATATCTTCCTTCACCAACAATATTTAATGATTATTTGGACCATATTTCAAATCTTATAGAAGAATCAGAGCAGTCGACTTTTCTATGGGCCGGATGTTGTGATGACTTTAGTTATAGTGTATGTCTAAAGAAGAAGAAATTTTCCCTCCACAAAAATGATAATTTTAACATAAAAGACCTAAGGAACTGGGAGTCGACACAGACGGAGTTACTTGCTTTTAATGACCAGCCTAATTTGTCATCCATACTTGATTCTAATGATGAATATTGGTACCGCGAGTCTTGCGATATAATAGACAACCTGCCAATATTGACTGATGTATACGAAGAAAAAAATATTATTTTATTTCGTGACATTAACATTTCCTACTTACCTCCTAATCTTATAAAAACAACCTCTGGGAAATTACTTGGCGATTTAGCTCCTTTGCATATACCCTCTACAGTAGAGCTATATATTAAAGGAAATTCGTTTACAGCAGATCATAAACTTATTAAGCTTTGGGCTCCTGCTGATGAGGGGGATTTCGCAATAAATATCGCCTATGATAAAATACAAGGTTTTTTTGACGATACTTCTTTAATGAAAATATCCTCACTAAATCCTAGAATCGATCTCAACAAAGACATTAATATTTTTATTTCACACGGTGGAAAAGATAGCCTATATGGCTTCAAAAGCATTTCTCCGGCTGAGGGTAAATATTTCATAAATGAAAACGACGTTTTCGGGACAGGGAAAATTGCCATATTATTTATATGTCATTCTGGCAGTTCTAAATCGGCTATGTTTGCAACGAAGGTAGATGGACTAGTGAGCAAGGTTCTAGATTTAGGTTATCAGTGCGTTGTAGCACCTGCTTGGAGTTACAATGTTACTCTAACGGGCATCTGGACAAGAAGTTTTATTAATGCTTTAAATGACGGTAACAGCATTTCCGAATCTACATTTTTTGCAAATAATTCAGTCAGAGATACTTACCCTAGTGTTGGCGCTTATGCCGCAATGCATGTATTCGGAAATGATAATTTAATCTCATCCGATCATAAGCACTAGCTTTCCATCCTAAAACGATGAAAGTGTAACCGTATAAGGTTACACTTTTAATTTATCAATTAAAATTACACATGCCCTGCCAATCGCCCTTTCCATTCTTTAATTCTTTAATTCTTTAATTCTTTAATTCTTTAATTCTTTAATTCTTTAATTCTTTAATTCTTTAATTCTTTAATTCTTTAATTCTTTAATTCTTTAATTCTTTAATTCTTTAAATTGAACAACCGAATGAACATCGCCCGTTCTCGTTTCCGCTCTGGCAGACCTGAAAACGCCTCGATCTGGTCATTATAATCCAAGACTGGGCGTTGGTAAATTTAAACTAGCCGTTATGCATTTCATTTAGACAGCTTTAGTTATAATAGCCCCGTTGAGAACGAAAGAATTGGAGTGAGGGTTTTGCTGTTTTTAGTAACTCTAACTTTATGGGGGAAAAACCCGGCCAAATACTCTATGATTTTTGGCGCTTTCAAGCTGAAGCCACTTGTGAGCTAATCATCATTGATCTCCCTTCCTTAAAATGTCGGCGGCTGCTTTACTGATACTCTTGACCTGGAAGTCAGATGAACCAGCTTTTATGCGCTCAAGCTCATAAATGATGTTTTCTTTGCTTAGTGTATGCCCGTTGGCCATCAGGCTTATCACGGCTGTGCCTATTGCACACCCTATGAGAGCTTTTCTATCTGAATCATTGTCTTGCACTTCTTTCTCTCACCTGCATTTTTATACTTAATATAAGATTATTCCTGTTTGTAGAATTTTCAAGCTGAGCAGCATTAGGTTGTAATCAGATAGTTGGTCGATGTTCCGGCGTTATCTCAAGCGCGATGTAAGTCACTCGCCCTATAATCGTTACCTCGTCGAGCGCCTCTCCCTCGATCGCTTCTCCATCCTCGGTTATCAGCGCCCTACCCGATAATTTTCCTATCTGCCCTTCTCCAAATAACTCAAAAGCTACCGTATCGCCCTGACCCGCCTTTAACGACCGATCAACGATCACCACACGACCTACGTCATTAATGATCAGCGTTGACGATGGGCGCGAAATCAATAGTTCATTAAGGTCAAGCCGTTTCTCGATGTAATCATTGGCTGGTGATGGAAAGCCCATGGTCATTACCTCCCGTTGTTCGAGTTAAAGAAAAAGAACGTACGACGCTCACCTTCCTCTGTTGAGATATCTTTAAAGCCGTGCTGGTAATTCTCGATCCAGCGGTTGGCCTCTTTCAGCGACCAGTGGTGATTGAGCGCTGCCAGCTCACGCACAAAGTCGGCTGTGCGGACGATTCGGCGGCCGCCGGGCTCATGTACGATGCTGTTTTCGAATGCGATGGGGATTTCGTAGTAGCGGGGCATGATGCCCTCCCGTAAAACGATAACTGTATATACATACAGTATTATCAATTCTGGGGAGGGATCAAGAAGATCATTGAGGAGGGCATTTAAGATGCTGAGGAGACTGAAAATATAGTTATAGCTGACCCGGTAATCCACGTGACAGACTTACTAAATGCTCTGGCCATACCCTGAAAGATATTGTTGTGAGCGCGCATATGTTCTTTGCAGTGCGGCAAGGTCCAGTTCTCTGTCAAAGATAAGCACCTCTGCAACATCAATATCGCTTCCTGCAACAGATGCTGGTATTGCAGGGTTTCGGAAGGCGATCAACCTGTAGAGGCTACTTACCCCACCTTCAGTGATATCACGCGTTGCCAGATTAGCACCAGATGCGATAGTTGCCGGGATGAGTGCAGCACTTAATTTCGGTAAATAGAGATTTGCCGTGTTTGCCGGCCCATTTACAGTAAATGCTGCCCAGCGGAAATTATTGCGGTTTGCATAGGCGTCGGCTGGACTATCAGCATTAGCAAGAAGCCCCCCTGAACTTAAGCTTCCTCCAGCGCTACCACTAACACGAATAAGGTTAGCAGAGGAACTGCTGTTACTTCTCAGTCCCACACCAATCCCCTGGGTAGACGCTGACTGAGCAAGGTTTCCCACAGGATACGCATATGCATCAGTAGTAGAGTGGTTTCGCCATACCGCAATCAGGGTGCGCTGTAGTCCATCAGGTACTGAAGTTAAAAATCCGTTATTTTTGTCGCCACTGATATAATACTCACCAGTTCCGGGAGAACCAACTGGGGTCAGGGTATTATTATTGTTGCTTAGATCAGTCATTCCATCGCCAAATCGCCACGCAGCCAACAGCCCGGATTCAGCATTAAACGGGGTGTAAATAGGTTTTAGCTGAGGGTTTGAAATAACAACGTCTTTATTTCTAATAATCGTAGTCATCGGTATTTTCCTTAAAAAATTACACACCAGTTATGGAGTTTGCGCAACACACCAGCGCCGTCTGTATAGCTTTCACCTGCAAGGTCGCCTTCGCTATCCCTCAAATTACCGCGAGGACCCGATACTCTGCCGTTGGTTTGTGGGTCGCCTGCTTTTCCCCAACCGTATGTAATAACTTCGTCGTCAGTCAGTGGCCGGGTGGTAGCCACCCTCACCCTGTCCCTGCCCACAATATTTACGGACGAAATTACGTCCACAACAGACAGTGAAGTTTTATTTCGAACATGAAATCCCATGTTTTCAGCGGGCGTTACCCATGATGTGTCGAACACCAGCGGAGGTACTGGTACATTAAAATATAGCGTATTCAACATTCCTTGCCTGACCTCATCAACAACGTCCAGACGGTGAATTTTTCCAGTCACTCCATCTATCATATCTTTCCGCTTTTTGTAAATCATCCTGCCGAAATACTGTGAAAACATATAGTAATCTTCGGATGTACCGTGAACCCAATCTGAAGAACCCCAATATGATCCGATATAAGCAGGGAAAGCAATTTCAGTTATCCCGCTTAGCGCGGCATCTCGGAGCGCGAGCGCGATAACCGGTGTGGCGCGATTATAAGAACGATGTGTGCTCAACTGGTAACTAATAAATATCGGGTCAAATTTTTGGCCCGTGATTGCCTTCTTGTCTGACAGGTTGTCTGTAATGAATTGCAGGTATAGCTCTAAATACTTTTCACGGGTTGTTCCGCTGCTGTAATCGGATTCCCCTTGCAGCCATAGAACCGCGAGTTCCGCATGGCTTTTTCCTTCTAGCGCAGACAGGCGAACGCTATTAGTTACATGGGCTATCATGCGATTATAAGCGGAGGTTCCTTTAATCAGATCTATTATTCTCTTTCCTCCCGTACCGGGGGAAGATCCAATATATATGCTGTCCTGCTGATCCCACGCCAGACCTGTTTCCACTTGTATCTCGGACACCAGCTTACTAGTTGCCCCCGTAACGGGAGTCTCTGCCGCCGGCCAGGTTCCCTCTGAAGGCTGGTAACTGCTTTCATGAAGAGGTACATACACATCTGTATCGGTTGTATCGCTGTTGTTGTTGTTGCTGAACCCTTTATTACCGTAAGGTTGTGTGATACTGATGGGCTGCGGGGCATTCGCGGGTGCTCCTATACCTAGTGACAGGGATTGCCCTTCGCTTCTAACACCCATAGTGTCATATGCACGAAACTTCTCTGCTACGATAGGTTCTACGCTACCACCCCCTAATACGGGAATGTCCTGATCGCTTTCAAAGCCAGGTGTACAGGCCATAGGGATGTAATTAGCATCACAAAAAACAATGCCAGGCGGCCCGGGTATTTCAACGATCTCTGTATTGCCTACACACACACCACCCATCGGTGTGCCCGCGATATAAGGAATGCGGTTCGAATCGGTTATTGCCCATGGAATATCGTTGCCACCTTGTGATGCAATCTCTGCTCTGGCCATGCCGACAGCACCAAGTTTGTTAGTTGTCAGTGGGGCTTTTCCGTCTGCATCAGCCAGCGCGTGAACTATCTCTACGCCATCATCATCAAATATTTTTTTCTCCACTGACAGCCCGGCCTGCTGTGCTGAGCTAGCCGCTTTATCAACTGCCTGCTGTGAAGGCATCTTCCGGCCAGTAGCGACCAGATTGCCATCAACGTTCCTGTACTCAATAGCAAGTGCAGCAGTGTCGGTGCTACGCACGTACGTAGTTGAATTGAGCGCGATATTGGAAATATCAGCCTGTGCAGCCGCCAGTGACATATACTGACGACCGAGGGGAATAAGATTCTGTCGGGTACTTTCGATAATTCCGGCATTCTCTTTTTCCATGCCAGCCCATGATTTGAGCTCTTTACCTGTTCTCCCTGTAACTTTGTCAGCGCCTCCGTTTACCAGTTCATCCAGTACCTGCGCATTGTCCTGAAGGTCGGCAGGGGCAACTGACCCCAGAGCATTCCCGGTATTATTCATTGGTGTCGCCATTTACGGGCTCCATAAAAAAACCCGCCGGAGCGGGTTGCAGGTTAATTGATGTGGTTAAACGGTATCGCCGGGATACGTGGCGTCGTCGTACTGATAGAAAATATCTTTATACTCCGGCGCGGTAAGCTGGCATGTGCCGTCACTGTCTGGCGCTATTTCGGTAGCAATTCCGTGCCTTGCTGCCTGTTCACCAGCACAGAACATCAGGCGGGGTAATTCGATGTCCGGGTCATCCATCAGCCAGCTGTCAGGGTCCAGATCATCGCTGTATGGAACGCTGAGCGTGTATTCATCCACCTTCGTTGGTGTCAGCAGGCGTGACGCCCTTCCGTCCTGAAATCTGATCCAGCATCTCGGGCTGGCATGGGACCAGTTCAGCGGTTCAGTGACCTGCAGGGTGATTTTCTGCTGGTCATGCTGCATGGCGTCAATCAGGCAACTGGTGGTTTTATCCGTGATGTCGTCAGCCAGGATAATCCGGTCACCGAACTGATAACACCACGCATCCAGCTCTGTTGTTGCGGTGTAAGTCCGGCGCTGGTGCAGGTGTTTCATCAAACGGCGCATGCCGATGCGATACGCACGATCCTCACTCATCACCATATCCAGCGAATAATCCTCCGTTTTACGGGGTACCGGATTATCTACTGTACGACACTGGACAGTTTCTTCAGCCCAGGTCACCGGGTTGATGTATTTGACGTCCACGCCGTCATAATCATCGTCTGACGGCGCACGAAATGCTGTCTGCATCTCTCCTACCGTCTCCTGAGGCGTGATCATCCCCGTCCAGTTTTTGATACCCTCCCTGCCTGCCGACAGAAGCCCATCTGACAGCAGAAAATACCCCATCCCTGCCTCGACTATTTTGTCGAACACATCTTTTGCTGACGTGCTGTCGCTTGCAGCCTCATAGTCAAAACGCTCACCGCGAGGTGTCCAGTACGTTGCCTCAAGCTGGTTAATGGTGGCCATATCAATCTGGTTATCGTTATAACCGAGGCTTCGCGCAACGTGATAAAACGCCCCCGAAATGCTGCGCGATGAATGGCCGTCATAAAGACGTGTCACCACAGCATTAACCCGCCGATCAGACTGCGATGCCAGGCGATTACCGGTTCGCACCGTCAGCGCCATCGTAGTGAGATTGTTGTACCGTGATGGGCGCGTCGGCAGCTTTGCCCTCATCGCCTGCCACTGCACGGAATCACGCGTAGTGCCACCCCACACAGGTGTGTCGCGCTTAACACGGACTTCGTAATTTCCGGAAATCGGGAAGGTGATTGCCTCGGTGTAACCAATCATATTGACCGTGTCGTTACCGTGTTTGATTTTGACTGAGTCCCACTCCGTTGAGCCTGAAAGGCGGTACTGGATGGTTATCTCAACGTCATGCCAGTGAATTTTTCCGTCTTTGCTCCCGATATCCACCAGCCCCTGCGGATAGACAAAATTGAGCTCAATCTGCGTGGTAGTTTCCCCCTCAGGACAGCACAGGAACGGCCCCATCCAGTCGTATGCGTCATTCACACCCGTCACGCTGGCATCAAGCAACGTTCTGGAAGTGAATCCAGGCCAGATGGCATCTGCTACCAGATTACCGGTGATATCTTCAATCATCCGCTCAACGCTTAGCGTCAGGCCGTCAACATCAGTAATGCGGAACTGATCGCCTTTAGCGCCAAAAGCGATACGCTGCGTGCCGTCCGGTATGCCTGAGAACGCCGTACCAGTGGCGCTGTTCCACGCCAGCGTAATGGACGGCAGAATCTCAGGATTGCCGCCACTGGATGCAACACCAGCAACATTCACCGGATCATCACCAAACAGGGAGATCGGCAGCACGGTTGTGCCAATCGAACTACCACTGTACGGACTGGATTTCTCAGCGATCTGCAGAACGCCACCTGCGTCCCGCGCTACCAGACCTGAGCCAGTAAGCTGGTCGTCAATGGCATCAGTCAGGCCAGACATCGTCAGATAGTTTGCACTGAGGGCAACAACATAGCTTGCGCCTGACCAGTTCAGGGTGAATGACAATGCCGAGGTGCTGAAGTCGTATGTTGCTGGCGCTGCGCTGGCCGTTAACGAGGCGGCAGAACCTCCGACGCCGGGAACGGCTGGCGTGCCAGGGTCATATGACGAGATGAAAAGATCATAGTCATACGTCCCCCATTGCAGGCTGACGGCCATTCCCACCTGCGGATTTAATTCCGTGAAATCCCCGTAGATAACGTTGCGGCCACCAGCAGTAGTAGCAGTGAAAGAATCAGGCACGATAACGGTTATCAGCGTGCCGGTTGTCCATGATTCCGGCACTGAGGTGTCATCATCTTCGTCTTCATCATCCGACGTCTGTCCAATCAGTGAAATACTGTTACCGGAGACAATCACGGCATCCGCGCTGATGCTAACGTTATCCGGCCCTGTGGACGCCAGATCGAGGCCAGCAGTGCCGGAGGTTGTTCCACCCACCTCCGTTGAGTTAAACCAGTTATCTGCCCTTCTGTCCCCGCTGACATCTGCACCCGGCGCGTAGATGGTCAGAGACGTGTCTTCACCGAAGGAATTAACTGGCGTGTTGCCGATCTTAATGTCACCCGGATTGATGACATAATTACCGACGCCGACACTCAGAAACATTTCGGTGCGGTAAATCTGTGGGTCATCTTTATCGAAGCGGCTTATCGGCTGTAACAGGTAATCAGGAAACACGCGGCAGCGCCCCAGCACCTCACGAACAGGATCGCCAAGCTTTGCGGTGTTGGCTTTCGCAGGGGCAAGGTCCAGCTGATCGCCATTCCCCGGTGATGTTCCCATTTTACCCATCTGGGTCATCATGATGATTGAATATGCAGCAGACGCAACCGAAACGCCGATGGCCACCCATGCTGCTATTTCCAGCCCCGTGCCGTAAGGCGTCGGGTAAATCCTGACATCAGAATCAACGCGCAGGTAACACAGTGGCCACTCCCCCGGCGGCACCGTAACACCATCCACATCGACGCTGACCGGATGTACCCGGTCATTGCTGTAGCCAGGAACATTGCTAACCATCCAGTCATGCAGCGTGCAGGCCGCATGTTGATGTGTCTCAAGCGGCTCTCCCGGCAGGCGGGACGGATAAACACGTATTGTCATTGCCAGAACTCCACGCGGCTGAATCGACGAACGAACCGCGCAACAGGAAGGAAAGTGACATTCATGCCCGGATTACATTCGGCGACATAAAGCTGGCCATCGACGCTGACGACTATCCCAACATGCGTGACCGCCGAACCGGTGTAGCATGCCGCGCCAGCTCCTTCGCGGGGTTCGCAGCGGATCAGCGATTTCATCAGCTTCACCGCTTCACGATTTAAGCCACCACAGTCCTTTGTCACCCCGGAGAACTCCGGCCAGCGCGCTAGCCCGAGATCGTCGCGTATCTCGTTGATGATGCCGAAGCAGTCAAGTTCAGGGTAAGTTCTGCCGCCCTTTAGCCAGGTGACTGAACGGTATTTATCAGGATCAAACATGAGAAACCTCATTACATGTAACGCAGGCCCGGATGTTCGGCGAGGTTATACCGGAAGCGTGGCCATGCTGTTTTGAGCACGTTCATATAACCGGCGGTGAGCTGAACAGATGTCGCCGTCCAGGTGCCGGATTTTATTTCAAGGGTGTAGGGTGCAGCTGCGGGCGCTGACAGGTCCGTTGAGATGTACCGACGGAAAGTCAGTTTCGCTGACTTCAGTTCATCCAGAATGCTGTCTATCGCGGATGACACAACACCGTCGATATTGCTGATGGCAAACTTCAGGTCCTGCGTGCCGTCTGCATTACGCGCAGGTAAGGCAATATCCACAGCACAACCTTCAAACGTGGCTTTTTCGCCGTTCTCAAGCGTGACACTGACATCATCCCAGCCACGGGTAAGCCAGTAGCTCGACTCACCGGCGGAAATCTGCACTGTGTCATGAATGACTTCAGAGCCGCTGCTGGCATAGAGTCTTTCCAGTATGGTCATGCCTTTGGCCACTCCTGATTTATCGCGATATCGATGATTGAAGAGCCTGCAAGCAGCTCCGGGTAATTACCCCACCCGACAGGCGGCAACGGACGTTCCCATAACTCAAGTGTGGCGCTGTACTGCCAGTATTTAGGCGCTATCAGCGTCGGACCTTCATAGATATCGGTGAATCTGGCTTTGTAAGCTTTAACCCCGATCGGTGTCTGAAGCTTGATGTAAAACCACGACATTCCGTCCTTGAGTGCATCCCGGAAAAACGCTTCGAAAACCTGAGCCAGGGCGTCGGTTTTGAAAATCCATTTGGCGGTAACCTGCGTTGGCGTCGAGGTGTAAAGACGCCGCTGACGGGTACGGCCAGATGTCATTTCGGTACGTAAAAGCGGAGACACCGGTTTAAAGCCATATCCGTCCATGAGTGGCATCGGCAGGATGTTGTCCGGGTAGAGAATATCTGCCATTAACTGTCCCTCCGGGCAGGCGTTTAATTAGGTTTTTTGGACTGAAGATTGCTGTAAATGGCCCTGCCGAAACCTTTCTGAGGTTTGATGACCTCTGCTGTCAGACTGTCGACAATGCGTTTAGCCATTACTTCATTACGCTTGTCGATCGCCAGAAGTGTCGCGTCATCAGGCTTACCTGTGAACGTACTGCGTGCATCAATCGACACCGCCATTCTTGGCTGAGATTCAATCTGCTTCGCTGCAGCATCAACCGCAGCCGACTGCCGGCCAATCGCACGAACGCCAAGGGAGCCATCCGCACCGCGAGTCAGCGGCATAATTGCTTCCGGTCCCGCCTCACCAAATACTCCCGCACCTTTGCCAAACGCAAAATACTGCGGCGTGCTGTATACCCCGTTGCTGAATGACGACAGCGACGGTGAGTCATACACGCCGCCTTTAGCATTCGCATATGCCGTGAAGCTGGTACTCATACCCATCGCGCCAGCGCCACTTGCAGAACTTCCAAGGCCACCGAGCAGACCACCAAACAACCCACCGCCACCACCAAATGACGCCATAATGGCTTTAGTAACCAGAGCTTGTGTAGCCATCTGGATCATCGTCTGGATCACTGTTTCACCGAGAGAGGTGAAGATGCCGGACATCCCCTCTTTGAAGGTCTGCGCACCGGTCAGAACGCTGGTCATATTGCTGGCAATAGAGCTGGTTGTATTGTTGAGAATTTCGCTGGTAGCACTTGCAGCAACCGAACTAAGATCGGAAGCCTGGTCGGCGTAATTCAGCAGCGCATCGGTGACGCCACCCCGCCAGTTGGACATCTGCTCATCGGTTTTTTTGTAATACTCCTTCTGTATTTCAAGTCGCTCTTCCAGAGCCTCCTTCAGTGCCTCAGTTTGTTTCTTGTAGAGGTCCCCGGAAATCTGACCACGACTGAAATCGCGTTGAAGCTCATTTTGCTGTTGGGTAAAGTCAGCCCGTATATCTTCCATCTCCTTCATGCGGTCACGGGCTTTATCACCCATCCCCGCGCCAAGGAAATCAATATTCCCGCGGTTTCGCGCTACCTCATTTGTGTTGGCAAGACCATCACGGAAAGACTGATATTGTTCCGCAATATTTTTCTGATCGATAAGCGCGGCATTTTGAAGAAGCGTCTCTTTTTTAGCTTTTTCCAGAGAGGCCAGTTCACCCTGAGTAACCTGGTACTTAACCTTTGCCAACTCGGTATTCTGGCTGGCTAATGCAATTTGCTCCTGCTGTTGCTTAATTAGTCGCTTATAAACATCCTCGGTTTTCTCGACCTCCCCTTTAGGCCCTTTAGCTTTCGGTTTATTTTCCTCGGTTTGCCTAAAGGCTTTCTCTGCATCGCTCATATAACGCTGAGCCCATCCAGGTGGGAGCTTTTGATCTTCAATGTCCCACTGAGCCTCCTGCCTTGTCAGGTCAATACCCTTAAGGCCACTACGTATTCTATTCCGCTCCATTCTTGTTACAGCGGCCTGTTGCTTATCATCAAGTTCTGGCAACGCCATTCCTGGAAAGGATGGGGGGCTAAGCAAGGTTGTTTGATGTGTTACTTTATTCAGACGATCATACACATCAGCTAGTGAGCTAATTGCTCCGGTCATTTCAATAGTTTTATTTATTGCCGCAGTTGTGATGTCCGTGATTAAATCCTGGGTCTGCTGTCGTTTCTTAAGCATCTGATCGAGACGACCTTCCTCAACAGCTAGCCTTGCTGCAAAAGTAGCTGATTTTTCGCTTGCATCGTTATAAAGCCATGTCCCTTCAGCAGCGCCCTTTGCCGCGAGTTTAGCGTTGTAAAGCTGATTTGAAAGCTCAGCCACAGCGAGTTTCTGTTTCTCAATATTATAATTTTGCGCATCTAAAGAGAGGTTGGCTTGCCCCCAGTTTTCAGTTATTTGCACTTGAGACATTGACTTCAGGTTATCTTTAACCTGATCGATGGTGTTTGCATACTGAATAGCAGACTCGCGAGCTCGCTCTTGGCTTTGATAAACTGCATACCAAGCGCCCACTCCTAACATGACAGCGCCGGGAACCCCACCGACGATGGAAAGCATTCCAGAAACACCTTTACCTAGCAGGGCCCAAGTTGATGTCGTTTGATTTAATACTGTTTGAGATGCAGCAACAGCCCTGTTAGAAATAACTAAGGCGGCATTGGCGGCAATCATTTCTCTTCTTTTTTGAATTAGATTTTGAGAGGCAAACGCAGAAGCGCTCGTCCCTTTAGCAACATTAGCCTCTGCCCTTGCCAAGTTATAAGCAGATACAGCTGATTCAGCATTAGCAGAAGCTTTTCTTTGCGTCATCTGAGCTGCATTCAGCTGCGCTGATGCTGCATTAACTTGAAGCTGGTAGTTTTTAAGTAACTCACCAGTATTAGTCTTAATGCTATTTGTCCAGTTACCAAAATAACGCGCCACACCCACTGCTACCAGCGCACCTGCTGCGATAGCAATCGTATCAACATGCTCTGCAGCAGTATCCATGACACCTGAAATAGTAGCAGTTGCACCGCTAGCCTGATTGGCCCCACCTACCCATTCCATAAAAGCATTCTGAATCCGGGTTGATGCAGCGCTTACGCTATTGGGCATCTCATTGAATTCCGATTTCAGTTTATCTAATTGGCTAATCAGGGCCGGGACAATCCTGTCAGTCGTCAACTGACCTGTGTCAGCCATTGCTTTAAGGTCTTTTTGGGCTACCCCCATACCTTCGGCAAGGGCTTTCATAATTCGCTGGCCAGACTGAGCTACCGAATTGAAGTCCTGCCCGCGCAATACACCACGACCTAACGCTTGGGAGAGTTGCACAATAAGCGATGAGGTTTCTTCTGCAGAAGCACCGGACACCTGTAAGCCATTCGCTAACGCATCAGTTAGTTTTAGAATATCTTGCGTGCCATAGCCCCATTCTCTTAACGAAGAGGATGCACGACTAAAGAGCGAGGCGTTATCAGCAAAGGCTGATCCTGTTTGTTGGCTTATTGCCATTAGTCCTTTTTGCGCAGATGAAAAGTCCGTGGCATCTGTTGTAGCCAGCTTAATACGAGCAGAGAGTGAGTTGTATGAATCCGCAAGTCTAATGAGGTTAGACGTAGCAAATGCACCGGCAAGTGCTCCAGACGCCATGAGAGCCATCGATCGCGTTTCATTTAACTGATCAGCAACTGAAGATATAGCCCTTTGGGATTCTCTGGCTGATATTGATGCTTGCCTACTACCGTTTTGCATGATGCGGTTATAATCCTGCCCCATGCGTGATGCTCTCTGTAGTTCCGACTGAAAGGATTGAGAGTTAGCAGAAATTTTGATTATTAATTCACGGAGATCGCTCATAAGCCACCAAATAAAAAACCTCGCATAACGAGGTTTATCAATTAATTATTTCCGTTTTGGTGGGCTATTTTTATCAACAAATCAATTTGCGCATCTTGTTTTTTATTAATTTGCTTTAGAGCTTCGACCTGCTCATCCGCTTTCACTGCAAATCGAATTAAATAAAAAACAATCAAAATATTGATAAACCAACCCAAAACACCAAAAACGATAAAAATCGGGTCCATTACGCCTCCTAATATCAAGTAGAGGTCATCCTAAACCCTGCCAGGGTGTTTGTCACTTCGCCGTAGAGAGTGGCACGCCTTTCAAGCCCGTAACCGGGGCGCTGTCAGCCACAAAAATCAGTTCACGAAAATCTAAGCCATTAACTACTGCTGGTTGCATGGTGTTTACCTTTCAAAAAAGCGACCTCTGTCTCACCAGAACGACCATGCCCGAGCGCACCATGCTGCGATGGCGTTCTCAGAGGTCGCTTTTGTGAAGGGTCTCGGGATTGAAATGCGCGGGAGATGCGCGTTAGATTGTTGGTACAAAAAGCCCCGCTTTAATGGCAGGGCCTTGGTAGTTAGACATCCTCATACTGCATTAAGCAGTGCAGCCTCCAGTGCGGCGAACGGATCGGCCTCATTTTCAGCACTACCGCTGTCATCACTCCACTGGATCAGTGAATCCTCGATTGATACCTTGGCCCCCTGAGCGCCATATGCTGCCGATACTATCTGTGCGGCAAGAATGTCACCACGCACATCACCAATCGGGCTAAGCCGATCATACTCGGCCCACATCATTAATTCGTTCGCGGTCATGCTTTGCCGCAATTCGCCCAGCGTGCGGCCCATTCGCAATGCCAGTGACATCAGGAGCTGCATGCCAGGCATTTTTACTTTGCTTTGGCGTCGTCAGCTTCAGTGATGAGGGCCAGAGCCTGCTTAAGCAAGCGAGAGTGGACAGGGCCATAGTTCGCTTCAACCTGTTCGGACTCTTCGTACGTAAACACCTGCTGCATGTCAGGATCAAGCAGGACACTGATAAATAACGCTGTGTCGCTACGCAGATTACGACGGACCTTTTCAGCAACAGTTTCGGTTTCGGTATTTTCAGTCTTTGAAGCATCTTGCCAGCGAATCCAGGCTTCTGCCGACGGTTCACGAACAACAACCTTCGCATCGCTCCATTCAGGAACGGAGACTTCTTTTGTTCTGAAGCCAGCCATTGGAGCCAGCGCCAGTGCTTTGATATTAGTTTTAGCCATTCAAAACCGCCGGTTTCCCGGCGCTCCATTAGTTAATGGTGACGATGCAATCAGCAGACGTGATCACGTTTGGTGGTACTGCTGAGTCGGTGACAATACAGGAGTAAGTCCCGGCATCACCCGATACGGCGCTGGCCTTGCTGAACGTGGCAGTCGTCTGACCGCTGACGGTTGCCGCACCCTTTTTCCAGACATAGCTGTAAGGTGCAGTGCCACCAGCAGCGATAACACTCATGCTCAGCGCACTTCCAGCTGCAACAGTCAGAGCAGCAGAAAGGTCAGTAACGAACGCCAGGATGCCAGTGGCATCGATTTTGGTCGGCTTACCTTTCAGGCGAAGGGAGAACGTTGCCGCGATAACGCTGTTGGCCTGAGAATCCCAGGTATGCTGTCGTACTTCGGCACGCATCAGGAAGCCATTACCCGACGGGAATACCACCTTAAACCCGTAAACACCGTCGTTGTCATAGGCATCACGCAGGGCATCCTGCCCAGGGTTTCGTGAGAAGTTCCCGGAAAGCGACATTTCTGCGGGAGCAGGAAGGCCATTGATATTTTCCGTTTCGTCCGAGCAGAGCACGGTAACGTCAATATCATTTTTCTGACCGGCGGTGAAACTTGCCTGCTTCAGTGTGCAGCTCAGATTAAGCCAGGTAGCCGCTGCCAACCCCTCCACTGTTACCGGTGCAGAGGTGATCATCACCACCGTTTTTTGTGCACGTTCAAATACTGCTGACATCTCAGCCTCCAGAATAAGAAAACCCGCCAGAAGCGGGTTATGAGATTAATTACTGATACAGAGGGTTAAGGCGTGTAGGTAATGGCAGTGCGGAAATCGGACGATCCCCACGTCATCATTTCTTCATCACGCTGGTAGTCGTATCCCTGCGGGGTAAAGGTGATAAGCAGCGCTGAAAGCGCTTCCGACTCTGACACGGCGCGGTACAGCTGATCGGTGCGGATATCCAGATCGGTATCGGGGCTAACTGCTTTTAGGAACACCTCAACATGCAGAACTGCTGCCCATGCATTTTCACAGAATGACCCGATATCCTCCGCCACCTCGGCATCAGTGATATACACAGCGACAGCCGGTAAATCTTTGGCGTCAATAAATCCCGGACGACCGTCAAAGATAACCACGTCTGCGCCACCGTTTTCTGCCAGTGAAGCCTTAATTGCCGCCAGAGCAGCCTGACGAATTTCAATATGCTTTTTCATCGGAAATACAGAACCCTCATCTGATTGTTCAGTGCCGCTGAAAGCTCTTTAGGCATATCGGTTTCCATGAGTTTATTCACTTCATCCGTGTATGCTTCTGTCAGCGGTACAGCCATTGGGATTTTCACTACCTCGATCGGGTAACGGCTTTTCTCCGTCCTGCGCAGCACATGTACGCGTCCGTTAGCCAGTTGCTGTATGAATCCCCCAGGGAAAGTGAAAGGCCCGATTTTCAGCACAGCGGATTTACCACGAGGCTTACGCACGCTGGCCTTGCCCAGCGCGATGGCAGGCAGGTTGTTACGTCTCACCCTTAATGTTGCTTTCGGATTGTTCAAGCTGGCTTTTACCAGCCGGACACGCCCTCGAACCAGCCGACGCGGGACTTTGGTGTTACGCGATACCCGTGCAGTGCTTCGACTCACTGCGCGACTGGCAACGCGGTTGATCGCCTGAGCTGATGCGCGTGGGACCGCGGTTCGACTGAGACTGTTAAGCTGGCCTTTCAGCTCTTCAAGCCCCTGAATGGATAATTCGCCAACCATGACCACCTCCGTTACTCGATCCAGATTTGTGGTTTTCTGTTGAAGAGACGGTGCTGCGTTACGGTGTATGCCCCCCCTTCAAACACGACCACATCATTTCTGTGCGGTACGTAGCCGGGAGTGAAAATCACCAGCGTTATGCCGTCACCGTTAACCGGTCCCATCTCGGCAAGGAGATGGCTCTCAATACCGATATAATCCTCGCCATTGATGGTGACCGTTTTCCCCATTTTCCTGACAGTGACCGCATCCATGCGCTCTGCCATGCGGTCAAAGGGGTTAGGCATTGATCTTCACTTCAACAACAGTTTCACCTGCACCTGCAGCACCCCAGGCAACACCGGCATATACCGCATTGCTGGCATCTTCATCGGGAAGCTGAATCAGTCCGGCGTTGAAATACACCTTCACGCCTGCAGCAATGCTGTCAGCGGTTAATTTAGGCAGAAGGAAAACACCTTCAGCAAAACCATCGCCGGTGAATCCGGGTGCAATATCCGCGATTGCCACAGCGACCGACTCACCCACAACAACGACCTCGCCACTGGCGATTTCAGTCGTCCCGGTATTCACCAGAGGGATGGTTTTCCCTTCCTGCACAAAGTTCTTAGCCATAACGTCTCCTGCCAGCCCCTGCCGGGGCTGATTTCAGATATAAAAAAAGCCCTGATGGGCTGAGCGGGGTTTTCTGAGTTACCGGTTACTGGCCGGAGGATTTCACTAGGCCGCGATAATCAAGCGGAGCGACACCGGCATCGATACGCACTTTGGTCGCAATGCCGTCGGTTGAGAAACCTTCCTGCTGATCGATGTACGGGGTATCAACGCCGTTCAGGTAGGCCACCTCGATGGTGTCAGTGCCCTGCGCCGCAGTCAGATACCAGGCTTTTGCATCCACATCATCAAGGCGCGCTTCGGCGATGACGGTGGCGAAGTTCTGAATCGGGTTAATAATACCCGCATTAACATCAGCCCCTTTAACACTGGCTGACTTGATGGTCTGGCTTGCCTGAGTTTCCAGCGCCACCGGAACCAGCATAAAAGCAGGCCGAATATTCAGGGAGCGCTCACCTTCTTTCTGCAGGCGCATCAGCTTTCGGGCATCGTCCAGGCTGGCGACGGAAATAGCACCGGCTGACAGGTTTTTGTGGTCAGTATGGAAAATAGCTTTCCCATCTGACATTTTCGGGTTTTTGGTCAGCACCGCGTAAACCAGATCGCCGATGGTGGCTTTTGCAGCGCGGCCCATCTTCATCGGCACATCAGTCAGCTGGTTCAGGTCATCGTTAATGATCGCCTGACGGGTGACAGAGAAAATCTCACCGTAGGTGGCCAGCGCGATGGTTTCGCCCTTATCGCCGGTAGTGACATATTTGTACTCAGCACCTTCACGAACCTGACGAAGTGACGGGAAGCCACCCATACCGACACGGTGAGCTGTTTTAAAGTCAGACAACTGACCTTTCTTGGTCCACTGCTCAAAGGTTTCTGCGGCTTCTTCCCAGCCCTGCAGCAGCGCCTTATTTGCCACATCCAGCAGGATATTGCCAAAATCAGAGGTGCTGTGGGTCAGCGCCAGCCCGACCATCTGCATCGGGTTGTAACTGGCCACGCCGATCCCGTTTTCGGTCAGCGCCATACGGGCGTATTCGCGCAGGGTCATGCCGTTATAAACGTTATCTTTTTCACGGTTTTCGAAACCAGCGCGGGACATCAGCGCCTGACGAATACCGTCAGCCACAAAGTTACCGTTGCCAGCGTGAATGTGAACCGGCGCATTTTTGGCGGACGGTGAGGCGACTTTACCGAGCGCGGCCAGGAGCTGGTCCTTAGCCGAATCGACTGAACACTCAACATCCGCCACACACTGCGCCTGCAGATCGGAATGCTTACCGCCGAACATGGCGAACAGGTTATTAATACCGTTCACACGTTCTTTTTGTTCGGCCAGGATTTGGGCGCGAATTGCAGTCTCATCAGCGGCTGTAGGCTGGGTGACAGGAGGCTGCTGAACTGGCGGCTGCTGCGGGTCACGCGGTGCGTTAGCGCGCGGTGGAGTAACCATGTTACGAATGCTTTTTGGCATTTTTTCAAATTCCTCAATACGTTTTGAATGAATACAGGCCATCGCCTGCAGGGATGGCGTTACCTGATCGGCGAACCCCAGAGCAAGACACTCACGGCCATCCAGCCAGGTTTCATCCTCCAGCATCGCGGCAATCTCTTCGCTGGACTTGCCCGTTTTTTCGACATACGCAGGGATCAGAACGGACTCCACTTTATCGAGCAGATCGGCGTAGTCACGCATGTCGTTTGCATCACCACCCGCAAAGCCCCAGGGCTTATGGATCATCATCATGGTGTTTTCCGGCATGATGACCGGGTTTCCCACCATCGCAATGACCGATGCCATAGAGGCTGCAAGCCCGTCGATATGCACAGTGATGGCCGCGCCGTGGTGCTTCAGAGCATTAAAAATGGCGATGCCGTCAAAGACATCGCCACCAGGAGAGTTGATATGCAGGTTGATGTGGGTGATATCGCCCAGCGCCCTGAGGTCGTTAACAAACTGTTTTGCTGTTACTCCCCAGTAGCCAATCTCGTCATAAATAAAAATATCCGCCTGGCTGTTTTCCGTGGCCTGCATGCGAAACCACGACTGACCCGGACTATTTCTTACGCTGGCTTTCGGACGGCGGGTCGTCCGGTTTTTCATCTTCGACACTGGTGGCTCCTTTGTCATTGGCAGGATCGGTATCAAACACCAGCCCCTGTTCTCGGTTTTCATCAATTTCAGCCTTGCGGCGTGTCTTCACGTCATCGGGATTTTTCCCGCTGGCGCGTACCCAGTCGGACTCAGTCGCTGCGCCACCACGGATCTGGATTTTCCAGGCATTCGCCTCTTTCACCGGATCAATCCACGGCATCACCGGCCCTGAGTACACCGCGTCGTAAACGGTATCCATGTCGATACCGCGCGGCAGTTTGATTTCGCCGGAAGCCAGCGCAATTTTGAGCCAAGTGCGGTACATAGGCCGGGTAACCGAACCGATAAACCAGTCCTGTAAAATCAGATAGCCGTCCGTTGACTCCACCAGCTCCTGCCGCTGAGCGCTGTAAGTACCGTTGTAGTTCCGGGCAGTACTGGAGAAGCTCAGACGGCTCCCTGCGGCCACGGCCCGCAACTGGCCGTTACGGAAGGTTTCAAGGTTTGGATTCGGGCGATCGGACTTAATCATTCCGATTTCTTCACCGGGCTGTAAGTCGTCATAGAGCATGCCAGGCTGAATGTTCACCTCACGATCATCAGGACTGCTGCCCTCTTCATAACTCTGACCGTCGCCCTTTTTGATATACATGCCCAGCGCCGCCGCGATTCGTGCTGCCGTCAGCTCAGAGTCTTCATATTCCTTCAGGGCGCTCAGGCGCATCAGCACGCCCGAAAGCAGTGACGTTCCGCGCATCTGATGAAGGCGGCGTGTGAACTTCAGGTGGATCATGTTTTCGGCATCAATCTCTTTGGTATCGAACTGACGCCTGGTGACAGGAAGGCTTTTGTAGACCTGATATCTTTTCGGCTTCCCCCAGGTATCCGTATACACGCCCTGATTCAGGTTTTTAGATGCATCGCTGTTCATTGGAACGAAATCAGGCTCCAGCGCTTCCAGCCAGAATGGAATCCGCGCCGATGGCTCAAGCCCGGTAGCGTTTCCCTGCACCATCTGGGCAAACACCTCACCGTCACGCAGCCACGTTCTCAGCATCAGACGCTCAAGCATGGGGCGGGTAAACTGGCTCGTAACTTCCGGCCTGACAGACCACTCGCCAAACTTACGGCGAATTTCTTTAGCCAGCTTCTTAGATATCTGCCCACTGGTCAGCTTCGGATGTGGCTCAACAATAATCCCCTGCTTCCCCACTACCCGCTCTTCCAGCTTGTCGAACACGCCAATCACCAGGTCATGGTTGTTATCCAGCCATCGGGCCTGTTCACGCAGCGAGACTGCGCCGAACTGACTCAGCTGATCGGCTGAACGATTTTCACGGCGGGCCTTGTGGGTGCGTGTTGGCTTTACCGCTTCGTAAGCCCGTATAACTTCGCGCGCCCGCAGCCGGGAGGCTTTCCAGCCAGGGGAAAACACGCCAATGGCGTCATCGAGAAAAGACATTATAGAAACCTCGCCAGCCGGTAACCCGGATTGCCACGCCGACGGCTGTCTGCAGTAGCAAGACGCCGTTCCCATTCCTGCCGGCCTTTACGAATTTCAGAGAGGTTTTCGTAAGACATCTGCTGGCCGTTGAAGGTAATGGACTTGCCCTCCAGAACAGCCAGTTCGGCTTCGGTGTAACTGCGGATCATTCTTTCAATATCGGCTCTGTTCATACCCACCCTCCTGAGGTGCTCCACGGGTTGTCCTCAGCTGATGCTTTCTGACGTTGTGGTTTCTTCTTATCTGGCGCTGGCGCTAACGGGAGTGACACTTCACCGGCAACCTGCGGCGCGGCTTCCACCCACGCACCCCGCCTTGCCCATTCTGGTGGGGTATCCCAGCTAATGCGCTCATAGCCCCGCAGGATGACAAGAGCATGGGCATACACCATCAGGTCAAAGGCTTCGTTCGCACCCTTACCCGGCTTCTGCCACTTACCGTCGATTCCGCGCTCTTCATAGGTCAGTTCGTCGTAGAACCACCCGCCCAGCCAGTCAGGAAAATGCACGTAATTCGGCCCCGGCACATCACGCTGAAGTGCGTTATTTATCCGGTCCTTGAGCTGATTGGTCTGAAGAAGATAGAGAGGAACATCACCACGCGCTTCGGCCCGTCGGTTTGACCTGCCGGTATTGTCAGGTAACTTTTTAGTGATCAGCTGCGCGCGACTGCTACTGTCACCCTTGAAAAGATAAACCCGCTTTCGCAGTCCATCCTGCCTGCACTGACGCCAGAATTTATAAGCGTTGTCCGTAACGCCATCTTCACCGCCAGAGTCCACGGCCATTGCCATAACGGTCATGGTTGCAGCAGGGTTGGATGACATAGGCCAACTCTTGTCGAGCACATCGGTTCGCAGCAGGTTCCAGTCTTCCGGATATCCTGCCGGGTCGATTGGCAGGCTTTCGCCGTCAGGCCCGCCCCGCATTGAGTGGCGGATGTTGTAGCGATCGACGATCCAACGCTCACCATTCTCCCCGTATCCGACAACCTGCACGACAAACCGGCGATTACGCCCGCCCTGCACATCAACAGTGGCTACGAGGAAATGAACGCCATCCTGTACCGTTCTGCGCGGGATATGCTCCGCACGGGCCATCAGCGTTTCTGACTTGCGAGTTTCTGTAGCTGAACGCGGTAGATACGGTAAACCCCAGTCGGTATTGATGACGGCTTTTAGTTTTTCCTCGCTGCCAGTAGCTTCATACTCCCGTTCGGCAACCAGCAGTTTATAAGTGAGCTGAGCCCATGTCTGATAAGCTGCTGCCGGTCCCTCCATCCAGAATGAAGCGATACGCGAACGAGCACCCTCACCTGACACTTGCCCTTCAGCGTTGATAGTCTGGCCATCACGAAGCCACGCGCCACGCTGATTAAGCTCTCGCTTCTGCTTTGGATTTATTCTTCCCTCGCAGTGCGGACATTTGACATAAGCTGACTCACTGGCCGCCACGGGATCAGGATTATCCCGATAACCAGATACCGCGCTCATTGAGGGCTGAAACCAGTTACTGCAATGAGGACATGGCCAGTACCAGCGCCTGCGATCACCACTGTTGTAAAGCGAACAGATACCCGTCGCCGGTGGCGCTTCATGCGGAGATTTACGCTGCCATTTGCTGTTCGTTATCTCGCGGCCAGGGCTACTCTCAACCAGCGTCATACCTGATGACATAAAAGTTGTGGTTCGCTTTGATGCCAGCGAGAATCCATCCCCTTCACCGTCAATATCATCCGGCCAGCGGTCATAGTCCGTCAGCGCTACAAACCGGTAATCAGAAGATGACATGATGTTGACTGACGGCCATCCAATCTTTAGGTAGTTGCCCGCCCTGAACGTTTTATCGTGGACGTTATTGTCGTTGGTGCGTGGACTGAGGCGCCTGGCAACCTCAGGGCTACACCGGAACGTACGATCCAGTCGCTTTTTAGAGTGCTCACGCGCTTTTTCTTCAGTCATCTGTATAAGCAGGAAATCTGCCGGGTCGCAGACCACCGTGTACACTATCCAGCCATCAATCAGACCGATGGTTTTGCCCGTTCGCGCCGGACCCACGAACACCACTGCATCATAGTTACGCGACGAAAGGCAGTTCATTGCCTCAACAATATACGGCGTCAACGTGGCATCCCAGGGTAGCGAACTTCCTCCACCAAGAGGGACACGCATATAACGGGTTACAGCTTCGGCCACGGGCATACGACGCGGCGCTCTCAGCAGTTCGGCTATATCACGCCGGATAGCGCTGGCTGATGCGTAAGTCATCGGACGGATTCCTCTTCAGTATTTTCGCTACTGACTTCACTGGACAACACATCGCGCATTTCGTCGATCACACTCTGCGCTTCCTCAATCTGTTCCGGTGACCACCCCCGGTCCCGCTCCAGCTTGTCGGGCCAGGTATCCAGAACCTGAATAACAGCTTTGGCAATCAGCGCCATTTCTCGATGAACATCTTCAGCGGGCACAAGCTGTTTCAGCGTGGATTCCAGCTTCACACGCTCATTCTCAGACTGAAACCAGTCCTTGCGGGATTTGGGGTCCATCAGGGATGGATCATGAATACTCTCGCTATCGTCATTGCTGGCCGAAGCAAACAATGCAGGGCCAACATCACGCAGCGCATAGACAGGGTTATTTTTTACTGTGCCAGCAACAGGGATTCTGGCATCCATCAGTCGCTTCTTAACTGTGGCGCGGTTGAGTCCGAATGCTTCAGCAATTCTGGCCACGCTCCAGTTATAAGCGTCCCCGAGATTGCTGACATTGGACATTTACACCTCAGCCTGTCAGGTCAAAGTCATTTTTCCTGATAAATTATATAGGGTTACAAACTGGTCTGATGACAGTCAAAATAAAAAAGTGACAGCTGACAGGTTAATTACTCCAAATGATTCAATAAGTTAACTAACCTGCTGCTGTCAGCATGAAAATTCAAAAACTAGCCGTTTTCCGCGAGCTCGTCTCCCCGTGGCTGGCACCCCCTCCGGGAGTACCTTTTCAAATGATATTCATTCTCACTTGAATCGATATGGTTGCAAATGCAATCATATCTTATGATATCATTTCATAATGAAACCATTTATTAACTTGATAATGTTATGTTATTACATATCAATATAGGCAATGGCATTATTGCGTTACGGGCTTGGTCACTCTGCGAAGGTGGTGTTACTGATGACTGCCAGTGCTTCGACCGATTCCTGCACTGCCTTCGTGGCACGCGCTACCAGCTCAGCCTCGCCATATACACGGTTGTACTGCTGGATGAACAGGCGATGTTTGAACGAGTCATTCTGGATGAATGCTACAGCCACCTTTGTTGCTGCAGTGTCATAGCTCAGAGTGGCAAGTAGCTCCAGCTGGTTGGTCTGTTCAGTGGTAATTTCAGTCATAGATTCCTCGGCGGGTGGGGCTTGGAAATATTTTTCAAAATATTTCATGCATGGCTGGAAATGTAAGAATTATCCGCTATTACTTATCTTGTCTATCTGGAATTCGTTATTGTTGTTTTCTTTGAAAGTACCGCGTCAGAGTTTTCACCCCTTACCTGGCGCGGTTTTTTTTCGAATAAAAACAACGAACTACTACACTTCCTCAGGTAGCTCAACTTTCCGGTGCATCCATAAGGCGTCTCTCATATATCAACCTTTCAGAATTGATTAATGAGATAAGAAACCTTTGGAAACCAGGACCAAATCCCTGTTTCAATAATCATTAAAAGGAAGTTCAGATGAAAAAATTACTTTTATCCGTCCTCTCTGTCGTTGTTCTTTCTTCTGTATTAACTGCCTGCAACACCACTCGCGGGGTTGGAGAAGATATCTCAGCAGGCGGTAAAGCAATTCAGAAAAGCACTCAGTAATTAATTCATCAGGCCAATTTTAATTATTGGCCTGAGCTCACTTTTTTACGCTATCTGGCACCACAGCACCGACCACACCAGCCAGTGCCACACCACCGGCAATGACCGCTTCCTGAATACCAGGTGGCATCTGCCAGCCAAACACCCCCGCAACAACGAGAATAATGCCACGCCAGGTTGATGCCTCTTTCAGGCGATTGATCAGGTAGTTCATAAGACTCCTTATACGAGAATGCTTTTTGCCAGGTTGAGGCGAGCTTTGCGGTCATCAAGGCCGTTAGTCCCACCGTTAATAATCCGGGTTACGTTTTCGATACTGTGCAGCCAGTTCATGCAGCCTTTCGAAACGAAGAACCATGCAGCGCTACGGGCAGCGTTTTGCTCCAGTTCAAGCAGTTCCGGCTGGCTGACAAGATCAACCTTTATGGCGTTGCCAGTGGCGCGGTAATTGTCCAGGAACGTTGTCTGAATCAGTCCGCCGCCGCGATACTTCCAGCCATCACCCGGCAGGTTGTTGCCGAATCGCTTCTGATACACCAGATTCGCAATGGCTTTCTGTCGCTCAACTGGCAAAGCGCTTTCACCGGGCTTTCGGCCCAGCGTTAACGCCTGGTCTTTAGTTAGTCGCTTTGGAACGAACGTGACGATCAAAGCCTGCACGCTGTAATTAAAGTTCTCACGCGTGGCATTAAATCCGCTCGACTCATGCCCCACCTGTGCAATAAACATCGCCTTCGCCGTTGGGCTGTTAATGCCAAACTCGGTCATCGCTGCATCAATATGCGGAAACCAGTGCGCAGCTAACCCGGCGCTGATGCCAGCCGCCCGTTGAAATTGTGATTGGTTCATTGTTATGCCCTTGGAGAGTTTCCGAAGCGGGTATTCAGGATGGCGAGAAGAAGCTTTCTGAACTGCTCCACTCCGATAAAGCCGATACCGCCGCCAATCGCGATCGACAGGGAGCGAGAAAGCTCCAGATATTCAAGGCCAGAGGCAACGCTCAAAGTCAGAGCACCGCAAAGCAATCCCTCTAACACCATTTTTTTCCAGCCGCCGCCGGTGTAAGCAATACGCAAGACGGCCATCACAAACGCCAGTAGAACTGAGCCAACCGGCGTATCTCCGCGCCACCAAGCGGCAATGATTTCACTGAACTCAGCCCAGTTGTGGGGGTTGTTAGGCATACGCATATCTCTCACCTCCGGGATTACCGGTTGGGCGCTGTGTGCTATGAAAGAGAAAGGGGAAAACACCCCACCAGAAAGCAAAAAACCCCGCCGATTGGCGAGGTTTCGATGATGTAAGCTGTGTGTCTATGTGACCACTCTTAACACAATACACGCTCTTTTGCGGACCGCAATAATGATTTTTTAAACTTTTTCCTATATTGTTAAGGGAAAATAACCGATCGCTACCTCTCGCACATCATGCGAATCGAATAATAGATTGATTTATATTGATATTTTTTATTTTACCATACTAACTTGTTAAGGTTACATATGCTAAAACAGAGTCGTCAAAAGGCCATTCATTACAAGCGAGCCGCGATTTCAAACTGTTCGTCTGATCTTCAGTCGATTTTAGAATCGATCATTTCTGAAGACGGGACGGCCTCAAAGGTGGGTATGAGAAGAGAACAGATCAGCCCATCTGACAGCCAAAGCGGTTATAGACTTATTAACAGAAGCAGCACTTTTAAAACAATACTATTTGGCCAACTAATATTGTTTGAGCAGGGCAAGAGCCAAGCGTTAATGACGATTAGTGATGATGTCAGTTTTTATGACATAAACGCTATAACATCTGAGCAAATCAAACTTGATGCAGACAATAAAATTACCATTGAAGAAAAGAATAAGATAAAAAGAGAGTTTGTTGATTCCATTCTTTACTTTGGTGTTCTGAAAAACCATATCATTATAGTACAATCTAGCTCTTTAAGATCAAAGGATATTGAAACGCATCTCAATTGGTTAATTCATAATTTCAGTTCTGATTTTAATGACAATAGTGTTCTTGTACTTAAAGATAAACCTACTAGTGAAACAATACAGAAACTAGAGACAACCCCGGTTAGAAAAATTAACCTCGGAAGTGTTCCTGTGAAAACAAAAAATGACGATGGGACTATAAGTATAGTTAATACTGTTAATCCAGAATCAGCGCAGAAGCACTCTGTAGTGGAGAAGGTTAGAAAGGTTAAGTTCATGCCAACCGGGAAAGGTGGCAGCATTCTAAAAGCCGCCTTTGGTGAAGATTGGTTTAGCAATCTAAATCTAGAAGATTCACTTGATGATGCAAACTTACAAGTAAATTTAGAAATAACCTATTTTCGTAAAACAACAAAAGATGGGCAACTTGTAATGGACACTCTTGCCACATCATTAAGAAACTCTGACAGTGATGATATTGAGATATCACTTCAAGGCGGCGGAACTATTAAAGGTACAGATCTAAAACTATCCGGGTCAATTAGCATTCAATACAACAATGGACTTATTGACGAAAATCATTTATATTTACAGATGCAGAAATGGTTATACTCAAAAGTAGATGCCGGAGAAGTTGAACCTAAATAACATAAAGAGGCTAATATGAATTTCAAATGGTTTTTAGTTAAATTCATTCTAGCCTTTTTTTGTGGTTACCTCCTGCTTTATTTCATTTCAGGAAAAGTAGAGCTAGCTGCCACACCCACGCCATGGGTAATGATAACGTTGTTGTTATTTCCTTCAACCTACTGTGCACAAGCCTTCTTTAAGCTTCCAGAAGCTGATGAACATCCATCCTTAACATCTGATGAGTTAAGAAGACTAAAGCCAATAATTAAAATAAAATCAAGAAGGCTAACTTTTATTTTTATCTATTACTTAGTATCCGCAACAATTATTTCCATTGGCTTTTTTAGCATACCAAATGCATCTTGTTATTTCAGAGTATTGATTTCTTTCTTTGGCGGGTTACTTATATCATCACTCTATTCATTCTTCTTAATTAAATCAACAATGGATGAGATACAGTCCTTCAAAAGCAAATTAATTCATCGTGCAGAAGCTGAAAAGAAAAAAAGAGAATTGTTAGATAGTATAAAGAAGGCGGACTAATCCGCCTTCTTTAATTCAATCATCCATTTCTAATTTCACCTCTAGCATTGAAAGACATCCCTCAACAAACCCCTCGGCTAGCTGGAATCTGATTCGAATTAGTTTCTCGTCACAGCCTGCTTTCTTCGCAATCTGACGTTTTGATACCCCTTTAATGTAATACTCCTCGAGGAGTGCGTGCTCATCTGGGCGCTTTAGCTTTAATCTTCCTACGCATGCATCAACAATCAGGGCGTCAGAGTCTGTACAGCTGTTACCACTACTGGACGCGCTCGGTAGCAGCCCCTTAAAGCCAGCTGCAATTGGCGAGTAATCTGTATCATAACGATGGCGGGACCATACACCCCAGCGTTCGAGCACCATTTGAATATCACGCATTCTTCTCTCCCAAGATTTTTTTACCCGTAGCAATCACACCGATCGCCAGGACTCTGTCCAGAACGCGTAGAAGCAGTTCAGGCTGAGTGCCATACTTCTCTTCGAACGCGCCTACATCCGCATGAAGTTCATCGTGATGCGCCCTGCAAAGCGGTATCACGAACAGGTCATGCGTCTTTGTTGCCATACCACCCAGACCGTAGCCGATTAGGTGGTGTGGGTCGTCTGCCTGCCGTCCACAGCACAGGCATGGTTGCTGCTTCACCCAGCGGGTGTACTTCTCGTTCGTCCAGCGGCGGCGCTTAGGGCGCAGCATGAATGATTCTGGCGTTTCCGGATCGATGGCCAGCTCAACAATCTGAGCCGCTTTCTCTGCCAGCTCTGTGGCGGCAGCTGGTTCGTGCCGGATGTCTGCCTCTTTCATCGTTCCGCGTGGGGCCGGTAATGGCGGTAACTTCAGTACGCGACGGGCCAGCGCATCCGGCATTTTATCGGCGACACCGTTCATTGATGCCCACAGAGTGACTTCAGGCAGCGTGACGTGATGCCCCTCCGGCATCTGGAAACCCGCCTGCACGCGGTATAGCAACCACTCCGCTGCATTCCTCCGGGCTGTCGCCTCCAGTTCCGGGGATGACTCCTGCTCTCTCAGTCGGTTGTCGCACTGATAGCAGAGGCGTACAGCTGATTTGCCGACATGGAGTATCGTTTCACCATGACTGTGGTCCAGCGCGGTATTCTGGCATCCGGTGCCGATGTGGCGTTGATGTTGCGAGGTTAGCCAGTTTACCAGCGCGTCACGACCACCAGCAGCACTGATGACCTCGTCGGAAGACAGGAACATCACCACATCAGGATCATCCAGCAGCGGTTGAGCGACATCAACGATACGCCCTGACGGCATGCTCTGCATAAACTCCGGCAGTGTGCTTATTAGAACGCGGCCAGACTGAAACAAAGGCATAGCCTCGCTTCCGGGTTTAAGTAGCACAGTGCCCAGCTGTTCGACCCGAAACGGCATCAGGATTGCTCTCATTCACCCTCCTGATCGACCGTCATCATCATCCGAATAAGCTCGGCTGATTTTGAAGTGAAGAAGTGTGGCTGCGTCTCGCGCGGGCTTTTCGGATTTGTCACGTTCTTGGCATACATCAGCCCTTTCTTCGTAACCATCCAGAAGCCTTTAACACCATTGACTGCATATCTGGAATTACTTGGACGCGACATGCGCTGCACAATAGACAGCTTTTCCAGCCTCACATAAGCGTCTGCCGTGTTGATAGCGATCTTATTGTTGCGCAGCATCGTAGTGAGTGAGGTTGTCGGACGGCTTGAACCATCAACAGCGTCGGCGGGTGCGTCGATAGCATAAACGGGCATCATATTCGGCAGACCGGCAAATGTCTGAAGGGTCTGATAAGCGCCCAGCTTTGATGAATTGGAGAGGTTCAGCATTCTGGCAGCGGATTCAAGCAGGATTACGCCTGCCTGAACCTGGTCGGAACGCTGCGACTGAGCGTGACCGGTCACGGTGGCGTCAAAGGTGCGGATTACTTTCAGGTGAAAAGCGGGACTGATCCACATGCCATAAGCGTAAACCAGTTCTTTGCAAACGTAAGTGCCCTGCTGCAGGCCGCCACGAATTATGGATACTGGCTGATTTTCGACCGAGGCAGGATTTCCGGCCTCGGTCAGTTCCTGTACAAGCTCTCTGGTCTGGTCATTGCCGAGCCAGTACTGAGCCCTGTGTTTTGGTAGCCCACCAGCGGCACTGTGAAGATCGTTCAGGCAGTAGCGCCCTTCTTTATCCTGGCGTACAGAAACACCGTCAATTACGAGTAACTGATTCATGATTTTCTCCCAATTTAGTGAAATGGAACCAGCGTCTGCAAACAACTGGAACCACTGATCAAATGTACATGCTCTGGTTTGCTATCACAACTGCAATGCCTTGAGCTATCGATGAAATTCATTGATCGTTACCTCCGCCTTGCCGTGACATGTCACGCTACCCCACTCCACTACCATCCGTTTTATCTGGCTGTCATCAGCCCAAACGCCAGCGTGAGTGAGTCCGTCGAATAGTGCTTTCTGGAAGTTATCCAAATCGCGCTTCATCCGGTTCGGTGGGTATAGAATTACGTGTACTTCTACATCGTGAGTTATCGCCTGAGGTCGTCGGCGCAACTGCTCATAAACAGCGGCAATCGCACCAACGCGATATTTCCGGCCGCGTTCGCTGATTAACGCGCCCTTGCCAGTAGAGCGCCAGTATCCGTTTACGCTTGGGGGGAATGGCAGGATCAGCTTCATAGTGTGGCCACCACGTCTTTTGCGGCAGTGCGTGTACTGCCCTTGCTGGAAATAGAGCGACGCCCGTTAACTTCGTGGATCACGAATCCGTGCTGGTGATAAAGCTCAATGATTTTGGGTGCGCCTGAATTGGATATGACGATGCGTGCGCCGCGCTGATGTGCAGCAACGCAATGCTCTGCCAGAGCTACCTGCTCTTCCCATGCAAATCCACCAGCGGAATACGATGTGAAACCGGCAGTGCCGGGAAGTGGCTCATATGGTGGATCGCAGTACACAACATCACCGGCACCAGCCAGTGCCAGCGTCCGGCGGAACCCGGCATTCATAAACACGCAGTTGTGGGCCATTGCGGTGAATGCCTTTAGCTCCTGTTCCGGGTAATACGGTGCGCGATACTTGCCATATGGCACGTTAAACTTATTGCTGAGGCTGTACCGGCACAGGCCGTTGAAGCAATGCCGGTTTAGATACAGGAACGCCGCGGCACGCTCAGGCCCGTCCATGTGCTGGTTGTTGAACTGTGTACGGATTGCAGCAAAGCTCTCTGCGTCGCCCATGTGCTCAAACATAAAGCGCGCGTGTCTGGCTACATCTCCGGGAACCACGGCCAGCATCTGATAGAGATTAATTAAGTCGGCGTTTGTATCACCCAGGAGGAATTCAGCGTGTTTACTGGAGTTCAGGAAGACCGAGCCGCCACCAACGAACGGCTCAATTAACCTGCCCCCGGAGGGCAGGTGTTTATCCAGTTCATCGAGCAGGGAGTATTTACCGCCCGCCCATTTCAGGAACGGGCGCTGCCTGCTCTGAGTGGCAGTCTCAGTCATTGGCTTTCCTTGCCAGTTCGGCGATTGCCTGCTGTACCGCTGCACGCAGTGAGCGGATGTTTGTCCAGCTGACGCTGAGGGTACATTGCAGCAGGCTCAGGTATGCCGGTACGGATTTGATTGCAGCCCGATTCTCCTGGTATACCGTCAGGAAGCGATCAAACATGTCCTCGCGCTGGCCTTCGTCGGTGTATGTCTTATCAACCCACTCACGCAAAGCGCTGGAACTGTCGTGCTGTTCGATCAGGCCTAACGCTCTCTGAATGGCATCGGCGGGAATAGTCACAACCTGCGGAGCTTCAACTGAATCAGCAGCCCATGTGTGGGCGTATTTTGATTCGTTGAAGGTGTATTCATCCTTCTCGCCGAACGCAGCTGCAGCACATGCCCACACCGCCACACCGCTGTGATCGATAATCTCCTGCTTGTTCAGTGGCAGGTATTCGTCGTTTGCTTCGGGTTCTGACGGTTTAACTGCTGGCTGTGGCTGTCCACGCTGTCCGTGCTTTTCACGATACTCAGCCAGTATTCCCATTGCTTCCAGATACACATCATCTGGCGCGGTGTAGCCGTCATCAGTGAAATCAAATGCGGCAAGCAACTCCACCAGCCGACGAGCCTTAACTGCGCTGAACTGCGGCATAGCTGCGGATTTGGTCAGTTTCTTCTTGCCAGATGCTTTAGCCTCGGCCAGTTTCTGTTCTGCTACTGCGCCAGCTTTAGGGCCATGTTCGCGTGACAGCGCCACTGCAGTAGTTGGTGCAACCTCTCCAGCCTCAACCATGCCGATTAGCACTTCGCCGGATGACAGAAGCTGCAGGTGACTCTCAATGTCAGATACAGACCGGTGAAAGGCTCTTGATATTTCGGCAATTTCATAACCCTGCTTTCTGGCTCGGTTATATTGCTGCGCACGCTGAATGGGCGTGATTGGCAGACTGTCATTACTACCGGCCTGATGTGCGAGACGTTCCAGCTCAGTGCCGATAAAATCCCGGCACTCGATGCGGATGATATTGGTTCCGGCCTCGATAGCCATACCTGCACCAACATAGCGATGCTGGCCATCATCAACCCTGACGCCCTTCTCCGTGACGGTTACAGACAGCGGTGGAAGATCAGCACCCGCAATCCACAGATCACGCATGTGCTCGGCCCATTCCTGATTCAGTGGACGGATGTTGTCGCCTGGCTCCAGATACAACTCACTGTAAGGAACCATGTAGGTTTTCTTGGTTGTGATTTCGCTGCCACTTTTGGCCTTTTGTTTATACATCTGCGAAAGGGTTGTCATTTGCTTACCATCTCCATTACCAGTGCCAGTAAGAGCAGGAAAATCAGAACGCATGCCGTCCGGATGCTGTGATAAAAAATCTCGTTGCGGCTGAAGTGAGCCTTAATTTTGCTTTTCAAAAGTCTCTCCAGAGGTCCAGGTGTGGAACTGATACCGAGCTAACGCTGCTGCCCTCTGAATGCGTCCGAAGTGCGCCGCCACAGCTGATGCAATGCTCACGGCGGGCAGCTGCACGACCCCTTGTTTCCTCGTCTCTGGCCGCGTCCATAGCTAACAGCCAGAAGTGAGCAGCACGACGCCATAGCCCCGCTTGCTCGCGAGACATCGCCTTTTCACGCAGAGCGCGGTACTTCTGGTTTGATTCGGTAAATTCTTCTTCCTGAACCAGGCGATATGAATACACTCTGCTGTTCACTAAGTGGCGATGCAGCACGTCACTCATCAGCAGTTCGGCCAGTACCGTTTGAATAATTCGTCGTGGTATCCCGGCACCATCGGCAATCTGTTTTGCGGAGCTGTCAGGGTGACTGCGTACGAACTCAACGGCTTTTTCACGAATATTCATGCTGCTTTTCCTCCCGACACGCGCCCTGCGCAGTCTTTCCAGATGCTGTTCCAGCGGCTTACTGCGAAATCTGCACGCATCCCACGAACACCTGCTTTGCTGGCCTCGGCCTTGACGGTCTGCTCCAGTTGACTTGGGTTTTTAAGGGGGTTACTGCTGCCGATAAACCGACGGTAAGCCGCGTCACGCTCCGTCACGTCCACGTTGTCACCACCAATAACTTCACCGCCCGCTTTGACCCACTTCCCGTTCACACACTTCGGACGGCCAGCTTCAGCCCATTTCTGAGCGCCAGACAGGTAGCCTGGGAATTTAGTGGGCTGGAACATCGTGGCTGGTCGCAGATACTCAGCCATCTTCAAATCGCCGGACCATTTGGCATTCAGGTAATCCACGGTCAGGATCAGCTCGTCAGTGGTGAACTCTTCACCCAGGCGAGCACGGATGTTTTCGAGTGAGGTTTTACCGACCTGATAGCGTGAGACGGTAACCTGATTCAGGTGTGTGAGTACCTGTTTCGCAGAGTCAGTCAAAACGACTTCGGGGTCGGGCTCTGCAGGAGCCTGACAAAGAGTTTTTTTATCTGACGGATCATGTGTTGAAGTTACTGACGGATCGCCCCCAGATTCTGGAGGGTGAAAACCTGCTCTGGCCGAGTTTTCTGACGGGTCAAATTTTGATGCATCGGATTTTGAACGGTCAGATTCTGATGCGTCAGATTTTGATGTGTCAGGATTTGACGTGTCAGATTCTGACAGGTGGAAAATTGCAGCATCGCGCAGTTTCTTAACGTTGATCTGATACAGGTTCGAACCGTTGCGATTACCCTTGCGGCGGGCTGTCCTGCTTATCCAGCCATCCTGCTCCAGCTTTCCAAGCGCGGTGCGCACAGTGCTCGGACCCGCACCAATCTGACGGGCGATCGTTGCTACAGATGGCCAGCAAACGCCTTCATCATTGGAAAAGTCAGCCAGCCGAGCCATGATTGCCACGCTGGTGATCTTCATTCCGGCCGCAGCGCAACCATCCCAGACAAATGCAGATAATTTAACGCTCATAAAACCCTCGTGAATTTCTTGCGGAACAATTCCAGCGGCTGCATGCACTCATGCTCGTAGCCGTCCCGCCGATAAATAACCTGCTGCTTTTCTGCATCCCAGCGCACAACACGGACAAGAACGCCGCGCGGGTCGCGATAAGTTCGGTCAAGGTTCTGACTGTCTTCGGTCATACCCTCACCTCAGCAAGCGCGTTTACCTGCCGGAAAATCTCAGCGACTTTCAATTCATCTACCACTGCGACAGCGTGCTGGTAGTTGCCAGCTGCCGTTGATACGGATACCTTTTCGACATAGACGAAACGGCCACCAGCGAAAACACAACGTAATTGCGGAATGCCTGCGTTTATGAGTAAACTGTTCATGTGATGTTCTCCCAAGATCATTCGCACCGAGGGCTACTAGCTGCAAACTGGTAGCCCTCAACCTTTCTGCTGTTAATCAACTCAATCGCATCCGACTGAAAACCAAACAAACTTGACCAGGCTATGAAGCCAATGGCTGAGTGACGCATGTATTCCATGAACTTACCGCCAACGTGTTTGAACTCTTGTCGATCGACAATGCCGTCTTCTTCGGCGTCGAGTTTTGCTTGTGCGACCTGTCCGCGCGCCGCATCGGCACGCATCTGGCTGCTGTAGAGATCGACGTTGTCTATCTCACCAAGTGCAGGACGCTTGAATGTCATGAGGCCACGACGAGATGCCTGATACTCAGCCAGCAGGCAGGTGCCTGACAGGTCTTCCATCAACTCAAGATCGGAATGCGAAAAGAACCGGCATTTGTTTTTTTCGTAAAGGCTGTTGTTGAACTGATCGATGTTCATGCCAAGAGCAGCGGCCATAGCGGAACGGCCACCAGCAACTTCCTTACACATCGCTTTTACTGTCTCTTTGATATCCACCATCTCAATCCCGTTTTGGTAGTTATGTGAGTTAAGACTTTTGGTTATGTTTGTTTTGATAAAGCGACGGGTCATAACGCAATACACCCTTTGTTATGCGTTCAAGGCGCATGGCCTGTTTTTCGGGAATGACGTCACCCCAACGGGATATGGCCGGGTGCCTAATACCTAAGGCATCTGCGGTTTTTACGACGCCACCGAAATGCTGAACGACAAGGCTTTTGAACATTTATGGCTCCTCTTTTTAATTTTGATGAAGGTAACAAAAGTTACCTAACGAAGCAAACATCTTTTACGTTGGATTCAGGTAACATTGGTTACATGAAAACCGAAATGAATGATCGAATCAGGCAGAGGCGCACACAGTTGGAGCTCACGCAGCTACAGCTGGCTAAACAGCTGGGCGTTAGCCGTGTATCTGTAACCAAATGGGAGAATGGAAGCGTTAAACCTGCAGGCGAGAATCTCCACCAATTGGCACTCGCTCTTTCATGCAGCCCAGAATGGATACTCTACGGAACAGGGGATCAGGTTAAGGATGACACCAAGCTCAAACCAGTCTCTCCACCGCTGACTTCGGTACCAGTGATATCTTCAGTTCAGGCGGGTGCATGGACTGATTCATATGCTGCAGCGCGGTTGAGTGATGTAATCAGATGGTGCTCTACTACTGTGAAGGTTTCAGATGACTCTTTTGCCTTGGATGTTCGAGGCGAATCTATGACAAATCCAAATGGTTACCCCAGCATTCCTGAGGGCTCAACCGTTATTGTTGAGCCTCATTATGGTTCGTTCGATGATTTGAATGGCAAGATAGTAGTAGCAATAACTGATGGCAGTTCTGAAGCGACAGTGAAAAGATTGGTGATGGATGGCCCTTACAGATACTTGATGCCCCTTAATCCTCTTTTCAAACCTATCCAGTGCGATAATACCTGCAGAATTTTAGGTAAAGTCGTACAGGTGCTCCAAGAGGTTTAACTCCCGCCCGCTAATGCGGGTGTTTTTTTACCCCCGAAGGTAACTTTTGTTACCTTACCTATTGACACCAAATGTACCTTAAATTACCTTTAACCACGTAGTAAGGTTAACCAGTGTTACTTTCAATGCTGAATGCAGTGCGAATGCTGTGTGTAGTCTTGGCGGTTGGCAGGTTATTGCCACCCAGGGTAGATAGTTTCCAGCCCTGTTAACCGCCCTTTTTAGGCGTCATTAGCACAGCAGGAAAGAGCACCGGCCTTCTAAGCCGTAGATTGCAGAAGTATCCCCGGCTCCTACCGGGGAATTTAATTAATTACTGCGTTTATTGAACATCAGAAACGGGAGAGTAAAAGCAGTTGCATAACCCAGCATCTGCCAAAAACTCTCTGGTGTTCCTTTCTGGATGAAGATACCTACCTGTTGTAGTAGGTCGAACGAATCTATGAAAGTTTGCATTTTCAATACCCTGTAAATGGCTAGTTGAATATGAGTTTAGGTGCGCACCTAAATCCAAAATACGCTAGGAGATCAGGGGGTCGAATAGCCCAAAACGCAAAGATTTGTTATGAAGTGTCAAGTTATTGCAGGATTGATAATTTTTTGCTCACAACAGCAATGCCATTCGGGTGAAACGGGCTCATAACCCAATCTTCATCCTGCCAAACGAGTGGCATTCCTGTTGTGTTGCATCCGGTGATGGTCAGGTCTAATCCCCCTGGCGCAGGTTCAACTCCTGCCACGCAATCTTCGGGAGACTCACCGGCTGATGTGGTGCGTTGCAGCGCCCACCAGCCATTAATTAATAAATTCGGTTTGCTGAATTATTGCCAGCTCGGCAAGGGATTCGTGCAGCCTGAAAACGGGAAATCACATGAACCACTTAATGATCGACCTCGAAACTATGGGCAATAAGCCTAATGCCGCAATCGTATCCATTGGCGCTGTTTTCTTTGAGCCGGCCACCGGAAAAATCGGCCCTCAATTCTCTTCAAGCGTTCAACTGGAGAGCGAAACTGAATTAGGCGCATCGCTGGATGCCGAGACGATCATGTGGTGGTTACAGCAATCCAGCGAGGCCCGTGCAGCTATCGTCTCTTCTTCATTCCCCATCGCTGCAGTGCTGACTGATTTGAGCCGCTTCGTAATCGAAGGTCGCTCTGCAAACAATGTTCAGGTGTGGGGTAATGGCGCGACGTTCGACAACGTCATTCTGCGGTCGGCATACCAGCGCACACAGTTACCCGCGTTCTGGCCATTCTGGAATGACCGCGATGTGCGCACGATGGTTGAACTCGGTCGCCAGCTGGGTATCGACCCAAAGCGTGATATGCCCTTCCCCGGTGATCGTCATAACGCACTGGATGATGCCATCCATCAGGCGCAATACGTTTCCGTTATCTGGCAGAAGTTAATTCCGACCACCAGCGAGGGGGTTAACTAATGTCTTCTCTAATTCGCTTTATCCGTGATGTAAGCAGCCACCAGCTGAGTGTTATCCGTGATGATGGCTTGTATCGTCATCTGCGTTTTTCTCGCCCTAGCACCAATGCTTATTACTTCGATATCGTCACCTGGCCTGGCTATCTGACTGTCACTGGCGATATGGGTACGTGGACGTTCAGCCGTATAGCTGACATGTTCGATTTCTTTGGGGGCGCTCGCGAAAGCTTCTACATTAACCCCGGCTACTGGTCAGAGAAATTCGAGTCTGGCGCGGGCGGTTCACGCTATGACAGTCCTTGCTTTGAGTTCGATGAAGGGGCTTTCGAAAAGAGCCTGAATGATTGGCTTTCAGCTTACCTTGAAGGCTGTGAAGACGAGCACGATCGTGAAATGGCGAAAGATGCAGTGTCTGAACTGCTTAGTAATGGGTACCGCAACGCATGGATGGCTGGTCAGGCTGTAGATGATGCCTACTTCCCCAACGACGTTAGTAGTTGGGACATCCTGGACGGAATGGGGAGTTTGCAGAAACACAGCCATCATTACCTGTGGATTTGCTACGCCATCGCGTGGGGCATCGAGCGCTACAACAACCAAAAATTGGTAGCGCGGGGAATGGACACCTTCCTGTCGTTCCTGCCGGTTCACGCTGCTATTCGTGAGGTGCAGAATGCCTGAAAAAAAATACTGCTATCGCTATGTCGATCGACACGACAGCGAGGGCCGGGCAGTGATTGAGCTGGACCAGTGCGTAATCCTCCGTGAAACCGAAAAAACGTTCTGGTACTGCAGGGATTTGCCTTACATGACGCTTGAGAAAATGCAGGCATATCACAGCCGATCCGGTAACCGAAACGTTAAACGCTGCCTGAAAGGCGCTTCACGCTCGAAGTACCATCTGACGCGCGAAGAAGCACTTGCTGCCTTCACCTACAGAAAGGCTTACCAGCTTAGCCGCATAAAACTCACGGTTGAGAAGGTTTCGCTTTGCCTGGCTGCGCTATCCAGCGCCGGGCATATCCAGGGGCTTCAGGTCGTTGACGGTGAGGTTCTGGCATACAGCCGCACCGTTACCAGCGTCCCTAACTCCACCATAGTTGGCGCAAAAGGGCCGGAAGCGGCTCAATACAGCTGGGGGGAATGGTGATGCGTGAACGCGGAATAATTTTTAATTCTGAGATGGTAAAGGCAATCCTCGACGGGCGTAAGACTCAGACGCGACGTATCGTCAAACTTCCAATCATTGACCGTGACGCCATGTGTGAGCTGTCCGGCAACGAAATCGCGGGCGAAATTAACGGCGGCAACTTCCGTAACAGCCAGATCGGTCAACCGGGTGATCGCCTATGGGTGCGTGAGACTTATCGCGTTCACAGCCGCGCCACAGATGTGGCAACACTCGTCTACAAGGCAAGCGAACGTCAGAGCTGGACGCAACAAACTCACCGAGTACCTATCTCGGAGTGCAATAAACCAGTGTCTGCTGAGAAATGGACCCCATCAATTCACATGCCGCGCTGGGCCAGCCGTATAACGCTGGAGATTACCGGCGTTCGGGTTGAACGGCTGCAGCAAGTCACGGATGTAGAGGCAATGCGTGAGGGAATTCAAAACCTGACTACTTTATCCCATGCTGATTTTGGTATTCCTGGTTTGGTTAATGCGCAGCATCCTGTTCGTGCTTTCCAACTGCTATGGGAATCCATCTACGGCGCTGACAACTGGCAGGCTAACCCGTGGGTGTGGGTCATTGAGTTCAAACGCATAGAGGGAGAGCAGCCATGATCGATATCGACCTAGTTGAGCTGAAAGATGAACTGGAAGAATGGCAGGAGTTCTATAAAGACCCTGCCGATAAGAAAAACCATGCGTTTTTCACTTCATTAATCATCGTGGTTGAGCAACTGGAGTTGGTGCGCCGGGATGCGCAGGAGCCTGCTGGATGGCAGTTTAAATCAATAAATGGCGATTGGCTGGGGCTTATTGGCGAGGATGGGAAAAACCAAGCGATTAAAGAGGGCTGCGAAGTTCGCCCGCTCTACGCCTCCGCCCCTGCCGCAGTGCTGCCGCCGGAGATAACACCAGCAGAAGCGATGCGTTTCGGCAACCCGCACTGCGGGAATGGATACCAGTTGCTCGCTGACGTTTACAATCAGGCGCTTGCAGACGTCAAAGCGCTGGGGCGTCAGCCTGCCGCAGTGCTGCTGCCTGAGATTGGGTAAAAATAAAAACGCAAACGTCACATTTGTAAGTAACAAATCACAGGTTTGTATTTATGCGAATGATAACCAGGAAGAAGACTGCTTTTGCTGAGTTGCATCAGACAGGTGTGCTGACGCGCATTGTGGCGGTTAAAAACGCTGACGGTGGTGGCTGGCGATTGTTCGGAGTATGGCGAGATAAAAACATCGCGGTTTTTGTTGAGGCTGCGCGTGGCGGTATCCGCGAGTGGTCAGGGCTGGATTACCTCGCTGGTTTCTGCGAGAGCTGTGGAATCAGCCTGTGGGAAATCCACAATCAGGTGGCCCAGCGATTACCAGAGTGATCGGCTTAAATTAACTGCGTGACACGTCACGATGATTTTTAACCTGTTGCAGCAGGATTGGGAGACAACCATGAGCCAAAGCGTTTCAGCAGTACACGGAGATAACGACATCATTTCGGATGCCGATATTTTTGCTTTGACCGGCTATAAAATCCCCTCAAAGCAATGCGAAAGCCTCCGTGAAGCTGGGATATTTTTCATTATCCGGCGAGACGGCCGACCGCGCACAACATGGCGGCACTTTAACGATCCCCTTTCACAGAGGAAAGTTAAAACTGATGACGGTTGCCAGCCAAACTTTGGAGCATTGGATTAATGGCACGACCACGGGCAAATAAAGCAGATTTATGGATGCCGCCCCGGACATATCGGGGCAGATCAGCATATGAGTTTCACCCAAAAAATGGTGGCGCCATACGCTTATGTGGCTTTGACTCAACCCAGGCTGAAGTATGGACCGCATACGAAGCGCTCATTAACGATCGCAAGAATGAGGATTTCTTTGAAGGGCTTACAGAAAGCTTTTTCTCTTCCGCTGATTTCTTTGAATTGTCCTTCGAAACCCAGAAAGACTACAGAAAATACTCAGTTAAAGTGCTTTCTGTTTTCGGCAAGATGCCACCTGATGCAATCAAGCCAGAGCACATACGCAAGTATATGGATAAGCGAGGGCTTAAAAGCAGGACGCAGGCTAACCGCGAAAAAGCTTTTATCTCCCGCGTGTTCCGGTGGGGCTATGAGCGTGGAATGGTAAAGGGTAACCCCACCAAAGGCGTTAAACAGTTCAAAGAAGTCGCGCGTGACCGTTATATTACTAACGCTGAATACTCTGCCCTTTACAGTGTTTCACCACCCGTAGTCCAGGTTGCTATGGAACTGGCTTACCTTTGCTGCGCACGCCAGGCTGACGTTCTGGAAATGAAGAAAGGCCAATTGATCGAGGAAGGCATCCTGATCAAGCAGAGCAAAACGAGTGTTGCACAGATAAAAGCCTGGAGCCCAAGGCTTGAGAATGTAATAAAGGCTTGCAGCACCCTGCCGCTTAAATCAGGCATGAGCACTATCTATGTCATCCACCAGCCATCAGGCAGCAAATATACGCGGGATGGTTTTAATAGCCGCTGGTTGAAAGCTAAACAGGATGCCAAAGCCGCATTCCCTGAAATGGACTTCAACTTCACTTTTCACGATCTGAAAGCAAAAGGCATTTCTGATCTGTCCGGCAGTTTATATGAAAAGCAGGCGATTTCTGGCCACAAAAACGTGGAACAAACTGCACGCTATGACAGGAAGATTGTTGTGGTTCCGGTAGTCGGTGGGCAGAAGAAAGCAGAATAATATTAGGAAAGGGTATTAGGAATGTAGGGGGCGGAAACAAAAAAACCGCCCTTGGGCGGTCACGACATTACTACATATTGCTTTGATTTTATTCGTTTTAATCGGTACTTCGAATATGGTGCCCGGAGTGGGACTTGAACCCACACAGCCATAAGCCGAGGGATTTTAAATCCCTTGTGTCTACCGATTTCACCATCCGGGCCTGGATGTAAGATTGGAGGCGCGTCCCGGAGTCGAACCGAGGTAGACGGATTTGCAATCCGTAGCATGGCCACTCTGCCAACGCGCCTTTATTCTTTTTTGCCTTCAGAGAAATTCTCTGCTGACTTAAACTGGAGCGGGAAACGAGACTCGAACTCGCGACCCCGACCTTGGCAAGGTCGTGCTCTACCAACTGAGCTATTCCCGCTGAGCTATCAACGCTGCTGCTTTGTTTGAGTGAAACTCAGAAGCTGCTGATTTGCTTTATCTTCTGGCAGACCCTGCTGCCTTTCGATGCGTTGCATTCTACTGACATGGAGCAATGAGTCAATCAAATTATCCGTACAATGCGTCCGTTTGCTGCTTTTTAAATCGCTTCGATCAACGTTCGAGCAGATCGCCGCGCGCAGCGCTCAAATATTGGAACATTGACCAGAAAGTCAGGACGGCGGCGATGTACAGCGCGGCCACGCCAATCCCCTCAACGATGGAGTTTGGACGCCACAGCAGGGCAAAAAGCGCCAGCATCTGCGCCGTGGTTTTCACTTTACCGATCCAGGAGACGGCCACGCTGCTGCGTTTGCCGATTTCCGCCATCCACTCGCGCAGCGCGGAAATAATGATCTCGCGGGCGATCATGGTCGCAGCAGGCAGCGTGATCCACCAGGCATGGAAGTATTCCGCCACCAGCACCAGCGCCATGGCAACCATCACCTTATCGGCAACCGGGTCGAGGAAGGCACCAAAACGGGTGGTTTGCTTCCAGCGACGGGCAAGGAAACCGTCAAACCAGTCCGTTACCGCAGCAACGACAAAGATCAGCGCACAAAGCAGCGGAGCCCATTCAAACGGCAGGTAAAACGCCAGCACGAAAAATGGAATTAAGACTACGCGAAACAGGGTCAGTAAGGTCGGGATATTAAATGGCATAATTATGCTAACTGTTTGGACAGAGTAGAATTTGTCTCTATGTTCCTACATTGCTACGGGTGTTGCAATGCTTAGTGTTTCAGCGCATAGAAGATTTTTTCGGCCAGTGCATGCGAAATCCCCGGTACTTTGGCAATCTCCTCCACTGAAGCATTTATCAGCGGTTGCAGGCCTCCCATGTACTTCAGCAGCATCTGTCGACGTTTAGGGCCTATGCCTTCTATCGTTTCCAGCGCGCTGGTATTTTTCACTTTCGCCCGTTTATTGCGATGACCCGTAATTGCATGATTGTGAGAGTCATCACGAATATGCTGTAAAACATGTAGCGCAGCGGAATCCGGCGGCAGAGAAAACCCCTCCCCCTCCGGTTCAAAGAACAGCGTTTCCAGCCCCGCCTTGCGATCGGTGCCTTTGGCTATCCCTAACAGTAAAGGATGATGTTTATCCCACGTGACGTCCAGTTCAGCAAAAACAGTTTTAGCCTGCCCCAGCTGCCCTTTGCCGCCGTCGATAAGAATGACGTCAGGTATTTTACTCTCTTCCAGCTCTTTGCCATAGCGGCGACGCAGCACCTGATTCATCGCCGCGTAGTCATCCCCGGGCGTGATACCGCTGATATTATAACGCCGGTATTCGCTGCGCACCGGGCCATTTGCATCAAAAACCACGCAGGAGGCCACGGTCTGCTCCCCCATCGTGTGGCTGATGTCAAAACACTCCATGCGATTGATTTCCGGCAGCTCCAGAACCTGTGCCAGCTCGGATAACCGCTGACGCACGGTAGAGTGCTGGGCCAGCCGGGTCGCCAGCGCCGTGGCGGCATTCGTTCTGGCCAGCTTGAGATAACGGGCGCGATCGCCGCGCGGCTTGCTCTGGATCGTTACCCGACGCCCGGCAAGCTCCGTCAAAGAATCGGCCAGCAGATCTTTCTCCGGCAGCGTGAAGTCCAGCAGGATATCAGAAGGCAGCGTTCTGGCCTGGCTACCCTGAAGATAGAACTGTCCGACGAAGGTTTGCACCACTTCGGCCTGGTCCGTGCCTGCGGGGACTTTAGGGTAATAGCTGCGGCTGCCCAGCACCTTGCCCTGGCGGATAAACAGCACGTGCAGGCAGGCCAGGCCGCCGTCGAAGGCAACGCCGATAACGTCCATATCGTCGCCCTGATTGGAGACGAACTGTTTTTCCGTTACGCGGCGCACCGCCTGAATCTGATCGCGCAGGCGCGCGGCCTCTTCAAAACGCAGATCCATCGCCGCCGTTTCCATCCGGCTGACCAGCTGGTTGAGCACCTGATCGTCTTTGCCGGAGAGAAACAGCCGCACGTAGTTAATCTGCTCGGCATATTCCTCTTCGCTCACCAGCCCGCTGACGCACGGCCCCAGGCAGCGGCCAATCTGATACTGCAGGCACGGGCGGGTACGGTTGCGATAGACGCTGTTTTCACACTGGCGTACGGGAAACACTTTCTGCAGCAGCGACAATGTTTCCCGCACCGCGTAGCCGTTCGGGAACGGACCGAAGTACTCCCCTTTGGCGTGTTTGGCACCGCGATGGCTGGCAAGACGGGGATGCGTGTCGGCGCTAAGAAAAATATAGGGATAGGATTTATCATCGCGCAGCAAAACGTTGTAGCGCGGCTGGTAAAGCTTAATGTAGTTATGCTCCAGCAGCAGGGCTTCCGTCTCGGTATGCGTGACGGTCACATCAATTTGCTGGATCAGCGCCACCAGCGCTTCTGTTTTGCGGCTGGCGAGATTGCCACGAAAATAGCTGGCGAGGCGCTTTTTCAGGTCCTTAGCTTTGCCAACATAGATAACCGTTTCGCTGGCATCATACATTCGATAGACGCCAGGCTGGCTGGTGACGGTTTTCAGGAAGGAACGGGCATCAAATACCATACTACTCACTGCTGATTAACGGTTCCGAATTAAACAGGCCATAGCGAATGGCCAGATGGGTTAATTCTACATCACCACTGATATTAAGCTTGCTGAACATCCGGTAACGGTAGCTGTTCACCGTCTTAGGGCTGAGGTTCAGCTGCTCGGAAATCTCAGTCACTTTCTGACCTTTGGTAATCATCAGCATAATCTGCAGTTCGCGTTCTGACAAACAGCTGAACGGGGATTCTGCCTGGGGCTGGATCTGGCTCAGCGCCATTTGCTGGGCAATGTCCGACGCGATGTAGCGCTGACCAGCGTTTACAGAGCGGATGGCGTTAACCACCTCCTGCGGCGCGGCCCCCTTGCTGAGATAACCCGCGGCCCCGGCCTGCATGACCTTCGCCGGCAGCGGGCTCTCGGTATGAATTGTCAGCATAATCACTTTAGCATCCGGCGTGTAGCGCACGATTTTACGCGTGGCCTCCAGACCGCCAATGCCCGGCATATTCATGTCCATCAGCACCACATCAACATTGTTGCTGCGGCACCATTTCACTGCATCCTCACCACAGTTGGCTTCACCTACAACCTGGATACCTTTGATATCTTCCAGTATGCGACGGATCCCTGTACGCACCAGTTCGTGGTCATCGACGAGAAAAACGCTTATCAAACGGAACTCCCTAAATGGCTGAGGCGGGTGAAGATTAGCAATAATTGCAGGGTCATTATTCTACTACTTTTTTTTCATCGGTAGAACATATTTAACACAGCGGCTAACAATTTCGTTTCTTAAATCATAATGCAAAATAAATTTTAGCGCTTAAGAAAATGACTAAGCCAGATGCGATGAAATAAAGCGCGCAATGGCAATCAATAGTTACGAAAAAGAATACAAGAAAATACAATAATCAGCATTTACATAAAGTTATACGAAAAAAAGCCGAAGCGGTGTTAGCGTCAGTAAAATGTACGGACCCCTGGCCTAATCGCGAGTATTAATATTGCTCAGCATTACGCCAGTATCAAATCGTATTGCCCGTTCGTATCACTTATCACACTTTTCTCCGCAATACCGGGAACGTGTAACGAGTAGGTAACTGATTTTTTTTACGCGTTGTATGATATACTTTTAACAATTTTTCGCGCCCTGTACTGCGGCTCAGGGGCATGTTTTTTATCATTTATCAGGAGAGATCATGAGTCAGATTGACTTTTCAACCCGTGAAGACGTGCAGGCGTTAGCCAACGAGGTCACCTGCATGAAGGCACTGGTTACGCTGATGCTGAAATCGATTGGCCAGGCCGATGCCGGTAAAGTGATCATCAATATGGAACGTTACATTGCGGGCCTGGAAGATGAACAGCAGGCTGAAGTGTTCAGCAATACCGTCAAGCAAATCAAATACGCCTTCCGCCAGTAGTGCCTGACGGGCACCGGTCGCAGACAGTTTACCTGCGCCGGTGCCAAAAACCCTTTTCCGCTGATACCGGCGATGTGTTAAGCAGCCGTGCGATGCATCAGCTCTCAGAATGACAGTTAACCACCCGTTGATGAGATAATGGCCTTACTAATAAAAGCGATACTTGGCGCTGTTGTTGTATTACTGATCGGTATTCTCGCTAAAACGCGCAACTACTATCTTGCCGGACTGATCCCTCTGTTTCCAACCTTTGCCCTGATTGCACATTATATCGTCGGGAGTGAACGCGGAGTAGAAGCGCTGCGCGCGACCATCCTGTTTGGGATGTGGGCGATTCTGCCGTACTTCGTCTATTTGCTGTCGCTGTGGTATTTCATCAATATGATGCGGCTGGTGCCTGCACTGATGGCCGCGGTAGCCTGCTGGTCCGCGGCGGCATGGCTGCTGATTACGCTGTGGTCAAAATGGCACGCTTAACGCGCGCGCATTCCCCAACTGATTGATACGCCGAGTGACGGCAGGACTTCTTCAGGTTTAAAGCGCCTTGAACCATGGAAACGGCTTGCCAGCTCAGGCTGTAATACCGGTATTTTAACCGCGAACAGATTATCTTCCGACTGAATCACACCCGCCGGTAGTGGCTGATAACTGACCTGGTAGCGGGCGAACATTTTCTCCAGCATCGGCGTAGCCGCGCTGAATAAATGACCGACCCCGGACTGCTCCGCCAGCTGCAGCGCGTGCCATAAAATATTTAACGGCAGTTCGGTGTCTATTTCCAGGCGCGCTGAAAAGCGAGACATCTCCCAAACAGGGCTGCCGTTAAGGCTTTCACGCTCGGCGTCAGTCAAATCACTGCCTTCAGGGCACTGCCATTTCATTAATCTTGCACAGCCGCAAATACCGTGCTGCGCATGCCAGGCAATCAACCAGCAGACATCTGAACGATCGAAACGATCGTACTCCTGGCCAGGGGTGCTGAGCCGTGACGGAATTGACCAGCCTTCTTCTCTGGCAAAAACACTGTAACGGTAGCTTCCCAATTCAGCCAGCAACGAGGAAGGCATATCCTTCAGTTTGGTCTGGATAATTTTCATTTATAAATCCCCGTTGCACTCCCGCGCTAAAACCGCCCCGGGCGGGCCCGCGCAGGGTTGTTACCCTTGCGAAGGGTAGACAACCCGTAAGTAATACGAAACTACCAAAATTAGTAGTTGCGTCCTCTTTCAGATCAAACCGATTGCGGCCGCGTAAGAAGCAATTTGCGTTTTGTTCGGCGCATTTAATCGTTTTTGCATGTTTTTTTGATGAAAATTAACCGTGTGTTGAGAAATAGAAAGTATCAGCGATATTTCAGCCGACGTTTTTCCTTCAGCGGTCCACTTAAGGATTTCACGCTCCCGCTCACTTAATTCCAGTTTTACAGAGACCATGGAAATAGCCTCCAGGCGGGTCAATGCCGCCAGAGACAGTTCCACCAGATACTGGAGTTTCAGTTCCAACTCGGTAGTTAACTTCACATTATTGGACGGATCTGATGAGGCAAAAGATAATATTCCCGTTGCTCTGTTATGGGCGATGGCCGAGGTTGAAATACCATGGTAAATCCCGTGCCGTCGCGCGGCCTGCATCATGACCGCGCCTTCGCCGGCGGTTTCATCATCCCATACCCACAAACTGCCGGGGAAATGGCAGTTCCTGATTATCGGATCCACGACCAAATAGTTTTCCCGAAAATAGAAACTTATCCATTCTTCCGGCAGATTACAGTAATAAAAGGTCTTGGGACGCGTAAAAGGGACGGGATGCTTGATGAAAAGCACATAAAAATCGAATCCGAGTCGCTTTGCCTGCTGTTCAATTAACAGCGTCACCTGCTCAACCTCAGTTTTTTTACTGAAATCGAATTGAACGTCGTCTCGCCAGCTGAAATAAGTGTCAGCAGCCATTATTTCCCCAATGGAACGTAAGGGATCCCACTCGCATTAACTATAATATTCATTGTAAATATTGCTGTGTAATTAGACATTAAATGTGACCAGGCTAAATGGTTTTTTTTGTAATGCTTTCGTGAGTAAATTATAGAATCGCCAGCTCATTTTTATTAGTGTAGCTATTTTTTCACCGAAATAAATCCGGCGTAACGCCAATCTATAACAATACCGTATGTTATTATCACGTTAACAATCGAAGTTAACCCTTGGTAGCGGTCATTCGAGCAGCAGATATCACTCTTATCATGGGATTTATCTCATCAGCATACAGTAACTTTCCGCTTTTTTCCCATGGTTCTGCATCTTGTAGCCTGACCACCGTTCCGGGGGCCTTAAACCGGCGCAGGATAAACACTATCCATATGATTTAAATCATATTTAAATAAATTTTCACTCTACCCTAAAACCCACCTTTTTCCGTTCAAAATCGGGCTGCCGGCCGTTAAAGGAAAAAAACATCGGGTCGCCGCCCATTTCTTCCCCCCTTCCCGCCAACGGCAGCGCTGGATTTTTGAGCGAATAAGATCCGCGAGCCTCAATGTCTCTGTTTTTTCTGCTTTATTCCTGCGGTTTTGCGTTAAGCTGCTCTTCCAGTGATGTCAACCGGGATCGTTCGTTTCGATCGTCGTCACTATTACCGAAAAGAATTACCCGTTTAACTCGTTATTACACTATCTTATGCCAGCTAATCATGGCAGGACCGAATGAAATAAAAGCCATCAGAGCTTTACTCATTTACACAGGACAGAACACGACAGGAGAACCTTAATGGTTGACCAATCAAAAGAGGCAACGCTTTCAGAGGAAGGCCCGGATACGCTGCGGCGTAACCTGCACAACCGGCATATCCAGCTCATCGCTATCGGTGGGGCCATCGGCACCGGCTTATTCATGGGGTCGGGTAAAACCATCAGCCTGGCCGGACCGTCGATCATTTTCGTTTATATGATCATCGGTTTTATGCTGTTTTTCGTTATGCGAGCGATGGGTGAGCTGCTGCTCTCCAATCTTGAGTACAAATCCTTCAGCGATTTTGCAGCGGACCTGCTTGGCCCGTGGGCCGGCTATTTTACCGGCTGGACCTACTGGTTCTGTTGGGTGGTGACCGGTATTGCCGATGTGGTGGCCATCAGTTCCTACTTCCAGCTGTGGTTCCCTGATTTCTCCATCTGGATGAGCGCCCTGCTGTGCATCGTGGTGTTCTTATCGCTTAATGTGGCCACCGTGAAGCTGTTTGGCGAAATGGAATTCTGGTTTGCGATTATTAAAATCGTCGCGATTGTTGCGCTGATCGCCACCGGTATCGTCCTGGTCGCCATGCATTATCCCTCGCCGGGCGGCGGCACCGCATCCCTGAGCAATATCTGGGATCACGGCGGTATGTTCCCGAAAGGGCTGAGCGGCTTCTTTGCCGGCTTCCAGATTGCCGTATTTGCCTTCGTCGGTATCGAACTGGTGGGCACCGCGGCGGCGGAAACCCACGACCCGAAAAAGGTACTGCCGCGCGCCATTAACGCCATTCCGCTGCGTATCATTATGTTCTACGTGCTGGCGCTGATGGTGATCATGGCGGTGACGCCGTGGAATCAGGTCGTCGCCGACCGCAGCCCGTTTGTTGAAATGTTCGTGCTGATTGGCCTGCCGGCTGCGGCGAGCATTGTGAACTTCGTGGTGCTGACCTCTGCGGCATCATCTGCCAACAGCGGCATTTTCTCCACCAGCCGTATGCTGTACGGCCTGTCGCAGCAGGGCGTTGCGCATCGTCGTTTCGGTGTGCTGTCAAGCCGCGCGGTGCCGACAACCGGTCTGTTCTTCTCCTGCTTCTGCCTGCTGGGCGGCGTGGCGCTGATTTATCTGATCCCGAACGTGATGACGGTATTTACCCTGGTTACCACGGTATCCGCCATTCTGTTTATGTTCGTCTGGACGATTATTCTGTGCTCCTACCTCGCATACCGCAAAAAGCATCCGCAGCGCCACGCGGAGTCCAGCTATAAAATGCCGTTGGGCAAGTTTATGTGCTGGGTGTGCATGGCGTTCTTCGCCTTCGTGCTGGTGTTGTTAACGCTGGAAGAAGACACTCGTCAGGCGCTGATGGTGACGCCGCTGTGGTTCCTGATGCTGGCCGTGGGCTGGTTCCTGCGCAGCCGTAAAAAGGCCTAAGCCTTGCCGAACGGGGCAGTCCCTCACTGGACTGCCCTGCTTTACCGGCCTGTCTGGCCTAACGAACGCGTATCCCCTCAATCACCATTTTCTGCACGTTTTCCACCGTCTGATTAAAGAAGGCTTCATCGCTCAGCGTCCGGCCGGTCACGGCTTCAACCTGAGTGGCAAAATCAGCATAGTGCTGCGTGGTCGCCCACAGCATGAAAATCAAATGATGCGGCTGAACCTCTGCCAGTTTCCCTTCACTCACCCACTGCTCAATAATCGCCGCCTTATCTTCAACCAGATGACGCAGATCCCCTGCCAGCTCGGCCTTCAGCAGCGGTGCGCCCTGCAGCATCTCCAGACAGAACAGTCTTGAGGCCTGAGGATGATCGCGCGAGACCTCCAGTTTCAGCCGGATATAGTGGCGAATCGCCTCCAGCGGATGCTGGTCGGCGCGCAGCGCACGCAGCGGTGCCAGCCAGACGTCCAGCAGATCTTTTAACACCGCAATGTACAGCTCTTCTTTAGAGGGGAAGTAATACAGCAGATTGGTCTTGGAGACATCGGCGCGTTCGGCCACTTTATCCAGGCTGGTGCCGTGGATGCCAAACTGTGAAAAATACTCCAGCGCCGCCGCAAGAATAGCGGAACGCTTCGCCGCCACCGCGCGGGAACGCCGCGTTGGGGCTTTGGCCGGTTGTTTATCTGTCGAATTCACCGTGACTCCGTGATCCATAGGGGTTGCGGGGATAATACCAAATCACCGGATTCACACCTAATCGCAACGCTGCACTTTTATTGCGCACCCCTGCCAGTTTTTTGTGCAGCTATTTTTTATCAAATGGTCCGTTTTGACCGGATGCTCCACCCACGATTTCACAGAGTAAAAACAACCCATTGCTTTAATTAACAATTTTAATTCTGGCATAACCTTTGCAGTCTTTCCTGCAACGCGCCGCTTTAATGGAAACCGCAGGATGCATCGCAGCGCCGGGATTAAATCTTTCACTTAATCAGAGGGTTCCATATGAAAATCGGTGTTTTTATTCCTATCGGTAACAACGGCTGGCTGATTTCCCGCAACGCGCCGCAGTACATGCCCACCTTCGAGCTGAATAAAGCTATTGTGCAGAAAGCCGAGGCTTACCACTTCGACTTTGCCCTGTCGATGATTAAGCTGCGCGGTTTTGGCGGCGAAACGGAGTTCTGGGACCACAATCTGGAATCCTTTACCCTGATGGCGGGCCTGGCCGCCGTGACGTCGCGCATCGAGATTTATGCCACCGCCGCCACCCTGACGCTGCCCCCCGCTATCGTGGCGCGTATGGCCTCAACGATCGACTCCATCTCCGGCGGCCGCTTTGGCGTGAATCTGGTCACCGGCTGGCAGAAACCCGAATACGACCAGATGGGCCTGTGGCCGGGAGATGAGTATTTTTCCCGCCGCTACGACTATCTGACCGAGTACGTCAACGTACTGCGCGATCTGTGGGGTACCGGTAAATCCGATCTGAAAGGTGAATTTTTCACCATGAACGACTGCCGCCTCAGCCCGCAGCCGCAGCGCCCGATGAAAGTCATTTGTGCCGCCCAGAGCGAGGCCGGCATGGCTTTCTCGGCGCAGCATGCGGACTACAACTTCTGCTTCGGTAAGGGCGTCAACACGCCGACCGCCTTTGCGCCTACCGCCGCACGTATGAAAGCCGCCGCCGATGCCGCCGGCCGCGACGTCGGTTCCTACGTGCTGTTTATGATTATTGCCGCCGAAACCGACGAGGCCGCGCGCGCCAGATGGGAACACTACAAGGACGGTGCCGATGAACAAGCCCTCGCCTGGCTGACCACCCAGAGCCAGCAGGATAAACGCTCCGGCAGCGACACCAACGTCCGCCAGATGGCCGACCCGACTTCAGCGGTCAATATCAATATGGGCACCCTGGTGGGTTCATGGTCCAGCGTTGCCCGCATGCTGGATGAGGCCGCCACCGTTGCCGGTACCCAGGGCATATTGCTGACGTTTGATGATTTCCTGCAGGGAATTGAAGATTTCGGCGAACGCATCCAGCCACTGATGCACAGCCGCGCCGACCTGACTGATATCGCAAAAGAGGTAGCATAATGAACGCGAAACGCGCCGTCGTCTGTACCACCGCCTCCACCGCGCAGGCGGTCACCCTCCCCGCCCGGCCGGAGGATATCGTTTTCCCGCTGGAGCAGACCGCGCTGATCGTGGTGGATATGCAGAATGCCTACGCCACCCCCGGCGGCTATCTGGACCTGGCGGGATTTGATGTTTCAGCCACCCGACCGGTCATCGAACGGATTAACATTGCGGTGAACGCCGCGCGCCAGGCCGGCATACAGATTATCTGGTTCCAGAACGGCTGGGACGATAACTACGTTGAGGCCGGCGGCCCCGGCTCACCTAACTGGCATAAATCCAACGCGCTGAAAACCATGCGCCAGCGCCCGGAACTAGAGGGCACGCTGCTGGCTAAAGGCACCTGGGACTATCAGCTGGTCGATCAGCTTACCCCGCAGCCCGGCGACATCGTGCTGCCCAAGCCCCGCTACAGCGGCTTCTTTAATACCGCCCTCGACAGCATGCTGCGCAGCCGCGGGATCCGCCATCTGGTGTTCACCGGCATCGCCACCAACGTCTGCGTTGAGTCGACCCTGCGCGACGGCTTCTTCCTCGAATACTTCGGCATCGTGCTGGAAGACGCCACCTATCAGGCCGGTCCGTTATTTGCCCAGCAGGCGGCGATCTTCAATATCGAAACCTTTTTCGGCTGGGTGTCCAACGTTGACAGCTTCTGCGCCACGCTGACGGCCGGGCAAAACGCGCTGCCGCAAACGGCATAACTATCACCGTATTGAGGATGAACCATCATGCCTAAAACCATTATCACCCCACCCGGCACCGGCGTTCCGATTGCACCGTTTGTTCCCGGTACGCTGGCCGACGGCATCGTGTATGTCTCCGGCACGCTGCCGTTTGATAAGGATAATAACGTTGTCCACGTCGGCGATGCGGCGGCGCAGACCCGGCACGTGTTGGAAACGATTAAAAGCGTGATCGAAACGGCGGGCGGCACGATGGATGACGTGACCTTTAACTCCATTTTCATTACCGACTGGAGCAACTACGCGGCGGTGAATGCGGTTTATGCCGACTACTTCCCCGGCGAAAAACCTGCACGCTTCTGCATTCAGTGCGGGCTGGTGAAGCCGGACGCGCTGGTTGAAATCGCCAGCGTGGCGCACATCGGTCGATAAGGGGGTGTCCTGATGCATATTGAACTCTCAGGCCGCAGCGATCCCGATGCCCGAACCCTCGTGCTGTCCGCCGGACTGGGGGGGCTGGGGAACTTCTGGCTGCCGCAGATGAACGCCCTCCGCGCGGCGTATCGCGTGGTGGTGTATGACCAGCGCGGTACCGGCCGCAGCGCGGACAACCTGCCTGACGGTTACAGCATGCAGGATATGGCCGACGAACTGATCGCACAGCTTGATCGCCATGGGATTGAGCGCTTCGACGTTATCGGCCACGCGCTGGGCGGGATGATCGCGATGCAGCTGGCGCTCGACTACCCGGAGCGCGTGGCCAGGATAGTCCTGGTCAACGGCTGGCTTCAGCTGGATCCCCATACCCGCCGCTGCTTTCGCGTGCGTCAGGATCTGCTGCTGAACTCGGGCGTGGAGGCTTATGTCCGCGCCCAGCCGCTGTTTCTCTACCCCGCCGACTGGCTGTCAGCAAATCAGGAGCGCCTTGAAGCCGAAGATGCGCTGCATGCCGCCCATTTTCAGGGGATGGAGAATCTGCTTAAGCGACTGCATGCGCTGATGGCCTGTGACTACAGCGCGCAGGCGGCGCGTATCACCCAGCCGGTGCTGCTGCTTTGCTCACGCGACGATCTGCTGGTTCCCTGGACCTGTTCCGAACGCCTGCAGGCCGCCCTGCCCAATGCCACACTGCAGTACATGAACTGGGGGGGCCATGCCATGAGCGTCACCGACAGTGCCACCTTTAACCACCATTTACTCACCTGGCTGCAGCACACCGAACGCAGCCCTGACACCGTTGATATGGAGCTGATATGGCTGAAACCCTGAACGATCCCACGGTAGAAAAACAGCAGTTTCGCGATGCCATGTCTCGCCTGGGCGCCGCCGTCAATATTATCACTACCGACGGCCCCGCAGGGCGCGCGGGGTTCACCGCCTCGGCGGTCTGCAGCGTGACCGATTCCCCGCCCACGCTGCTGGTGTGCCTGAACCGCTCCGCCTCGGTGTACGAGGTATTCCGGGAGAACATGCAGCTCTGCGTCAATACGCTGGCCGCCGGTCATGAATCGCTGTCTGGTCTGTTCGGCGGTAAAACGCCGATGGCCGAACGCTTTGTGGCCGCCGACTGGACGACTCAGGTGACAGGATCGCCGATCCTCAGCGGCGCGCTGGCCTCATTCGACTGCATCGTCAGCCAGATTGTCAGCGTCGGCACGCATGACATTCTGGTTTGCGAAACCCGCGCGCTGGTCTTTGGCGACGGCCGCCGCGGCCTGATCTATTTCGATCGCCGCTATCATCCGGTGGGCGAGCACAGCTTCTGATTTTTCTTCGCGGGCCACCCGGTCCGCCTACCGACTGGCTCATTCAGCGGCAACGCGGCCGGTCAATGCGGTTATGACACTCTGGAGAAGACGATGGCGAGTTCCTGGTTTCCTCAATGGTCAAAAAAAACGGCGTCAGCGCAGGATATTGTTGCGCCCGATGAAGCCCTGCCCGTCGGGCAAACCCTGATCATGGGCCTGCAGCACGCGGTGGCAATGTTTGGCGCCACCGTGCTGATGCCGCTACTGATGGGGTTTGATCCCAACCTGTCGATCCTGATGTCGGGCATCGGCACCCTGCTGTTCTTCCTGGTGACCGGCGGACGTATCCCCAGCTACCTCGGGTCCAGTGCGGCGTTCGTCGGCGTGGTAATCGCCGCTACCGGATTCAACGGACAGGGTATCAATCCGAACATCAGCGTTGCCCTGGGCGGAATTATTGCCTGCGGCGCACTGTACACGCTGATTGGCTTTGTGGTGATGAAAGCCGGAACCCGCTGGATAGAAAAGCTGATGCCGCCGGTGGTCACCGGGGCGGTGGTGATGGCCATCGGTCTGAACCTGGCGCCGATTGCGGTGCGTGGCGTATCGGCCTCAATGTTCGACAGCTGGATGGCGGTGATGACCGTGATGTGCATCGGCGTGGTGGCGGTTTTTACCCGCGGCATGGTACAGCGGCTGTTGATCCTGGTCGGGCTGATTGTCGCGTGGGCCCTTTATGCGCTGATGACCAACGTGCTGGGTTTTGGCACGCCGGTGGACTTCAGTCCGCTGGCCGCGGCTGCCTGGTTCGGTATGCCGCAGACTACGTCGCCGACGTTCAGCACTCAGGCTATTGTGATGATCGCGCCGGTGGCGGTGATTCTGGTGGCGGAAAACCTTGGACATATCAAAGCCGTGGCCGGAATGACCGGGCGTAACCTCGATCCGTGGATGGGCCGCGCGTTCGTGGGCGACGGTCTGGCGACGATGATTTCCGGCAGCGCGGGCGGAACGGGCGTCACCACCTACGCGGAAAATATCGGGGTCATGGCCGTCACCAAAGTTTATTCGACGCTGGTCTTCGTTGCGGCGGCGCTGATTGCGATGGTGCTGGGCTTTTCGCCCAAGTTTGGCGCACTGATCCACACGATCCCAGGTCCGGTGATCGGCGGGGCGTCGATCGTGGTCTTTGGCCTGATTGCGGTAGCCGGAGCGCGGATATGGGTGCAGAACAGCGTCGATCTCAGCCACAACGGCAACCTGATTATGGTGGCGGTGACGCTGGTGCTGGGCGCGGGAGACTTCGCGCTTAAAATCGGCAGCTTTACGCTCGGCGGCATCGGTACGGCGACGTTTGGCGCGATCCTGCTCAACGCGATCCTGAGCCATAAACGCGCCGCCGCCCTGAGCAGCAGCGCGCTGCGCCAGGACGGTTAGCCGTTATTACACTCTGCGGGCGAAGGGGACCCCTTCGCCTTTTTTTTGCGCCTGAGCTTCAGTTCACTCACCAGCACGCCCATCACGATCAGCGCACCGCCCAGCAGGGCAATCGCCGGCAGACGCTCGCCGGCAATACGCCCGACGACCCCCGCCCATACCGGTTCACCGGCATAAATCACGGTCGCGCGGGTCGGTGAAACGCTGCGCTGCGCCCAGTTCATCGTCACCTGAATGATCGCGCTGGCGATGCCCAGCCCCACCGCGCTGTACAGCAGGTACGGGCTCCAGGCCGGAACGGACTCCCCGTTCGGGGCCATCATCAGGAAGCCAAAAATCGAGGCGGCGGCCAGCTGGATGACGGTCACGCGTCGCACATCGACTTTCCCCGCGCTGGTTCCGATCAGCAGGATTTCTGCCGCAATGGCGAGCGTGCTGAGCAGCGTGGCAATCTCACCGACGTTAAACGCCACCTCTCCCCCCTCCGGCCCCGCCAGCAGAAGCAGTCCGCTGAACGCCAGCGCGATGCCGACCCACGACATCAGTCCCGGCATTTTACGCAGAAACACCCATTGCATCAGTGGAACCAGCGGAACGTACATCGCGGTAATAAAGGCTGACTTGCTGCTGGAGATGGTTTGCATACCGTACGTCTGCAGGCCGTATCCAAAGCCGATCGCCAGGCCAATCAGCGCGCCCGCTTTGATCTCAAACCAGGTCACCTTGCGCATAACGCGCCATGAAACCAGTCCGAGCAGCAGCGCCGCGACGGCAAACCGCACGCCGATAAAGAAGAACGGGCCGCTGACGGTCATCGCGTGATGCACGGCCAGAAACGTCCCACCCCACACCATGGTGATTAGAATAAGCACCAGCTCACTGGTGTTAATGGAAAATTTATAACGGGAAAGTAAACCAGACATAACGCACTCTACTGTAATTTTGGCGTCAGTTTGCGGGGTTAACGATAGCCGGTCAAGCACCGCGCGGTGCGGGCTGTTTTCAGTGACTTCAGCACTCTCTTCTGGCCCTGACAGAATTGAACCGCACCGGCCTGCAGGCCACCCCGAAATGATTTTTAATACAAAATTGATCTGCCACCAGGCAGGTACAGAGGCATCTTCTATACTGAAAAATCAGTTAAAAAATAAACTAAGCGTTAGAGGAGCTCAGCAGCGTATGGCAAAAATTTTAGTGCTCTATTACTCCATGTACGGACATATTGAGACAATGGCGCACGCCGTTGCGGAAGGTGCCCGTAAAGTCCCTGGCGCAGAAGTGACCATCAAACGCGTGCCGGAAACCATGGATGCAGCCCGTTTCGCCGAGGTCGGCGGTAAAACCGGCCAGTCCGCGGCAGAAGCCGATCCGAGAGAACTGGCGGACTATGATGCCATCCTGCTTGGCACGCCCACCCGCTTCGGCAATATGGCCGGACAGATGCGTAACTTCCTGGATCGCACCGGCGGACTGTGGGCGTCTGGCGCCCTTTACGGCAAACTCGCCAGCGTCTTCGCCTCTACCGGCACCGGCGGGGGTCAGGAGCAGACCATCACCTCCACCTGGACCACCCTCGCCCATCACGGCATGGTGATCGTTCCCATCGGGTACGGAACTCAGGAACTCTTCGATATCTCTCAGGTACGCGGCGGAACGCCGTATGGCGCAACCACCATTGCCGGCGGCGACGGTTCCCGTCAGCCCAGCGAAGAAGAACTCGCCATTGCCCGCTATCAGGGCGAATATGTTGCCGGACTGGCAGTAAAACTCAACGGATAATCGGACAGGAGACAATGATGGCAACACAACAATCCAAAGCGCATCACGTAGGAGAATGGGCCACCCTGCGCCGTACCTCACTGGAAATTGCCGAAGCTATTTTTGAGGTAGCCAACTACGATGAACGCCTTGCTGAACAAATCTGGGAGCAGCAGGGAAGCGATGACGTGCTGATTCGCGCCTTCAAGAAAACGGACGCGGACATGCTGACCTGGGATAACAAAGTCGTTGAGCGTAAAAACGTCTAACGCGGAGGGCGGGTTATCCCGCCCTTTTGACTGACGGGTCGTGAGACTCGTCCGATAACCTGGCATCCCCCTCAAAGTTTCAACTACGCTTAATTCCACGTTAACCCTTCAGCCCACTCAGGCTGTTTCGCGACCAAGGAGCGTAGTATGTCCTACCAGACAATCAACCCCGCAAGTAATAAGCTGATCAAATCCTGGCCCGCCCACAGCGATGAGCAGGTTGAACAGGCGCTGGCAACGGCTGATGCCTTATATCATTCCAGCTGGTCGAAAGGGGATATTCAACCGCGTTTACAGGTCTTGCAGAAGCTGGCAACGCTGATTGAGGAGCGCGTGGAGGAACTGGCCACCGCCGCCAGTGAAGAGATGGGTAAGCTGATTGGCCAGAGCCGCGGTGAAGTCGAGCTTTGTGCGCAGATCGCCCGCTACTATGCGGAAAACGCCGGGCGTTTCCTGGCGCCGGTGCGCTATCCGAGTGACCTGGGCGAAGCCTGGGTGGAACATCATCCGATCGGTGTGCTGGTTGCCGTTGAGCCGTGGAATTTCCCTTTCTACCAGCTGATGCGTGTGCTGGCCCCTAACCTCGCCGCCGGTAATCCGGTTCTGGCAAAACATGCGCAGAATGTCCCGCACTGCGCCACGCTGTTTGCCGATCTGGTCAGCAAAGCGGGCGCGCCGGAAGGGGCATGGACCAATCTGTTCGTCAGCAACGATCAGATTGCGGAACTGATTGCTGACGATCGCGTCCAGGGTGCAGCCCTGACCGGCTCTGAACGGGCAGGCAGCGCGGTAGCACAGCAGGCGGGGAAATACCTTAAAAAAACCACCCTTGAACTGGGCGGGAATGACGTTTTCGTGGTGCTGGACGACTGCGACCTGGATAAAGCCGTGCAGGCCGGTGCGGGTGCACGCCTCAGCAACTGTGGCCAGGTGTGTACCGCCGCCAAACGTTTCCTGGTGCAAGAGAAGGTCGCTGACGCGTTTATGGCCAAATTTGTCGCGGCTTTCGAAGCGGTGAAGATTGGCGATCCGTTAGATCCCAACACCACCCTCGGCCCACTCTCCTCCGCTGAGGCGCGCGACCGCCTGGAGAAACAGGTGAAAAATGCCGTTGAAAAAGGTGCCAAACTGGTGCTGGGCGGCAAGCCGGTGGACGGGCCTGGCTGTTTCTACCAGCCAACCATACTGACCGGCATTACCCGGGATAACCCCGCCTGGTTTGAAGAGTTCTTTGGGCCGGTGGCGCAGATTTACATCGTCCGCAACGACGATGAGGTGGTGAAACTGGCTAACGACTCCCACTATGGTCTGGGTGGTGCCGTGTTCACCGGGGATATCGCACGCGGTAAAGCGCTGGCCTCCCGGATTGAAACCGGCATGGTCTATATCAACTCGGCCAGCAACACCGCGCCGGAGCTGCCGTTTGGCGGCGTCAAGCGCTCAGGCTTTGGCCGCGAGCTGTCAGACCTGGGTATTAAAGAGTTTGTGAACCAGAAGCTGGTGGTGATCGCCAAATAAACTTTAAAGTTAAAGACCAATAAAAAGGCCGACACCCGGGTGTCGGCCTTTTTACGTTAGTGATAAACGCGGGGGCGGTTAGCTGGCCGTCGACGGCTCGGCCGTTTTGCCTGCACTGTTTGCGGAGTCAGGCTGCGCGGGTTTGGACTCGTTAGCCTTTACTTTCTCAGCGGCGGCTTTGTCCGCAGCAGCCTTCTCGGCGGCTGCTTTCTCTTTCGCGGCCTGCTCGGCGGCGGCTTTTTCGGCTGCGGCTTTGTCAGCGGCGGCTTTCTCTGCGGCAGCTTTCTCCTTCGCGGCCTTTTCCTGAGCAGCTTTGTCTTTCGCTGCCTGCGCAGCGGCGGCTTTATCTTTGGCTTCCGTCGCGGCTTTATCCTGCGTCGCCTTCTCGGCGGCGGCCTGATCCGCAGCGGCTTTGTCCGACGCTTCTTTCGTCACATCGGCGGCATCGGCCGAAGCGGCGACCGGTTCAGCAACCTGCATGGACGTTCCCTGCAGCGCGGTGTTCAGCACGGCGGTGAACTGGTCCCACGGACAGAATCCGTTCGCGTCGGTCTGGCAGCCTGCCATTTGCAGGGTGACGCGCTTAGGCGGGTTGTCCAGCGACAGCGGCTCCGCATTACGCAGCTGCTCGGTGCTCTGGTAAACGTATTCAACTTTGACCAGCTCGCGGTTGTTTTTCTTATCCAGCCAGCGCTGGAACTGAATCATCCCGCCAATTGGCGTGCGCTCGTTCTGATCCGCCAGTTGATAGGGCTTAAAGTCCAGTGCGGTCAGCAGCGAGGCAATATTGGAATCATGCCCGACCATCAGCGTGACTTTCGGCGCGCTCTCTTTGTCCTGGTCGATCAGCATGCTGCGGATATAATCCACCAGCGGCGCGGCGACATCGCGGGCAACCAGCGGCGAAGTGAACAGCGTATCCTGATAGCCATTCTTGATGGCCGACAGTTCTTTCCACTGCTCCGGGGTTTTTATCTGTCCCCAGGCCACCTGGTCGAGCGGCATGCCTTCGTAATACTGCAGGGTGAACGCATCGACCAGTGAGTTACCCACCTTCAGCGGACCGGAAACCCCGGGCTCTTTGCCGTTGTCGGCGCTGAACGTGTTCTGGTTAGTGCTGGAAAGATCGCACTGCTTCTTGCCATTACAGGCCGCAGAGTTTTTGTAATCTATGATTTTTTCAAGACGCTGGAAAGCGGGCTTCAGCGCCAGCTTTTCGCCTTCGGCATTCATCGCCGACAGCGCCTGCTTGTTGAAATCTTCACTGCTGCTGGTGATAACCGGATTAAAGATTGGGTCCATCGCCCCCATTTCATCCTGATGGGAGACGGTCACATCACACCCTGGGAATGCGCCGGTGATAAAGAACTGCGCGGTGGCCACGGTGCGCTGCAGGCTATTGGCGTAGGCATAGACCGCGTCAGGAGACGGGCATTCGCCCTCTTTCAGCAGGCCCTGCTGAGCCAGCCATTCACGGGTGTAGCGGCCCATATACACTTCCAGCACCCCGCCTTTGGTGGTCAGCTGACCGCCAGGTACATCCCACTTGGGCCAGGCTTTTTTGGTTGCCTGAGCCAGCACGCTGCCGTTATCCGCCAGCGGCGCACGCAGGTTGTGGCGGCTCATCATCAGTACCTGTTCCAGCTGGTAATCGCTATCCGCGGCCCATGCAGAGACGCCGGAAAGTGCAGAACATACGGCGAGAGCACAGAGACTTAACTTTTTAATCATAGGTGTATTCCATTGATTCATCAGGGTGAATAACTGGCAGATAAACGTGCAGCACAGAAGAACACCAGCGCACAACGCTGAGTCACCACCACCGCTCTCCAGAGAAAAGTCCAGAAATCCACAATCGTCATCGATATTGAGAATATAGCAGACTCTGCCCCCGGCGGTTTAGTGGCATTAGAAGATTGAAAAGAAACAAGATGTTTTCGGTAATGCTCAATCGCTCTTTTCAGCAAGAAAATAGCAGGATGTGAGGGAAAACAGAAGATACCCTCAGCATCTATTCGCTGCATTTATTGCCTGCGGCCCTGCACGCGTTTATCCCGCTTTCCCCCGGACGGTCGTCGCCCCGGCGTCGTAAACGTCTGAGATACGGATCTGGTAGATCATATAAGCACCGGGCGGGATGTCCGGAGGATAGCCCGCCTCACCATAGGCAAGGTCCGGCGGCACCAGCAGCGTGATACTGCCGTGGTTCTCCAGGCGCGACAGCGCATCACGGAATACCGGCGGAAATTCATCCACTCGCTGTGACAAAAGCGCCCCGCCTGCGTCCATGTCCTGAATCACCTTACCGTCCACACGCATCTCTTTGACGGCTACTTCAACCACCGCATCGCTCGCTATCTGACCTTTACCGCGATAATCAATGCGGTATCCGTACCCCATTTCGGCCGTGAGAGCCCCTTTCTGCTGCATAAACGTGGCCTGATACGCTTTGCCAGCCCGGGTCTGTTGCGCGAGCGTTTTTTCACGGCTGGCGGCCACTTTACGATCCACCGCCGCAAGCGCGTCATTAACCTCGCCAGGGGTAAGCCGCGCATGGCCGTCGAACAGATCGCGTATGCCGGCCAGAATGGTCCGCTTGTCGGCAGGCACTCCCCACTGCTGATGTTCAGACTGCATGCGGAGGATCTCGCTGCCGAGCGAGATCCCCGCAGCGTAATCCTGACGAATATCCGTCTGGTTCAGCTCGTCCCGGGTGAGCGCGCGGATCGGCTCCGCCGGCAGCCGTGGCACGGTAAGCTGCTGCTGTAGCGCGCCCCATCCCCTGCCCAGTGCTCCCGCCACATCAATTTTCACAGGAGGCCGCTTCAGTCGCTGATTTTCCTGCTCCAGCGCTTCCTGCCTCTGCAGTGAGGCCTTCAGCGCCTGGTTAAGCGCTAACAGCTGTTTGTCGTTGTTAAGCCGCCATGCTGAGGTGGGTGGTTTTTCGACCTTCGTGGCGGATGTCGGCCGCGATTGTGGCCGCGGTGTTGCGGCCCCGGCAGCAGGATCCCTGTTTTCCGTTTCCTTCGTGGTCACACGGTACTGTTCTGCAAACTGCAGTATTGCCGGTACTCCCGTATCGGACGCCCGACCTTCCGTGGCAGGATAACCCGCGGCGGCAATCGTTAACGCGCAGACTGTTATCGCCCGGTATCGGCTAATCAGAATCTGAACCATGATGCTCATGACGATGGCCCAGCCTGTTCACTCAATACGGACAGCAGGGCGCCGTCAATCTTTGAACAGACCACATTGGCGCGGAAGCGATAGAACGCATCCCCGGTGTCCTGATTCAAATGGCTGATCTTCTTGCGCACGTTGCCATACTTTGCCGCACCCGCCATCAGTTGATTAAACTCGGCCATCAGCGCGGGATAGCGCGTAGAATGCATTGCCTTAAGGGCTTCAAGCTGGTTAAAACACAGATCCATCTGCTCGCGCCCGCTGCTGCTGGCGACCAGCGTCTCTTCTGCCTGGACCTTAGCCGTCGTTTGCGGCTTCTTTGCCTGGCACCCTGCCAGCCCGCTCAACAGCAGCAGTAGCGCTAGTGTCCTGTGGTATGGCGTTATTAATTTCATCACGATGTACTCCCCGATCGCTGTCTGCTGTTACTGATATTCGAGATAAAAAAGAACCTGCGCCTGAAACTCTCCCGGCGTGATGGTCTTTTCTCGCCCCTTCAGAAAGGCGCTAAAACGCAGCGCGTTATTGCCGTCGACGAGATCCTGCCAGGCGACAGGCTGACCGTTAACCACCGGCCCCCCCTGCGCATCGCGGATGCCAATGCCGAATGAGGTGTCTGTATTGCCGGGCTTATACAGTCCATCGCTGAAGGTGTTTCCACTGAACATAATCCGCACCTGGTCCCTTATCTGGGGTGAACAGCGAAGCAGCCTGATGCTAAAACTCTGCTCCGCCGAGGTGCGGCCGTTGCTCAGCGCGGCGCTTGCCACCTGGCCGAAGTTGACTTGCAGATCCTCGTCGCCGGGGGCAACGGAACAGGGGGCATCAATCACCACCCCACGAATGCTGATATTGCCGTAGCCATTATTTCCAGCGGCTGACGCCCCTGACGAATACGTCAGCATCAGCATCATGCAGAGAAAGACTCGCACGTGATTTTTACTCCTTATTAGACTGGCTTACCGCGCGGTGCGCTTATTGCAGGCTCATCACCAGCACGGCCGAGCCGGTAAACGGGCCGGTTGCTATCTCACTCTTTCCTGAGCCCACCAGGCTGAAGGTAAAATCATCGCTGCCGACGCCGTTGACAATCTGGCTGTTAATACTGTCAAACGGTTTCAGTAATTTGCCCTGATGATAGATTTCGACGCCTAAATCAGGATTGCTGGTTTTCACGGCGGAAGAAGAGAAGGCGCTGGCATCGGCGGAAAGCGTCATTTTGACCGCCCAGTTGCCGGTGTCTTTACATTGATAAGGCACGGTGACCTCTCGGCGAAACGGGCTGCTGGCGGCACTGGTGGTGACCTGGTCCCTGGCTATCAGGCCAAAATTAACATCGATATCCTGGCTGTTATTAATGGCGCAGGTACCGGAGGTGTAATAGGCATCGTTCGCCGCCAGCACCCGCCAGTTTGCGGTGAAAACCCCGCCGGCAGGCGCGCTCCACTTATAGAGTTGCAGGCTGGCGACAACCGTCCCGGCCTTGATGTAAACGCCCTTACCCGGGCTGTCTTTCAGCTGGTAAAACGCCTTAACCTGCAGATCGTGCCAGTTACCGTCACGCAGTTCGTAAACCATCAATGCCGACGTTATTGGGTTCAGATGACGCACGCCCTGGACTTCCAGCCCGCTGCTGAAGTTGGCGTCAAGTGAAGTCTGATAGCTACCGGCATTGATGCGCATGTAGTCGACATAACGATTGGGAATCGTGTTCTGGCACTGGAAATAGTTAGCCAGATCGAAGATCACCACATCGCCTATCATAATTTCGGGGGAGAGATTCACCGTCACATCAATGTTGCGCTGGCCAACAGCATCAAACGCCCGACCATCCCGTTTATCAATGCAGGAGAACGCCTCACTCCGCGCTGAACACAGCAGAATGACCGTCGCCAGCAGGAAATACGGCAGTAAACACAGCTTTTTATTCATTACCCTACCCAGCCCGACGTCAGCCTTTGTTTAAAACATCGGTCACGCGACACGTTGCCGATTCACAGTGAAAAGTCAGCGTAGAACGTCCACCAAAGTCGTTAATGTATTTCAGCACCGGCGTATTTCCCAGCTGTGCAACGCTGGCGCTGAGCCGTTCGCCGGCACGCGGAGCCACCATCACCGACTCAAATCCCTTTATTGGTGGACCACCCACCAGGCCAGACGCTTCAACAATCGTGACGTAGTAGCCCGTGGGATTATTGAGCCGGTAGCGTTCCCCCTCGCGAGTCAGCGTGAGTTGCTTCTGAACCGGCGACTGGTAGCCGGAGGGTGAGATTTTCAGCGCAGCCGGACGGAAGAACAGCTTGATCCGCGTTTGCAGGGCAATTTGCAACGTATTGGGCTTGTCGCTGCGCGGGGGGATTTCGCGCAGGTTGAAATAGAACAGCGTTTCTTTGTCCTGGGCCAGCAGATTGATCGCCGGCAGTACCTGGATCTTAAGCTGGCTTTTTTCCCCCGGTTCGATGCGCTGTACCGGCGGCAGGGTGATCAGGGGGGTTGTCACCTTGTTATGGCGCTCATCCTCAATCCAGGCCTGCGCCAGATAAGGCAGGCGCGGATTTTCGTTTGCCACTGCCAGGCTGACGGACGGGTTGCCCGCGTCCACGATCACTCTCGTTCTGTCCAGCGCGATAGCGGCCTGGGCGCCGGTTGAAACGAGCACCATGCCCGTGAGGCAGAGTCGCCCCGCTGTTTGCCAAAAAGCCATGCTTATTCCTCTTCCTTTTTTGCCATCGGCAAAGTATCCCCGCAGGGAAGTAATAAATTAGCCAGTACGTCGCGGCTCAGTTGCTGGGGCAAAGACAGCACGCACTGCTGCCTGCCATCCCAGTGCACGGACATCGATTCACCCGCACGAATGCCGCTGAGATAAACGCTGCCGTTATCGGCAACCAGCCCAACCTGCTGCTGCCGGGCATTACGCACTTCGGCACCAAAAGGCGGCACGGAACCGTTAGCCAGGCGGATCACCGCCATCGCTTTTTCTCCGGCAACCACAGAAAAATGGCGATAGCCAATGGCCCCTTCCGTCAGGGTGGCCTGCGCAATTGACGAGGCAACGTCGGCATTCTCTGGTAACCGGTTGATATCAATGCTTACCTGGTTACGGTAGTAGCTGCTGATATCCGGAATGACCAGCTTGCCCGCGCGGTTACTCCACACCAGACTGCCGCCGCCGCTGACCGGGATATCGCTGACCCCATCCGTATCCAGCATCAGGCGCGTACCGCCGGGGGAGTTCAGCCTGTGCAGGGCAATCCCCTGCGGCGTTGCCGTCAGACCGCCTTTCAGTGAACCGCTCAGCGTGTTGTACTGGTTCTGCTGGTAGTTCGCGCTGGCGGTCAGCTGCGCCAGGCTTCCGTCACGCTGGTAGTAGCCTCCCGCCTCCAGGCCGTTTCTGCTTCTGCCGCTGCTGATGCTGTAGCTATCGCCGTTTTCAAGGTGGCTGGAATAACCCACCTGGTGGCTGCTGCGTTCACTGTTTACCGAACCGCCGTAGCTGAGTGTCCCGCCGTTATCGAGCGGAACAGAGAGCGACAGATAAACGCCCTCGTCACGATTGCCGCTGTCGCGATTGCGGTAGGCGGAAACCGACAGGCTGAGATTGCGCCACATCAGGAAGTCAAAATAACGGGAAAACGCCACGCTGAAGCGCTCGCTGTCCGGACGATCCCACCAGGTTTGTCGGTTGTAGCTCAGCTGTACGCTGGTCGATAGCGGGCGGATATCCTGCGCCAGCGTGACGGTGTACATCTCTTTGCTGTTGCCCGTTTTTCCACTTCCCCTGTCATCCTGGCGGGCATCAACATAGTCGCCCATTGACATAAACTGGCGTTCGGAAAACCGATAGCCGGCGAAGGTGACCTGGCTGCCATAATCGTCGAATCGCTTGGAGTAGCTCAGGCGATAGGAGTTACCGGCCAGCGTTTCGCCGCCGGGAAGGCGGGCGTTTGAACGAGTCACATCCAGTGCCATGGCACCAAACGCCAGCAAATCTCGCCCGACACCCACGGCGAGCGCCTGATAACCCTCGCTGCCGATGGCTCCGCCATAGAGCGACCAGCCGCTGTTGATACCCCAGGAAAATTCGCCGCTGGCGAATTCAGGTCCCTGCGCGGTGTGATTCCAGTTCACCGGACGCCCGAGCGCAATCTTGTAGCGAACGCGCCCCGGCCGCGTCAGGTAAGGAATGCTGGCCGTATTCATGCTGAAGGTCTGCACCGAGCCATCTTCCTCCTCAATACGCACATTGAGCTCTCCCCGCACCGCGTCATTGATGTCCTGAATGCGAAACGGCCCCGCTGCAACCCGGGATTCGTACAGAACGCGCCCCTGATGCATCACGATCACCCGGGCATTGGTCCGCGCCACCCCGGTCACCTCCGGTGCATAGCCACGAAGATTGGGCGGCAGCATATTGTCATCGGTACGAACGCTGGCGCCCGCAAAGCGGAAACTGTCGAAGATATCTGAAACCAGATAGTCCTCGCCGACGATAAGCTTCGCCTCAAGACGCGGGATCGCACGATAGGCGTAGTAGCGCGTCCAGTCGAAGTTCCGGCGCTTTTCCGTGCCGTTGTTTTCCTGACGCCCCTGCCAGTCTGCACGCAGTCGCCACGCCCCGGCATTGCCACCCACGGTACCGGTACCGCTGAGATTGCGACTGTCGCTGCCGCGCTGGTTGAAGCGCACCTGACTGTTGAGGTTGTAGTCCAGCAGAATGCCGGGAATACCGTTATCCCAGCGTGAGGGGGGATCCCAGTTTTCCGATCGGTACTCCAGCCAGGCCTGGGGCAGGCCGATCTGCAGCGTGGCGGAAGCCAGGTCACCGCGCGCTTCCATACCTTCAAGGCTGCGCACATCCAGACACTGGCCCTCGTGCCACCAGCGAAGATGTTCGGTGGCGGAAGGGCGAAGGCCAAAGGCCTGCACCAGAGGGGCGGTAAGGCAGGGAAGACTGTTGCCGTGGCGATCGTCGGCCGGGAAAAAATCGATTTCATGTTCCCGCAGATCGTCGCGATTCAGACGCACATTCAGGGTGTAGCGTCCGGGCATAATGTATCCCTTGTGGGTAAAACGGCTGAGATCGATATTTTTGCGATCCTGAACATCCAGGACATCGGTATTGAACTGTATTTCGTCGCTGCTACCGTGGCTGGAGATCGATACCATCGCCAGACACAGTGGAAATGCCACTTTTCCGTACTTCTTTCTGGAGGCTTTTCTACTTGGCATAACGTCAGCGAACTCCCTGTCAGCAGCGGCTCTTTCCTCTTCGTTCCACTGACGAAGAAGCATAAATGCGGTTTGGCTGTTGCTGTAAGCCTCACTACCGACGTGTCAAATTCAGGGGCAACCTGATTCAGGCGTCGGCAGGAGGCCTGGCACACCCTGAACCGTCACAGCATGGAGAGTTCAGGGGGAGAAAAACTTACGGATAGGCCAGAGTAAAGTTGGCAACGGAGGTGAAAGCCCCGGTGCCTACCGCAACCGGTGCATCCGTGGTGCCATCCCCTTTAAGCGCCGCGGAGAACTGCAGGCTGTTACTGGTGCCATTCAGGATTTGTGCATCGGTCGCCGTTCCCAGCTCGACTTTCTTACCACTGCCGTCACGCAGCAAAATGCTGGCACCGGACGCTTCGCCGGTAATGCCCAGACGCCCGTCTGCGCCGGATTTACCGGTGAACGTAGCCGTAACGGTATGGCGAGTCGCATCGTCGCAGTTCTGCAAATCAATGGTAAAAGGCACCGCGGTTTGTTCACCGCCGCCGGCGAGCAGCGTATTCGATACCTGTCCCAGAGAGACTTTCAGATCGTCAGCGCCGGGGGCAATTGAGCAGGGTGCATTAACGATCGAACCACTAAATGTGACTTTACCATTACCCTGGTCAGCGGCATTCGCAATATTCACCGCACCCAAAGTTAATAGTGAAATAATGGCAACTTTTGTCATCTTCATTTTGATATCCTTGTTTAAATTTCAGCTAACAGATTTGTACGCACTTGAACAGAACGAAATTAAAAAATTCAACCTCGTTTAATATCTGTATTCCTTCGTCCAGCAGCGGCAATACTATTCATCCGCTTAAATATGTCACTGTCCTTTTTTGTTACCTTTTAAAAACCAGTAAAAACATAAGATTAATTAATAAACACCCGAGCAACCGTATCCATTTATGCTTAACCACACTGGTTTTGTTGACAGTGGAGATTATCTTAAATAAGATAATTCTTAGTTCACTAAAAATTAAAAGGGTCAAATGCCGTTTATTAGCAGAAGAAAGTTAGAGTTAGAGAAGGAAATCAGAGAGAGGGCAAGAGAATTTCGGGAGAAAAGCAACCTTAACGATGCTATAAAATGTCATTATGATTTATTAAATAAATTATACTTAACTAATCCGCTATATTTCAAAACGCTCTTCAAAGCCAACAGATTTATTGTAGGGTCGGCTATTCTTGGCATCTATTACACCCGGAGCAGCAGCACGTTTAAAGACGTGCGCCGATTTTGTATTGCGAACGATTTGTTCAGCAGTAACGCGCTGGACTCTTTCCTGCTGTTTCTCAGGGTCAGCCATCGCCTGGAGGTATATCGGGATGAACAGGACAAACGTAAGCTGAACTATCAGCCAACGGAAAAAGCCCTGAATGAAACCAGGCGAATGATCAATACCATGCTGCATCCCTACGCTCTGCTCTCGGAAAACTGCCGGGCGGATCTCTACCACCGCCAGGATGATTTTATCCCGCATTTTTTTCGAAACTATGGCGAGATAACGCTCAACCGCCTGTTTATTCATGACATGGTGCCGGGAAGTGGCGAATTTTTAAGCCATGACGGAGGGCATATGATTATGTTTAATCTGTTTCAGGAAAGCATTAAGCAGGGCAGTCTGGAGGTGAAATATAATCTGCTGAAGGCATCATTCGCCTGCTGCGTGTCGCGCTCGCTCATCCGGCGCTGCCTCAAGGCGGCTGCCGACCGAGAGCTCCTGACCATTATTGAAGATAAAAATACGGTTTCGCTGAAGCCGGAGTTTATGACGATGGTGCAGGACTACTTTTGTATTTATCTGGCCACCGTTGAACACGGTTTAAAGGGGATGGGCTGAAACGAAAAAACCCCGAGCTTCTTCAAGCTCGGGGTCAGAATAGATGGTGGAAGCGTAGAGATTCGAACTCTAGAACGGTTTCCCGTCGCCGGTTTTCAAGACCGGTGCCTTCAGCCACTCGGCCACGCTTCCACACGGTATCAGCTCTGGCAAAAGTGCCGGTAACTGATGGAGCGCAGTATAGGGGGACTTTTTTCGTTTGCCAAGATTATTTTTCGCTATTTTGTTGATTTTGTGAACATTTGAATTCTTTTGGCTGTTTTGCAGGCAGATACGGCGGTAAGTGGTTATAAAACGGACCGATTGTTCCGTCAAACCGCTGAAGGTGCAGTGTCAGAAAGAAATGAAAGAGGCAGAGGCAGAGGCAGAGGCAGAGGCAGAGGCAGAGGCAAGCTAAGCGACCTGATTTCCCAGGCAAGGTTTATTTTATACATAGCAAAACGGGCCAGCTTTCGCTGACCCGTAGAATGAGGTGGTGGAAGCGTAGAGATTCGAACTCTAGAACGGTTTCCCGTCGCCGGTTTTCAAGACCGGTGCCTTCAGCCACTCGGCCACGCTTCCACAATGGGGCGCACTATAAACATCCCTGTACGGCTTGTAAAGCAGGTTTTATTGCGTTTGCCTGAAAATTCAGCGAAAGCGATTCGTTCGCTTCGAAATTCGCCAATCCGCTTAACTTATCAGCGTTTTAGCGAGTAAAGAAGGGTAAAACATCTTTCCCACCCGCCCTTCCCTCTTTATTCTCTCTGGTATTTTAGTGACCCTGAGAGGTGCTTTATGGATCGCATAGTTTATTCCTCACGCGAAAGCTCACTGTTGAGCACGCACAAAGTATTACGCAATACCTATTTCCTGCTGGGCCTGACGCTGGCATTTTCCGCGGTCACCGCCACGCTGAGTACCGTTTTTGCTCTGCCATCACCGGGCCTGATTCTGATGCTGGTGGGCTTTTACGGTTTGATGTTCCTGACCTATCGCCTGGCGAACAGCCCGGCGGGTATTCTGGCTGCGTTTGCCTTTACCGGCTTCCTGGGATACTGCCTGGGTCCAATCCTTAACTCGTTCCTGTCTGCCGGCATGGGCGATGTGATTGGACTGGCGCTGGGCGGTACCGCGCTGGTGTTCTTCTGCTGTTCTGCCTACGTGCTGACCACCCGCAAGGATATGTCTTTCCTGTCCGGTATGCTGATGGCGGGCTTTGTTGTGCTGCTGATTGCGGTTGTAGCCAATATCTTCCTGAACATTCCGGCGCTGCATATGGCAATCAGCGTGCTGTTTGTGCTGTTCTCTACCGGTGCCATCCTGTGGGAAACCAGCAACATTATTAACGGCGGCGAAACCAACTATATTCGCGCTACCGTCAGCCTGTACGTGTCAATCTACAACATCTTTGTCAGTCTGCTGAGCCTGCTGGGCATGTCCCGCAGTAACTAAGCCCGGCCCCGATGTGAATAAAGCCTCGCAGATGCGGGGCTTTATTTTTGGCTGCGATAAAAATTTGTTAAACTCCGCCGCAGACTGAATCAGTATCAGAGGCAACAGAGTGCAATTCGAAGGTAAAGAGATTGAGCGCGACGCGCAGGGGTATCTGAAATCCACCGCGGACTGGAGCGAGGCCCTGGCGCCGCTGCTGGCAGAAGAAGAAGCCATAGACCTGAGCGATGCGCACTGGGAAGTGGTGCGTTTTGTACGCGAATTTTATCTGGAGTTTAATACCTCGCCGGCGGTACGCATGCTGGTTAAAGCCATGGCGCAGAAGTATGGCGAAGAAAAAGGCAACAGCCGCTATCTTTTCCGGCTGTTTCCTAAAGGCCCGGCTAAACAGGCCACAAAAATTGCCGGTTTACCGAAACCCGCGAAGTGTCTCTGAGCGTTAACCGGTGGTAAAGCCTTTTTGCCCTGTCTGAGGCTGGCAGGGTTCCGTCAGCACGCGATCGACCCTGGCGCTCTGCGGCCCTCCGGCTTTCAGCCAGGCGAGCAGCGCATCCACCTGCTGTGGCTCACCGCACATCAGTACCTCGACGCTGCCGTCATCAAGATTTTTGGCATAGCCGGTCAGCCCCAGTGTTTTTGCTTCACGCTGGGTGCTGTAACGAAATCCCACACCCTGCACCCTGCCGTGAACCCATGCCCGCAGGCCAACAGTCGCCATTTCTTCTCCTTATCGCCGCCACTGATTGCTTTTTCCCAGTCAGCACCGGACAATATCGCCTGATTCTCTGAGTATAAGTATAACTGACTATGACTGTTCGTTTGATTCTTGCTAAAGGGCGTGAAAAGTCCTTACTTCGTCGCCATCCGTGGGTGTTCTCCGGGGCCATCGCCCGCATGGAAGGTAAAGCCCAGTCGGGTGAAACTATTGATGTCTGTGACAGCCAGGGTAAATGGCTCGCGCGTGCCGCCTGGTCCCCACAGTCGCAGATTCGTGCGCGCGTCTGGAGCTGGGAGCAGGACGAATCGATTGATATCGCCTTTTTCGTTCGCCGTCTGCAGGCCGCCCAACAGCTGCGCGACTGGCTGGCACTGCGTGATAATCTGGACAGCTACCGCCTGATCGCCGGTGAGTCCGACGGTCTGCCGGGGATCACAATCGATCGCTTCGGCAACTTCCTCGTGCTGCAGCTGCTGTCTGCCGGTGCTGAATACCAGCGCGCTGCGCTGATCACCGCCCTGCAAACCTGCTACCCGGGCTGCGCGATTTACGATCGTTCCGACGTCAGCGTACGTAAAAAAGAAGGTCTGGAACTGACCCAGGGCGTTGTGCTGGGTGACACCCCACCGGAGCTGCTGCCGATTACGGAACACGGCATGAAGCTGCTGGTGGACATCCAGACCGGTCATAAAACCGGCTATTACCTCGACCAGCGCGACAGTCGCCTGGCGACCCGCCGCTATGCGGAAGATCGCCGCGTGCTGAACTGCTTCTCTTATACCGGCGGTTTCGCGGTATCGGCTCTGATGGGCAATTGCCGTGAAGTGATCAGCGTGGATACGTCGCAGGCGGCACTGGATGTGGCGAAACAGAACGTTGAACTGAACGGTCTGGATCTGAGCAAAGCCCAGTTCCTGCGCGATGACGTATTCAAACTGCTGCGCCGCTATCGCGATGAGGGCGAGAAATTCGATCTGATCGTGATGGATCCGCCTAAATTTGTTGAGAATAAAAATCAGCTGATGGGCGCGTGCCGCGGCTATAAAGACATCAACATGCTGGCGATGCAGCTGCTGAATCCGGGTGGGATGTTAATGACCTTCTCCTGCTCCGGGCTGATGCCGACCGAACTCTTCCAGAAGCTGATTGCGGATGCCGCAGTCGATGCTAAGCGTGACGTACAGATTATCGAGCAGTTCCGCCAGGCCGCCGACCATCCGGTTATCTCCAGCTATCCTGAAGGACTTTACCTGAAAGGTTTCGCCTGCCGAGTGCTGTGACTTGAAAAACGTGGCCTTTGCCTCCATACAGTGTGGTAAGGGCAACGTTTCAGGAGGTCACCCATGATTGCCAGCAAATTCGGTATAGGTCAGCAGGTACGTCATCAGCTGCTGGGTTTTTTGGGCGTGATAGTCGATGTGGATCCCCAGTATTCACTGAAAGAGACGGTCAGCGAAGATATCAGCGGCAGCGAATCGCTGCGGGCCGCGCCCTGGTATCATGTGGTCATGGAAGATGATGATGGCCAGACGGTGCATACCTATCTGGCGGAAGCGCAGATTTCCTGGGAACAGCCGGGGGAACACCCCGACCAGCAGTCGTTAGACGAGCTGGCGCTGTCCATTCGCCAGCAGCTGCAGTCTCCAAGCCTGAGAAACTAATTCAAAGCCCTGCATAAGCAGGGTTTTTTATGCGCGTTTCTCAAGGCCCAGTCGGGGAATTTCTATTTTCGGGCAGCGATCCATCACCACGGTTAACCCGGCGTCCGCCGCCAGCACCGCAGCCTGTTCATTGATTACGCCAATCTGCAGCCAGAGCGTTTTCGCGCCAATGGCGATGGCTTCCTGGGCGATCCCCCACGCGGCTTCCGCATTGCGGAAGACATCCACCATATCGACGGGCCCAGGAATATCCTTCAGTTCAGCATAAACCGTCTGCCCAAGCAGCTGCTGCCCGGCCAGTTTAGGATTGACCGGTATAACGTCATAACCCTGCGAAAGAAGATACTCCATGACGTGATGGGCCGGCCGCTGCGCGTTATCAGTGGCCCCCACCAGGGCGATGGTTTTGCTGCTGGTCAGAACATTGATAATCTTTTTATCATCCATTTTATTCTCCGGTTCGGGTTAACAGCCTGTATTTTCTGATTATGACCGATCCAACTGGCTGAGTATTGACTGTTCAGCAATTCACGATCAATAGCACGATTAAGTGTGTTTAAATGTTAATATGATGCCATACTGAAAGACTTTGATACATTCGACGTTTTCTCACTGTTTGCTCGTCTGGAGTAAGAATGAAGCTGTATAAGGTCATAACCGGACTGGTCATTTTGCTAATTGTCTCTGCTGCACAGGCAACCACGCTAAAGCTTTCTGCCGATATTGACCTTCTGGTTCTGGACGGAAATAAAATTTCAGGTTCACTGTTAAAAGGCGCTGACGGCCTGGAACTCGAACGCGGAGAGCATCAGCTGCTGTTTCGTGTTGAGAAATCGTTCCATCTCCCCGCCCACAGCCCGGTGACCTGGGTTTCTGCCCCGCAGATTGTCACCTTCACTGCCCGCAGCCGTTCGGTGCTGATTCAGCTGCCACCGTTAGCCTCAGTGCGCGATACCAGAATTTTCGACAAAAAACCGCAGTTTACCTTAGTGGATGAAAACGGTACGGAGATTCAAAACCAGCGCGATTTTCTGACGGTGCTGCCCGGCAGCGATTTTGAACAGGCGATGATTCATTACAATCTCAACGGAGAAAGCGCCTCGGTCCCGCGTTTCGCCCAGCCGGGTAAACACGCTGCCCTCAACGGCTCGCAGGCGCAGGATCTGGCTCTCGATCGCCGCTCCCCTGCGGAAAGAATGCTGCATCTGTGGTATCAGCAGGTGGATGCTGCCACCCGCCAGCGTTTTATTACGCTGATGAAAGCCTTACATACCAGTTGATATCCGTTTAACCGCAACGTTACACTCAACTTTCTGTTTATTTGACGTTTCTGCCGTTACCCTACATAGCCAGGATATCTGAATGGATCAGACCACTCGTAAGATACTGCCGCAAAAACACATTGCGCTGGTCGCACACGACCACTGTAAAAACGCCCTGATGGAATGGGTTAACCTCCACAGAGAAAAACTGCAGCCCCATACGCTTTACGCCACCGGCACAACCGGTAATCTCGTGCAGCGTGCAACCGGCCTGCCGGTTACCGCCATGCTCAGCGGTCCGATGGGCGGCGATCAGCAGGTGGGTGCGTTGATTTCAGAAGGGAAAATCGATCTACTGATTTTCTTCTGGGATCCGCTGAACGCCGTGCCGCACGACCCGGATGTGAAAGCCCTGCTGCGCCTGGCTACCGTATGGAATATTCCGGTGGCGACCAACCGCGCCACCGCTGATTTTATTATTCACTCGCCGTTATTCGATCAGCAGGTTGAAATCCAGATCCCGGATTACGAACGCTACCTGCAGCAGCGCCTGAAATAATCGTCACTGCCGTCAGGGTTTTCGCACCTGCGGAACGCCCTGACGGCCCAGTTCTGCAACAAACTCAGAAGGCTCGTCGCGATCGTACAGCAGCCAGACCTGATGAATCGCGCGGGTGATGGCAACATACGCCAGCCGCCGTTCTTCCGCATCGGGAAACGCTTCGACTTTCGGCAGCAGCGCCGCTTCCATTACCGACTCCCTCGCCGGGGCCGGGAAGCCTTCATCCCCCTGAGAAAGCCCCAGCACGATAACGTACTCCGCCTGCTGGCCTTTACTGGCGTGGATGGTCATAAATTCCAGATTGAGTTTTGGCCAACGGGTTGCCGCTTTCTCCAGGACCTCCGGGCGAAGATGGTGATAGCGGGCCAGCACCATAATCCGCTCGTTCGGCTGAACGTAGCCGCTCATTTTATTCAGCAGCGCTTCCAGCTGCTCTTCCGGCAACAGCTGCACCGATTTTTTGGTACCTTTCGTCAGGCTGTTCAGCGTCTTCTTCAACTGGTGGGGATTACGCTGCACAAAGGCGTTAGCGATTTCACCAATACGCTGATTGAAGCGGTAGGTGGTATCCAGAATGCAACGGTCCCCCTCACCAAAGTAGTGATGGAAAGCCGTGGTCAGGGTCATTTCGGCACCGCTGAACCGGTAGATAGCCTGCCAGTCATCGCCGACGGCGAAAAGTGCAGTCTGCCGATTTTGCCGCCGCAGCGCGGCGAGCAGTTCTGCCCGCTGCGGCGAGATATCCTGAAATTCATCCACCAGGATATGCTTCCACGGGCTGATAAAGCGGCCTTTATCCAGAATGTTTATCGCCTGATGGATCAGGCCGGAGAAATCGACGGCACCTTCTTCCTTCAGCGCAGTTTTCCAGGCTTTCAGCAGCGGGGCCATCAGCTTGACACGTTTACTGAACAGATCGCGGATCTCCTCCGGTGCGCCCTCAATCATGGCCGCCTGTGCGCCGCCGTGCATACGCATCAGCCCCAGCCAGCGTTCAAGGCGCGACGCCAGTCGCTTCGCCAGGCGGTTATCCTGCCAGAAGTTGCCCTCCTCTAATTCCCACTCCAGCTCGTCACTCAGCCACTGACGCCAGCCGTTGGCGTGCGCTTTTTTCTCGCTGCACTGCTGTCGCCAGACGTCAATCAGCAAATCATGGCGCGCCGCCGTATCGCTTTCCAGTTTGCTAATGACCGGTGATTTATTGCTGCCCTGGCGAATGATGTGCAGCGCCAGAGAATGGAAGGTGCGCGCCGTAAAGTTTTCATTCTGCAGACGCGAACGCAGGCGTTCATTCATCTCTTCCGCCGCTTTACGGCCAAAGGCGAGTAACAGCACCTGCTCTGCCGTCGCCTGGTTGCGCAGCATCAGCCAGCCCGCACGGGCAACCAGCACCGAGGTTTTACCGCTACCCGCACCGGCCAGCACCAGCACCGAATCTTCGCCGTTGACGACCGCACGCGCCTGCGAGGAGTTCAGCGGCGAGCTTTCTACCTGCCCGAAGTAGGCGGCATGCTGTTCCAGCATGCGATCCGTCCAGTGCGCATTGCGTTGCACGCGCTGGGTGTCGCTGTCGTTCAGCCACTGCTGGCAGTAGCGCCAGGCTTCACGGCAGTTATCAAATTCGTCAAGCCGGGAGACCGGAAGCGGAAGCGCGTCAAAGGATTTACGGATCGCCTGCTGCCAGCAGGTGATATCGCTGCGTTTCAGCCAGCGGTCCTGCTGTTCGGCAATTCGAATAGCTTCGGCCTGCTGATTTAACACGCCGGCCGCTACCTCGCTCATCTCCTGGCTCCACTGCTGCCATGCGAGGCTGAGGTAGTGATAAAAACGCTGGGTTTCGTTCCATTCCGTGCCGTGCAGGCGGACGACTTTATCGTCAGGTAATGAAAACTCCAGCTCGCCCCAAACCAGGCCGCGCTTACAGGCAATGGATAGCAGCTGATTAAAGGGGATGAGATATTCGTGTTTTTCACCGCTGACTTCAACGCCAGCATTCAACAGCCGCACCCGGTTGTAAGGATGTTGCGCCAGATGTTTACCCAGCGATGTTGCTTTCAGTTCCATTCCTGCGACCCTGCTGCGGTTATTTTCATCATCTCTTAGTTTAGCTGGCGACAGTTTACCGCTCCAGCGTTAAAACGCGTTACAATCAATGAATTGTCACTCAGACTTTTCCTGACGCAAAAGGGGACACCACCGATGCGCGCCGTACTCAACATCCTCAATTTCATTCTGGGCGGCTTTCTGACCACCCTGTCCTGGCTGCTGGCTACCGTTGTCAGCATCGTGCTGATTTTTACCCTGCCGCTGACCCGCTCATGCTGGGAAATCACCAAACTGTCTTTGCTGCCCTTCGGCAATGAAGCCGTACATGTCGACGAGCTGGATCCTGCTGGCAAAAACAGGCTGATGAATTCAGGCGGTACGCTGCTCAATGTTCTGTGGGTGATTTTTTTCGGCTGGTGGCTGTGCCTGATGCACATCACGGCCGGAATTGCCCAGTGCCTGACGATTATCGGCATTCCGGTCGGCGTGGCGAACCTGAAAATAGCCGTGATTGCACTCTGGCCGGTAGGACGCCGCGTGGTACCCGTTGAGGTCGCGCGAGCAGCCCGTGAAGCCAATGCGCGCCGCCGCTTCCCGTGAGTCGCCGCATGCACACGTCACTGATCGATAATATTCGCCGTTATGCTTTTAACAGCAGCTGGCTGTATAACATCCGCATTACGCTGGCGTTGATTGGCACTACCGCCGTCCCCTGGTGGCTGGATCAGATCACCTGGACAATACCGCTGACGCTCGGGGTTGTTGCCGCCGCGCTCACCGATCTGGACGATCGCCTCAGCGGTCGTCTGCGTAACCTGCTGATTACCCTGGTCTGCTTCTGTATTGCTTCCGTTTCGGTCGAGCTGCTGTTTCCACATCCGTGGCTGTTTGTTATCGGACTGGCGATCTCCAGCTGGGGGTTCATTCTGCTCGGCGCACTGGGGCCGCGCTATGCAACTATCGCCTTTGGCGCGCTGCTTATCGCCATTTACACCATGCTGGGAATTGGTCTGTTCCCTCAGTGGTACCTGCAGCCTGTCCTGCTGCTGACCGGGGCCATCTGGTATAACCTGCTGACCCTTTCCGGGCATCTGCTGTTCCCTATCCGCCCGCTTCAGGAAAACCTTTCCCGCTGCTATGCGCAGCTGGCGCAGTACCTGGAAGCGAAAGCCAGCCTGTTCGATCCTGACCTTGAAGAGGATGACCGGCAGGCCATGGTGGACGTCGCCATGGCCAACAGCCAGCTGGTCACGTTACTTAATCAGGCCAAAGCGTCCATACAGTCGCGGCTGCGCGGCGATCGCGGCCAGCGAGGAACAAGACGCACGCTCCATTACTATTTTGTGGCTCAGGATATCCATGAGCGGGCCAGTTCATCGCACGTGCAGTATCATTCGCTGCGTAAAGCCTGGGGATCCAGCGACATTCTTTTTCGCTTTCAGCGCCTGTTAACGCTGCAGGCTCTGGCCTGCCGGCAGCTTTCACGCGCTATCTTACTGCGGGAAACCTATCAGCATGATGCGCGCTTCGAACGCGCATTCGCCAATCTTAATGCCGCGTTGCAGAGGCTGTCGGCGCAGCAGCCGCAGAGCCATGAGGTGCAGGCCATGCACTTCCTGCTGAACAATTTGAAGGCCATCGACGCCCAGCTGGCGACCATCGAGTCTGAACAGGCACTGGCAGAAGGCGGCTATTACCACGATCAGTCGCTTTCCCGTGAGGGGTTGACCGGCTGGAGCGATATCCGCCTCAGGCTGAGCCGCCATATGAGCGCTGAGTCGCCGCTGTTTCGCCATGCTGTCCGGCTCTCACTCCTGCTGTGCGCCGGTTACGCATTCATTCAGTTTACCGGATTGCAGCACGGTTACTGGATACTGTTGACCAGCCTGTTTGTCTGCCAGCCTAACTACAGTGCCACCCGTCGGCGCCTGGCGTTGCGTATTGTCGGCACGCTGGCGGGAATTGCGCTAGGCCTGCCCCTCCTGTGGCTGGTGCCCTCCATTGAAGGGCAGCTGATGCTGATTGTCGTCACCGGCGTGCTGTTCTTCTTCTTCCGCACAATCCAGTACGCGCATGCCACCATGTTTATTACGCTGCTGGTATTGCTGTGCTTCAATCTGCTGGGCGAAGGCTTTGAAGTGGCGCTGCCGCGTATTGTCGATACGCTGCTTGGCTGCGCCATCGCCTGGCTGGCGGTGGCCTTTATCTGGCCGGACTGGCGTTTCCTGAGGCTGCCTTCGGTGGCCGAGCGCACGCTCAATGCAAACTGCCGCTATCTGGATGCGGTTCTGGTGCAGTACCACCAGGGTAAGGACAACCGTCTGGATTACCGCATTGCGCGCCGTGACGCCCACAACGGTGACGCGGAGCTGGCTGCCGTAGTTTCGAATATTTCGGTAGAAAATAAGGCGGACGGCGCGCTGCGTGAAGCGGCTTTCAGGCTGCTGTGCCTCAATCATTCATTCCTCAGCTATATTTCCGCGCTGGGAGCGCATCGTGAGAAGCTGGAAAATGACGGCCTGCTGCAGTTAATGGATGATGCTGTCTGCTATGTTGATGATATTTTGCATATTGACGTTGTTGATGAGGCCAAAGCGCAGCGTATGATGGCCAGCCTCGCGCAGCGGATACAGCAAACTGAAGCCGATAATGCCACCAAAGAACCGCTGGTATTACAGCAGGTCGGCCTGCTGGTGGCATTGCTTCCGGAAATTGCCCGGCTGAAACAGCAGATATTTCAGCGCTCAGTCAACTAGATTACCGGCCTGACTCAACGATCCCACGGCGAATTCCGTCTGAACCAGTCGCGTAATTCTTCCTTAACATCCGTCGGCAGCGCCTGATAGTGGCTGCCGACTATCGCACCTTCCAGCGCAAGCAGCACCGAAAGCCCGAGGTGCTTATTGTTGGCGCGCAGCTTCAGCCAGCTACGTTTTGCCCCCTGCTCTATCAGCACCGCGATTGAACAGATGCCCACATCGCGCAGCATTGCCTCCATGCGAATGCCCATATTGGGTAAATCTTTGATGCGCCGGTTCATTAGCCGCATCCACAGCTCCTGCCGCGCGCCATTCAGACATAAAGAAGAGAGAGCCAGCAGCTGATCGGGATCGGTCCACAGCGCGCCATCAACCCGGTAATAGTTCAGCTCAACGGATAAACCGCGCTTCACTAAATGGAGCGGCTGCATTTTCCTTTCAATGATGTAGGGCTGTACCTGCTCACAGGCACGTAGATACAGTTCGCCATCGGCAACGACCGCAAAAACGGTTTTTGCTACGGAAAGACTGTAACCGCCGAACTGCGTGCGCGACTCAACCTGCCCCAACGACGCCAACCGCTGTTTAGCCTGTTCAATTCTCTGTTTTGAACTACTCATAGCAACTCCCTGCTCAGCTTAAGAAAATTCGCACAAATCCCAAGAAATCAACATATTGAAACATAGGCAATCTGCATTACAGGTTCAATGAATAAATCCGCTTGCATCAGGTTATCTTGTGAATTTGCGAGGCGTCGTCAAAAAAATAAGGTTGATCTTTGTTCGTCAGCCATATACTGTATATTCATACAGTGACATTGCGAGCGAAGACATCATGCGTACCTATTTCCCGAAATCTCAATCTGTTAATAGCGATAGTGCATTCCACGTTGCATCACGTGTGACATCTGCTCCAGCTTGTGCCGCTGGTTTGATTAGTGAATTAGTTTACAGCGAAAACCAGCCCGGCATGACCCAGCTGTTGCTGCTTCCTCTGCTTCAGCAGTTGGGTAAGCAGTCCCGCTGGCAGCTGTGGTTAACACCGCAACAAAAATTGAGCCGTGACTGGCTGCAGCGTTCGGGCCTCCCTCTTGATAGAGTCATGCAGGCCTCGCATTCAGGGCCAATCACTACCGTTGAAGCCATGATTAAAGCATTACAAACAGGTAATTACAGCGTGGTGCTCGGGTGGTTTGATGAGGAGGTATCGGAAAGCGATCGTGCGCGTCTGCTGGCAGCCGCCAACTGCGGCCAGGCACTGGGCCTGATCATGCGTCCGGATCGGGTAAATTTGCAATCGGGCAGACCACTTAGCGGGTTAAAAATTCATTCAAGTTTGTATCATTAAGTAAAAATGAGATAATTCTCAGGATTTTTTCTCGTGGTACACGCCCTAAGCCCCAGATTATGTTATGACGCGGCTGTACAATAGCTTAGCTGCGTCTCAGACCATTTCTTGTACACATAATTCCCTTCCGAATGTTAAAAAATATGTAAAAATCCCCATTTTTTTATCGGCCATCGTCATATCACACTTGTTAATTTGCTAGTACGTTGTAGACTTTATCTCGCCAGGGTGCTCAATAACCTCCTTTTTTTTGGAAGAGTCACAAATGAGCGTGATAACCCGGCAAAGGATTTAACCAAAGAGCTAAATTTAAGCTCATTGCCTATTTGGATGATAACGAGGCGCAAAAATGAAAAAGACAGCTATCGCAATTGCAGTGGCACTGGCTGGCTTCGCTACCGTAGCGCAGGCCGCTCCTAAAGATGACACCTGGTACACCGGTGCTAAACTGGGCTGGTCTCAGTACCACGATAAAGGTTACTACGGTAACGGTTACCAGGATAACGACGGCCCAACCCATGAAAATCAGCTTGGTGCTGGTGCATTCCTTGGTTATCAGGCGAATCCATACCTGGGCTTCGAACTGGGTTACGACTGGCTGGGCCGTATGCCTAACAAAGGCGACCAGGTTAATGGCGCATTCAAAGCGCAGGGCGTTCAGCTGGCAGCTAAGTTAAGCTACCCGGTTCTGGACAACCTGGACGTTTACACCCGCCTGGGTGGTATGGTGTGGCGTGCTGACTCCACTCAGCAGGTAGTTGGCGGCGATCGCATCAGCGACCACGACACCGGTGTTTCTCCACTGGCAGCAGTGGGTGTTGAATATGCACTGACTCAGAACTGGGCAACCCGTCTGGACTACCAGTGGGTGAACAACATCGGTGATGCAGGTACCGTTGGTACGCGTCCTGATAACTCCATGTTCAGCGTAGGTGTTTCTTACCGTTTCGGTCAGGAAGAAGCTGCTGCACCAGCACCAGCTCCAGCACCAGCTCCGGCTCCAGTTGTTGAAACCAAGCGTTTCACTCTGAAATCTGACGTGCTGTTCAACTTCAACAAAGCCACTCTGAAACCAGAAGGTCAGCAGGCTCTGGATCAGCTGTACACTCAGCTGAGCAATCTGGATCCGAAAGATGGCTCTGTTGTAGTACTGGGCTTCACCGACCGCATCGGTTCTGAAGAGTACAACCAGAAACTGTCTGAGAAACGTGCTCAGTCAGTCGTGGATTACCTGGTATCTAAAGGTATCCCAGCTAACAAGATCTCTGCACGTGGCCAGGGTAAATCTAACCCAGTTACTGGCAACACCTGTGACAGCGTGAAAGGCCGTCAGGCTCTGATCGACTGCCTGGCGCCAGACCGTCGCGTAGAAATCGAAGTTAAAGGCATCAAAGACGTTGTGACTCAGCCTCAGGCTTAAGTGACACTTTGATGAAAAAACCCCGCCAAGGCGGGGTTTTTTATTTGCTTTTATTACGGCACCTTCAGTGAAAGACGCGTCCCACCCTGCTATTCGGGTTTACCGAGAATCGCCTTGAGATCCTGCTTGAGTGAGGACATCTGGCTGGCATATTGTTCTTTACGCTCGGCGTCTTCAATAAGCTGCACCACCGTTTCTGAAAGCGTACTGTTACGACGCTGCGCCAGTCCTGCAAGACGCTGCCACACCAGATATTCCAGGTCGATAGACTTCTTTCGCGTATGCTGATGTTCAGCATTAAAATGGCGTTTACGACGCGCGCGGATCGTCTGTTTCATCCGATTTTCAAGAGCTGGATTAATATGCTGGCTAATCCAGGCTAAGACCAGATTGGGGTTGTTCTCCATCGCCAACAACTCATCCACGACCGCCTGCGCTGCGCTGAGCTCGATATAGCGCGTGATCGCTTCACCTTCGCGGTGTTTTTTGACCAGGTATTTCCATTTCCATCCGCTTTCAAGATTTTCCAGTTGTTGATATTTCATCGGAATCTCATGCTGACCCTATAACAAGTTAAGAATAACAGCTTTTTTTAATCTGGCTGCAAAGAAAACCCGAACCAGGGCGCGAATCTCAATTCTGGTTGTACAGAACCGCATGTCTGCTGTGCTTAACAGGCTGAATTATTGTATAATGCCGCTTTTATTCATTTCAGAAAAATACGATAACTTTGACCAACAACCGATTAGAGTGGCGCGCCCTACAGCCCGATACAGAACGCTTCCAGCATCTCATCTCACAGGCGGCCACCACTGAGACAGAATGTTTTGCTAACGTGCAGTCTCGCCTGTTCAACGGCCTCAGCCTGCTTCTGCAAACCCCGGCTAAAGTACCGCTTATGCTGGTTAAAAGCGCCGAAAGCGCTGAATACCAGGCTTTGCTGCAGAACGTGCTCTCTTCCCTTGTGGAATCTGAAGAAGAGGAAGACGATGCAAACCTGCTGTACGGTGGGCACTATCTGGTTGAACCGCAAAAGATCGTCTGGCGCCCGGCGGAAAGCCCGCTCGACAATTTTGCCAGCACCGGTGGCATTCATCATGCCGACTGGATTGAAGCTGAGCAGCTGTTTGGCTGTGTTCGTCTTCATAACTCAACGCTAACGCTCACTCCGGGTCTTGTTCACCGTGCAAACGGCGGCGTGCTGATCCTCTCCCTGCGCGTGCTGCTGGCGCAGCCTTTACTCTGGCTGCGCCTGAAACAGATTATGGTCAACCGCCGCTTCGACTGGTATTCGCAGGATGAAACGCGCCCTCTGCCGCTTGACGTCCCGTCAATGCCGATGCAGCTTCGTCTGGTCCTGACCGGCGATCGTGATGCCCTGGCTGATTTTCAGGATATGGAGCCGGAGCTGGTTGCGCTCTCACTTTACAGTGAGTTTGAGGAGAACATCCAGCTGGTCGATGAAGAAGAGTTCACGCACTGGATCCAGTGGGTGCTCAGTGTAGCGCAGAGTCTGGGCTACCCCGCTCCCTCCGCTGACTTCTGGCCGGTGCTGATTCGTGAAGCCGCGCGCTATACCGGCGATCAGGAGACGCTGCCGCTGGACCCCACCTGGCTGGCTCGTCAGCTGCAGGATGCCGCACTTTACAGCGAGAACGAAACCGTCAGCGGCGATAATTTACGCGATGCGCTAACGACGCGTGAATGGCGTGAGAGCTTCCTCTCCGAACGGGTACGCGACGACATTTTGCTCGATCAGATCCTGATCGAAACCGAAGGCGAAACGATCGGCCAAATCAACGCGCTTTCGGTAATTGATTTCCCGGGTCATCCTCGTCCGTTTGGCGAGCCTTCGCGCATCAGCTGCGTGGTACATGTTGGCGACGGCGAGTTCACCGATGTGGAGCGTAAAGCGGAACTCGGCGGTAATATCCACGCCAAGGGTATGATGATTATGCAGGCGTGGCTCATTGCCGAGCTGGAGCTTGATCAACAGCTGCCCTTCTCCGCTTCGATGGTATTTGAACAGTCTTATTCAGAAGTTGATGGCGACAGCGCTTCGCTGGCCGAGCTGTGTGTACTCATCAGCGCTCTGGCATTACAACCGATCAATCAGCAAATCGCCGTTACCGGTTCCGTCGATCAGTTTGGTCGCGTTCAGCCTGTGGGCGGATTGAACGAAAAAATTGAAGGCTTCTTCAATATCTGTAATCAGCGTACGCTGAATGGCCATCAGGGGGTCATTCTCCCGGCGGCCAACGTACGTCACCTCTCGTTACAACAAGAAGTTGTCGATGCGGTACGAGAAGGTAAATTTCATTTATGGGCGGTATCCAGCGTGGATGAAGCCCTGCCGTTGTTAACGGGTGTTGAATGGGACAAGGAGAACGATCCTTGCCTGCTGCGTTCTATTCAGGACCGCATTGCTCAGTTTAACCAACAGGATGCGCGCCAGCTTCCCTGGCCGCTACGCTGGTTAAACTGGTTCAACCAGCGCTGATCGGACTTGTTCAGCGTACACGTGTTAGCTAAAATTCGTGATTCACTAAAATAAGGCTTATTAAGAATATGGTAGATAAACGCGAATCCTATACAAAAGAAGACCTGATTGCTTCTGGTCGCGGTGAACTTTTCGGTGCAGAAGGCCCGCCATTGCCAGCCGGCAATATGTTGATGATGGACCGCGTAATCAAAATGACCGAAGACGGCGGTAACTACGGTAAAGGCTTCGTAGAGGCCGAGCTGGATATTAATCCGGACCTGTGGTTCTTCGGCTGTCATTTCATCGGCGACCCGGTCATGCCGGGCTGTCTGGGTCTGGATGCAATGTGGCAACTGGTCGGTTTTTACCTGGGCTGGTTAGGCGCTGAAGGTAAAGGCCGCGCGCTGGGCGTTGGCGAAGTGAAATTCACCGGTCAGGTTCTGCCGACCGCGAAGAAAGTTTCGTACCGTATTCACTTCAAACGCGTCATTAATCGTAAGCTGGTGATGGGCGTTGCAGATGGTGAAGTGCTGGTCGACGGAAAAGTGATTTACACCGCGACTGACCTGAAAGTTGGCCTGTTTAAAGATACGACCGCTTTCTAATCGTTCTGGTCATCGTTGCAAAAACCATGACCTCCAGAACCGAAAACCTCCGCAGCAGCGGAGGTTTGTTCCTTTACGTTGAACAGGCGTTACGCGGTAACCGTCCTGTCCTCCATGGCTTGTCGCCAACCTCCCAACCAGTGAGATCGAGCATCCAGCAATTGGTATGGACACATCTCTTTTGAGCGTCCTGTAATACCCGCCTGATAGCCCCGTGAATGTGCCCGATCCAGGCGATCTCGTTTCTGTCTCTTCATGCCGCGTTTCCCTCATTTTGTCTGGTGGAATCTGGTGGAAAGAAAACAGTGGCTACAGCACGTGCAGCCACAATTCAGTTCTACCTCTGCAGTAATAAAAGATCAATGCGCAAATTTCACGCCAATGTCATATTTTTGACCTGGCATTTTCATAATTTTGCATTTTTAATTGAGCCAGAAAGGCCACAGGTCGATGATTAGCATAAAAAAAGCCTTCAATTATGCAAAAGTCTCATTTTGCGATAATCAAAGGCTTAGGCCATTTGTAAAAATAATAACTAACGTTGCTGATTTATCGCATTTGCGATCTGGGTCGAAATCTGTTGCCAACCCTTAGACAGCGTTCTGACTAACGAATCATACCCGTCCTCGCTTTGCGGCAGAGTCAGAGTAAATGCCCTTTTCTGCAGGCGGCCTTCACGCTGCAGGACCCAGACACCGCTGACAACGGCCTGACCATCATAGCGGCCGTGGAATCCGGTTACGGTCACGTTGAGTGTGTCATGCTGCTGCCCGAGCGGCGTTGCAGAAATCATTGCGCCGGGTAATTCGCTGCTCAGGTTGCTGACCAGCGTTTGCTGCAGCTGCTGGTCAAGCGGACTGGCCCAGCGATTATTCGCCGCGATCACGTACTGAACGTCATTGCTTTGATAAACCACCCCGTTACCCGCCAGATAATCCGGTATCGACACCGATTCCACCCAGACCGGACGCGAAAAAGTCTGACTGCTCACCACCGGGTTATTGCCTGCTGCTGGCAGCTGGTAGTAACGGGTTTCCGGCGTGCTGCTGCAGGCCGTTAACGCCAGGATCATGGCGACGGGGATCCATTTCATCATTATTTCGCCCTCTTCGGCTGTGGGTCCTGGCCGGGTTTCGCTTCAAACACCAGCGCATTACTTTTGTTATTAAGCGTTTTCAGAACCGGCTGCAGCTCACGCATAACCTGATCCAGCCGCTGCATATCCGCCACCATCTTGTTATAGGCAGGCGATCCCGGCTGGAAGCCTTTCATGCTGCGATTCAGTTCACGTAGCGTAGTCTGCATGTCAGCCGGGAGCTCCTGCATGGCCTGGCTGGAGGTGATCTGATTCAGGTTATCCAGCGTTTTCTGCAGTTCACGCAGCGTGCGCTGGCTCTCTTTCAGCGTTCCGGTTGCCTCATTCAGCATTGGGTTAAGCGGCAGATTGTTGATTTTATCCAGCGATTCCACCAGCTTTTCCTGAATCTGAGCAAGCCCACCGCTGACCGTTGGGATCAGTTCGTAATCTCCAAATTTAGACGAACCGGTAACCGGTTTGGCATTTTTATAAAAGTCTAAATCAATGTACAGCGAACCGGTCAACAGATTGGCGGATTTAAGCGAGGCGCGTAGTCCCTCGGCGATACCGCTTTTCAAATGCTGCTCAAAGTTGAACCCTTCGCCTAACTGCTTACGGAAACGCTCAGGCTCAATGCGGATCAGCACCGGTATGCGGTAATCGTTATTCAGACGCTGGGCGATACCCGGGGCGGTAAACGGCACTTCAGCCACCGTACCTAGGCGAATACCACGGAACTCAACCGGCGCACCGGCGTTCAGGCCGCGAACCGAATCGTTAAAGAACATCAGGAAGTCTTTGTGCTCGCTGTACAGGGAGTCCTGAATGCTGCGCTGATCGTCAAATAACCGATACTCCGCTTTATTCTCGGCGGGCTTGCCCAGCTCCCAGCCTTCCGGCACGTCAAAGCTCACCCCACCGCTTAACAGCGTGGCCAGCGATCCCATTTCAACCCGCATCCCCGACGCAGACATATCTACCGCAATCCCACTGTCTTTCCAGAAGCGCACATTGGTGGTGATAAGCCGATCGTAAGGCGCGGCAATAAACAGCTGATAGCCGATCATACGTTTATCGGTATCAAACGAGCTGGTTTCCACAGAGCCGACGCGATAACCGCGGAACAGGACCGGATCGCCTGGATTTAGCTGACCGGCTTTGCGGCTGTCCAAAGTGATGCGGATCCCTTTGGCATCAGGCGGAGCCAGCGGTGGCGCATCCAGCAATTGATACTCTTTCGCCTTTTCGCCTTTCGCGCCAGGCTGAAGTTCAATATAAGCACCGGACAGCAACGTTCCCAGACCGCTGACGCCACCGCGGCCAATGGTCGGTTTGACCACCCAGAAAGCGCTGTCTTCACGCAGGAGTTTCTCCATGCCGGAATTCAGACGTGCTTTGATTTCAACGTGGTGCAGATCGTCCGTTAACACGGCGCTCTCCACGATGCCGACATCGACACTGCGGCTTTTAATGGTGGTTTTTCCACCCTCAATGCCTTCCGCATTGGTGGTGATCAGGGTAACTTCCGGCCCCTGATGGCTGAAGTGATAAAACAGGATCCATGCGCCGATCAGCACGGTGACAATCGGTACGATCCACACCGGCGACCAGCGCTTAATGTGTTCTACTCTGGCGGTGCTGTGATTATTGTCCGTCACTCAACGACTCCTCAGAACTCTTATCTTTCACCCGATCCCAGGTCAGTCGGGGATCGAACGTGATGGCGGCAAACATCGTCAGGATGACGACCATGGCAAATAACAGCGCGCCCGTGGCGGGATAAATGCTCATCAGCCGCCCCATTCGCACCAGTGCCGACAGTACGGCAATAACAAATACATCGATCATTGACCAGCGCCCGACAAACTCCACCATTTCATAAATCTTATGCATCCGTTCGCTGTCATGGTGATGACGGCTCTCGCCTTTGACGTCCCAGCAAAGCCAGGCGATGGCCAGCATCTTGAGTGACGGTACCATGATACTGGCAATGAATATCACTAACGCGACCGGATAGGAACCATCGCTCCACAGCAGGATAACCCCGGCCATAATCGTCGAGCCCATCTTGTTGCCCAGCGCTTCGGTGATCATGATCGGCATCAGGTTTGCGGGAATATAAAGCAATATAGAGGTCAACAGTAGCGCCAGCGTCCACTGCAGGCTGTGCTTACGCCGGGCGTGCCCATGACTGCCGCAGCGCGGACACACGAGTCGATCGCTGGCCAGCACGGCGGTGCAGCAGGCGCAGGAACGCATCCCCTGGCGCAGGCCGCTAATCCCGGCCACCGGAGTTGCAGGCAGCGGCGGCAGCGGTGCCACGCGTTCCCAGAGCACGCGTCGTTCAATGCACTGGAATGCCCGCAGCTGCAGCACGCAGAACAGGCACCACGGGATAAAGCTGCTGCCGATACCGATATCCCCATAGGCCATCAGCTTAACGAAGCTCACCAGAACCCCGGCGAGGAAAATCTCCGCCATGCCCCAGCTTCGCAGCTGCATCAGGATACGGGTCATCCCCCGTTTCAACGGCAGCGGCAGTTTTAACGGACTGACCAGCAGCAATATTGCCGTCATACAAAACGCAGGCACGCCCTGAACAAACAGCATAAACAGCGTGGCGAGGCTGCTGTAGTCTTCGGAAACCATCACCTGCGGGATTTGCATCAGGGATATTTCGCTGCTTAACCCTGCCACCCGCATATTAACGAAGGGAAAAAGATTGGCCAGCAGCAGCATAAACAGCGCCGCCAGCGCGTAGCCAGCGGGGCGCCGGAGTGGCTCAACCCAGCTGGAGTGCAGTGTGGTATGACAACGCGGGCAGCTTGCTTTGCTGCCCGGCATGAGCACGGGCAACTGTGTCATCAGGTCACACTGCGGACATAAAATCCATTGATGTGCGTGGTGCGACGAACACATACCTTTTCCTCAGTGTAATTACGCGCCTTGACTTAACGACTCAAGGTATTCCCAACGTTCAAACGCCGTTTCCAGCTCCTGTTCGGCTTTCGTCAGTGCATCCAGCACGGGCTGAGTGACATCATGCGGCTGGTTGAAGAAGTTTACATCAGCAACCTGTGCCTGATATGCAGCAAGCTGTGCTTCCAGTGCCTCCATCTTTTGCGGCAGCTGCTCCAGTTCGCGCTGTAAATTGTAGCTCAGCTTGGCAGCCGGCTTTTTCACCGCTTCACTTTTGACGTTTTCCTGACGAGACTGGGAAACGGTATTTTTCGCCGCCGCCCGGTTTTGTTTCCAGGCCGTGCGCTGAAGCTGGGCATCATGGTAGCCCCCCACAAAGGCACCGATCTCGCCGTTGCCATCAAAGATCCAGCATTCGGTTACGGTGTTATCCACGAACTGACGGTCGTGGCTGACCAGCAGTACCGTCCCCTGATAGCCATCGATCAGTTCTTCCAGCAGTTCGAGAGTTTCCACATCGAGGTCGTTGGTCGGTTCATCGAGGATCAACAGGTTGCTGGGCTTAAGGAATAGGCGAGCCAGCAGCAGTCGGTTACGCTCCCCGCCGGAAAGCGCACGCACCGGCGTCATGGCACGTTTCGGATGGAACAGGAACTCCTGCAGGTAGCCCAGCACGTGGCGCGGCTTGCCGTTGACCATCACTTCCTGCTTACCTTCTGCCAGGTTATCCATCACGGTGCGGTCCGGATCCAGCTCCGCACGGTGCTGGTCAAAGTAGGCCACTTCCAGTTTCGTACCGATATGCACGCGTCCACTGTCCGGCTTGAGCTGATCCAGCATCAGCTTGAGCAGCGTGGTTTTACCGCAGCCGTTCGGACCGATCAGCGCAATTTTATCGCCGCGCTGAACCTGGCGGGAGAAATCATTAACCAGCTGTTTGCCAGCGATACCGTACTTAACGTTTTCCATTTCAAAGACGATCTTGCCTGAGCGCGACGCCTCCTCCACCTGCATGTTGGCTTTACCCATCACTTCACGGCGTTCTGAACGTTCACGACGCAGGGCTTTCAGCGCGCGGACGCGGCCTTCGTTACGCGTACGGCGCGCTTTGATACCCTGGCGGATCCACACTTCTTCCTGCGCCAGCTTGCGGTCAAACTCTGCGTTCTGCATCTCTTCAACGCGCAGGGCTTCTTCTTTGCTCAGCAGATACTGATCGTAATCTCCCGGCCAGGACACCAGCTTGCCGCGGTCGAGGTCGACAATGCGCGTCGCCATATTGCGGATAAACGAACGGTCGTGCGAGATAAAGATAATGCTGCCCTGGAAAGTTTTCAGGAACGTTTCCAGCCAGTCGATAGTTTCGATATCAAGGTGGTTGGTCGGCTCATCGAGCATCAACACCTTCGGGTTGCTGACCAGCGCGCGGCCCAGCGCCGCTTTACGCAGCCAGCCGCCGGAGAGAGAAGAAAGCTCAGCATCACCGTCGAGGCCAATTTTCTCCAGCACGTCATGGATGCGGCTTTCCAGCTGCCACAGGTTCTGGTGATCGAGGATGGACTGCAGACGCGCCATCTCATTCAGGTTTTTGTCGCTGGGATCTTCCATCACCGTGTGGGAAATCGCATGGTAGGCTTTCAGGTGTTCCGCCTGCTCTTCCACCCCTTCGGCAACAAAGTCATACACCGATCCCGCCACGTTGCGCGGCGGATCCTGCTGCAGACGCGCAACGATCAGGTCCTGTTCGTAAATGATACGACCGTCATCCAGCGGCTGTTCACGGTTGATGATTTTCATCAGCGTGGATTTACCCGCCCCGTTACGCCCGACAAGACAAACGCGCTCATTCTCTTCGATGTGCAGTTCAGTGCTATCCAACAACGGCGCGTCGCTGAATGAAAGATAAGCGCCATGAATACTGATTAGTGACATAAAAACTTATTCCTTACCGGCGTGCGTCAGCAGCCAGCAGTTGTGAATTTGACGGTTACGGGCAAAATCCTGAGACTGCGTTTTGGCGGTAATTTCCTGAGCCTCAAGGCCCAGTGCTTCCAGCCCGGCGAAGTCCATCTTAAAGCCGCGTTTATTGTTAGAGAACATAATGGTGCCGCCCGCTCTCAGCAGACGTTTAAGATCCTTCATCAGATCCAGATGATCGCGCTGCACGTCAAAACTCTCCTCCATCCGTTTGGAGTTGGAGAACGTTGGCGGATCGATAAAGATCAGATCGAACTGTTCATCGGCTTCACGCATCCAGTTCAGGCAGTCTGCCTGCATCAGTCGGTGCTGGCGGCCGGTTAAGCCGTTGAGCCGCAGGTTGCGCTCCGCCCACTCCAGATAGGTCCGCGACATATCGACCGTGGTGGTGCTGCGGGCACCGCCAAGACCGGCGTGAACGCTGGCGCTGCCGGTGTAGGCAAACAGGTTGAGGAAGTCTTTTCCTTTACTCATCTGACCCAGCATTTTACGGGCAATGCGGTGGTCGAGGAACAAACCGGTATCAAGGTAGTCAGTCAGATTGACCCACAGTTTGGCATTAAATTCGCTGACCTGGAAAAAATCCCCCTTCTCGCTCAGCTTCTGATACTGGCTTTTGCCTTTCTGCCTTTCACGGGTTTTCAGCACCAGCCGGTTGGTCGGCAGCTCCATGACGTTAAGGGTTGCTGCAATCACATCAAACAGACGCTGACGCGCTTTCGCTGGCTCAACGGTTTTAGGCGGCGCATATTCCTGCACCACCACCCAGTCAGCGTAGCGGTCAACGGCCACGTTATAATCCGGCAGATCGGCATCATAGACGCGATAGCATTCAATGCCTTCCTGGCGCGCCCATTTATCGAGCTTCTTCAGATTCTTACGCAGGCGGTTGGCATAGTCATCCGCCAGCTGCGCAACGGCACCGCCCGACGGATTTGCGGCCAGCTGGTAGTTTTTCTGCACGCAGTCCAGCGGGCCGTTTTTCGCCTTAAACTGGCGATCGGCGCGCAGCTGCAGGCAGCTCAGCAGTTCCGGTGAGGCGCTGAACAGCGACAGGTGCCAGCCGCCAAACTGGGCCTTCATCAGGCGACCGAGCTGGCTGTGCAGCGCGATCAGCGCGGGTTCACTTTCCAGACGCTCGCCGTAAGGCGGGTTGCTCAGCACCGTACCGGCTGGCCCTTCCGGCAGCGGGTTTTGCAGCTTCAGCACGTCCTGCACGGTGAAACTGATACGCTCAGCCAGACCGGCACGGCGGGCGTTGGCACGTGCGCTTTCAATCACGCGCGGATCGTTGTCATAACCGAAGAAGCGTGAGGTGTTTTCCTGCAGGCCTTTCTTCGCCCGCGCCTGCGCTTCCTGCTTCACATCACTCCACAGCGCCGCATCAAACTTGCTCCACCCGGTAAAGCCCCAGTGGTTACGGTGCAGGCCCGGCGCGCGATCGCAGGCGATCATCGCGGCTTCCAGCAGCAGCGTGCCGGAACCACACATCGGATCGACCAGCGGCGTGCCCGACTGCCAGCCGGAACGCAGCACGATAGCGGAAGCCAGCGTCTCTTTCAGCGGCGCCTGGCCGGTTTGCTGACGATAGCCGCGCATGTGCAGGCCTTCACCGCTGAGATCCAGCGCAATGCTGGCGGTATCTTTATTCAGCCAGACGTTAACGCGGATATCCGGCAGCTCGCGATCGACATCCGGACGGGTCAGCCCTTTGCGGGTGAAGCTGTCAACGATGGCGTCTTTCACCTTCAGCGCACCATACTGGCTGTTGCGGATCACTTCGTTCAGGCCGCTAAAGTGTACGGCGAAGGTTTTATCGCTGCCGAACATGGCCGGCCAGTCAATCGCCTGCACGCCCAGATAGAGGTCCAGATCGCTGTACACGCCGCATTCGGTGAGCGGCAGCAGGATACGCGAGGCCAGACGACTCCACATCAGACTCTGGTACATCAGACGATCGTCACCCTGATAATGTACGCCGCCCTGGACGACCTGGCAGCTTTGCGCGCCGAGGGCTTCCAGTTCACTTTTTAACAGCTCTTCGAGCCCACGCGCCGTACTGGCAAACAGAGAATTCATAGTGTCACTTATCGTCATCAGAAAATTGCTGCGCATTATAGCTAATCATGGCGTCATGTCATAAAGTTAGCTTCTTTTGCTGCAGAAACCCTGGCTTAACAGGGGGCATATACCGGCTGCACAAGGAGTCAGCACCATGATCACACTGTCACGGCTATTTATTCACCCGGTAAAATCCATGCGTGGCATGCAGATTTCGCATGCTCAGGCTTTAGAAAGTGGCCTGGCCTTCGATCGTATCTTTATGCTGACCGAACCCGATGGCACCTTTATTACCGCGCGTCAGTATCCTGAAATGGTGCTCTTCACGCCGGCTTTAATTATGGGCGGTTTGCAGCTCAGCGCACCGGATGGCAGCAGCGCTACGGTATTGTTTGATGATTTTCTTCCCAACGGCGAGCCTACCGAAGTGTGGGGAAGCCATTTTAACGCCCTCGTAGCCCCGGACACGATCAACAAGTGGCTGAGCGGCTTTTTCCCCCGGCCGCTGCAGCTGCGCTGGGTGGGTCCCCAGATGCACCGTCGGGTTAAACACTTTGAACAGGTTCCTCTGGGCTTTGCCGATGGTTTTCCCTATCTGCTGGTCAATGAGGCGTCACTGTTCGATTTACAGCAGCGCTGCCCGGCAGGCGTGAGAATGGAACAATTCCGCCCTAACCTGGTGATTACCGGCGCTGAAGCCTGGGCCGAAGACGGTTGGGCAACCGTGAAGATCGGCGATGTGCTTTTCGATTTACCCAAGCCGTGCAGCCGCTGCGTGTTCACCACCATCAGCCCTCAGCGCGGCCGAAAACATCCCACCGGCGAACCGCTGGCGACACTGCAGGGCTTCCGCAGCGCACAGGACGGGAGTGGAGATATCGACTTCGGAATAAATCTGGTCGCCCGCACCAGCGGTGTTGTCCGCGCCGGTGACCGTCTGGAGGTCATTAACCGCCAGGCCGCTCGCGCGTACGGCAGCGGCGAAGTCACGGAAACCCTGGCGATCGACACCGCGCCGCCGTCTGACCTTACCCTCAGCTGGCAGGGGCAGACCTTCAGCGGCAATAATCAGCAGGTGCTGCTGGAACAGCTGGAAATGCAGGGGATCCGCATTCCTTACTCCTGCCGCGCGGGGATCTGCGGCAGCTGTAAGGTCACGCTGGTCAGCGGTGAAGTCAGCGCGTTGAAAAAAGGGGCAATCCGGCAGGACGGAACCATACTGAGCTGCAGCTGTATTCCGTCAGGCGATTTGGTCATCAGGTAAGATGCGTTGCGCGGTGGGTTACACCGCGCGGGCAAAGTGCAGCGCGTCAGGTTTAGCCTGAGGCGTAAGCCGATCGTGCATGATCTTTATGGCATCACCCAGCATCATACTGCGCCCGGCGAGTTTTAATTCTGGCTGAGCAAGCAGGCACAGTGCGGCGTTTTCACCCGACTCTACGACGATCATCGTCGCCTGCTCTCCGCTGTCGCCAACGGTAACACAAACCAGATCCCCTTCGTCGGGGCGAAATCCCCCGTGCGTCTGAGTGACAAAATGCCAGCTCTTGGGCATCAGCGGCTTGAGGAAGCGGGTCGCCACCAGCACGTTCAGTACGAGTTCTGCACTCTGATCTGAATCCAGTTCGGCCTGGCGGCATCGCTCAGAAAAGGTGAAGAACAGCGCCGCATCATCGACACAAAAGCCTGAAACATCAAAGGCATCCGGCGTAAGCATCTTGCGGGGGAAACGTGAGCGAAACGGCTGTTCACGCGCCAGGTCCAGCATCATACGGTCTTGTTCTGCGTCGAAAAACCAACGCCAGTTATCGTCCGGTTTAATCCTCATGATGAGTCCTGTAGTAATAATGGGTTACAGATGTCCGGAAAAGAATTCAGGGTCCGGGAAAAAAATCGGCTGTGTTTAACGTACAGCAACACGCTGAAATGACTTATTAGCGTTCTAACAGCACAAAATATAAACGAGCCAGAGGCGAAAATAAAGCCCCTGGCAATTTTTACTCAAATATGGGTCACAATTTCTTTAATTAGCGGCGGACCTTTGTAAATAAAGCCGGAATATATTTGCACCAGCGAAGCGCCCGCTTCCATTTTTTCGCGTGCAGAAACCAGGGAATCAATCCCACCGACGCCAATAATTGGCATGCTGCCCTTCAGCTCAGAAGACAGCCGGCGAATAATTTCCGTACTGCGCAACTGAACCGGACGCCCGCTCAGCCCACCGGTTTCATCACAATGTTTTAACCCTTTAATCAGTGAACGATCGAGCGTGGTATTGGTGGCAATAACGCCGTCAATATTATGGCGCTGCAAACTGTCCGCTACCTGGATCAATTCTTCTTCAGAAAGATCGGGAGCGATCTTCACCGCGACGGGAACATATTTATGATGAAGCTGTTGCAGTTCACCCTGACGCGTTTTAATCGCCTGCAGCAAATCATCCAGCGCCTCGCCGTATTGCAGACTGCGTAATCCTGGCGTGTTGGGGGAAGAAATGTTGATGGCGATATAGCCCGCATACGGATAAATTTTATCCATGCAGGTTAAATAATCTTCTTTCCCCTGTTCAACCGGTGTGTCTTTATTCTTACCGATATTAATGCCGAGAATGCCATCGTAATGGGCTTTCTTGACGTTCTCGACCAGATGGTCCACGCCCAGATTATTAAACCCCATGCGATTAATGATGCCCTGCGCTTCCACCACGCGGAACATGCGCGGCTTATCGTTACCCGGCTGCGGGCGCGGGGTGACCGTACCAATTTCAATAAAACCAAACCCCATTGCGCCAAAGGCATCAATGCATTCGCCGTTTTTATCCAGCCCGGCAGCCAGCCCCAGCGGGTTTTTAAACGTCAGTCCCATGCAGTTAACCGGCTTAAACGGTAACGACTGACGGATCAGGGCGGTAAAGGGGGTGCCGGAAAGGCGCGTCAGCTGCTGCAAAGTCAGTTCATGCGCGCGCTCAGGATCGAGCTGGAACAGCGCCTTACGAACGAGGGGATAATACATGGTCACTCCTGAGGTCCCGATAGAAAATCGGGGTCGTATTATCCGGCATTCGGGCATTAAATGGAAACACCGTGGCGTAAAAGCTGAAAAAAAGTGCGCCCGGTAAGCCGCCCGATCGTTCCTCCCCATTCCTATATGAAGAAAACGGCAAAAAAATGCCGGATAAATCATTTAAGCCCCTCTCCCCGCTCTGTCAGGATAAGCCAATCAGTTCTTGAATGTGTTTAATTAATAACTTTTAGCTATAAGGAGTGGTTATGCGCGTTATTACTCTGGCGGGGAGCCCCCGCTTTCCCTCTCGCTCCACCGCACTGTTAACGGTTTGTCAGCATGCCCTTGAACAGCGCGGCGTTGAGGTCATTCCCTGGAATCTGCATAACTTCCATCCTGAAGATCTCCTTTATGCACGCTTTGACTCACCCGCGCTGCTGGCTTTTAAGGAAGACCTGGAAAAAGCCGACGGACTGATCGTTTCCACGCCCGTGTATAAAGCCTCTTTTGCCGGCGCGCTCAAAACGCTGCTCGATCTGCTGCCGGAGCGCGCGCTGGAACATAAGGTGGTTCTGCCACTCGCCACCGGCGGTACCGTTGCCCACCTGCTGGCGGTTGATTACGCGTTGAAACCGGTACTGAACGCGCTGAAAGCGCAGGAAGTGCTGCACGGCGTCTTTGCCGATGACAGCCAGATCGCCCACTACGATCGTCAGCCGGAATTAGCGCCGGGACTGGCCGCCCGTCTGGAGGAATCGGTAGAGACCTTCTGGCACGCGCTGGCCCGCCGCCATCAGCCGCTGGCTGCTGCCGTGTAGACCTTTAAACCAGCCACTATCCGTTTCTGTGTTCTGCTGACGCAGCACAGCCCTGAATTAAGGAGTTGAACGATGAGCCTGTCCGTCTTCTGGTTCCTTCCCACGCACGGCGATGGTCAATACCTGGGCACTAACCAGGGTGCGCGCCCGGTGGATTACACCTACCTGCAGCAAATCGCTCAGGCCGCCGACCGGCTGGGATTCGGTGGCGTGCTGATCCCTACGGGGCGTTCCTGTGAAGACGCCTGGCTGGTCGCCGCTTCGCTGATCCCCGTGACCCAGCGCCTGCGTTTTCTGGTTGCCCTGCGCCCGGGAGTCACCTCGCCCACCCACGCCGCACGTCAGGCCGCCACGCTCGATCGCCTTTCCAACGGCCGCGCCCTGTTTAACCTGGTGACCGGCGGCGATGCGGAAGAACTCGCCGGGGACGGCGTGTTTCTCAATCATCGCGAACGCTATGCTGAATCGGCCGAGTTTACCCGCGTCTGGCGTCGCGTGCTGGAAGGTGAGACCGTCGATTATGAAGGCAGGCACGTCAACGTCCGTGGTGCACGGCTGATGTTTAAACCGGTACAGCAGCCGAGGCCACCGCTGTGGTTCGGCGGTTCGTCCGAGGTTGCGCAGGATCTGGCGGCGGAACAGGTCGATGTGTATCTGACGTGGGGTGAACCGCCCGCGCAGGTCAAAGAAAAAATTGCCCGGGTGCAGGCGAAAGCCGCTGCGCTGGGTCGCAAGGTTCGCTTCGGTATTCGCCTGCACGTGATCGTCCGCGAAACGAATGAGGAAGCCTGGCAGGCCGCTGACCGGCTGATCTCCCATCTTGATGATGCCACCATTGCCAAAGCCCAGGCCGCGCTGGCACGCACCGATTCTGTCGGCCAGCAGCGGATGGCGGCTCTGCACGGCGGCAGGCGGGACAAGCTGGAGATCGCCCCGAATCTGTGGGCCGGTGTAGGCCTGGTGCGCGGTGGCGCCGGGACGGCCCTGGTGGGCGATGGACCGACCGTTGCCGCAAGGATGCAGGAGTATGCCGATCTTGGCATTGAAACTTTTATTCTTTCCGGCTATCCGCATCTGGAAGAAGCCTATCGCGTGGGTGAACTGCTGTTCCCGCATCTCGATCTGGCCATTCCGGAGGTGCCGCAGCCCGCGAAAATTCACGCCCACGGCGAACACGTTGCGCATGATTTTGCGCCGCAGAAAGTCTCCCAAAGCTAACAACGCCTCGTCGTACTCACGTGCAGGCATTTCGATCTACGGCAATAGCCGCCGTCATGGTTCAGAGGAAGGCATGAGTAAAGCAACAAGACATATCACCAATGCCCTGCTGCCGTGGGCGCTGCCGGTACTGCTGGTCGCCGTCTGGCAGTTGGCCTCGCAGATCGGCTGGCTCTCGACGCGCATTCTCCCCTCTCCGGAGTCGGTGGTTATCACCTTCTGGCGTCTTTCCGCCAGCGGGGAGCTGTGGCAGCATCTGGCCATCAGCGGCTGGCGTGCGATGGTGGGCTTCGCCATCGGTGGATCGATTGGTCTGCTGCTGGGCCTGATAACCGGCATGTCGCGCCTGGGCGAGCGCCTGCTGGACACCTCCGTTCAAATGCTGCGCAACGTGCCTCATCTGGCGCTGATCCCGCTGGTGATCCTGTGGTTTGGCATTGATGAATCAGCCAAGATCTTTCTGGTCGCCCTCGGCACGCTGTTCCCGATCTATCTCAACACCTATCACGGCATTCGCAATGTTGACCGTGGCCTGGTGGAAATGGCGCGCAGCTATGGCCTGTCAGGCTGGAGCCTGTTTATACAGGTTGTACTGCCGGGCGCGCTGCCTTCGATCATGGTCGGCGTTCGCTTTGCCCTCGGCCTGATGTGGCTGACGCTGATTGTGGCCGAAACGATTTCGGCCAATTCCGGTATCGGCTATCTGGCGATGAACGCCCGCGAATTCTTACAAACCGATGTTGTCGTTGTGGCGATCGTTCTTTACGCCCTGCTGGGAAAACTGGCTGACGTCGGCGCCCAGCTGCTGGAGCGTGTCTGGCTGCGCTGGCATCCGGCATATCAACTGAAAGAGGAGAATGCATGAGCCAGCTCAACTCCGCCCCGGCGCGTTTAAATGCCGGCACGCCGTTAAACATCAACGGTGCCAGCAAACGGTACAATGGCCGCACAGTATTGAACCACCTCGATCTGCATATTCCCGCCGGGCAGTTTGTGGCGGTGGTGGGCCGCAGCGGCTGCGGTAAAAGTACCCTGCTCAGGCTGCTGGCCGGGCTGGAAAAAGCCAGCAGCGGTGAACTTCTGGCCGGCAGCGCACCGCTCAACGATGCGCGTGAAGATATCCGCCTGATGTTTCAGGATGCCCGCCTGCTCCCGTGGAAAAGCGTCATTGATAACGTTGGCCTGGGCCTGAAAGGGCGCGGCTGGAAGCAAAACGCGCGGGAGGCGCTTACCGCCGTCGGGCTGGCGGATCGCGCCGGGGACTGGCCCGCTGCCCTTTCCGGCGGTCAGAAACAGCGCGTGGCGCTGGCCAGAGCATTGATTCATCGCCCCGGCCTGCTGCTGCTTGATGAACCGCTCGGTGCGCTGGATGCCTTAACGCGTATTGAAATGCAGGACCTGATTGAATCGCTGTGGCAGCAGCATCACTTCACCGTACTGCTGGTTACGCACGACGTGAGCGAAGCGGTGGCGATGGCGGACCGCGTGCTGTTAATAGAGGAAGGGAATATCGGTCTCGATCTGAGTATTGACCTGCCGCGCCCGCGGAGGAAAGGCTCTCTGCGGCTGGCAGAGCTTGAAGCTGAAGTGCTCGATCGCGTGATGAAGCGCCCGGCACCGCCCGCCGAACCCCGCTACGCACATCGCTAATGATAAAGGGGGCGATGCGATCGCCCCCTTGACTCAACGCTGACGCAAAACTCAGGCGTTCAGCGCTTTCTCTATCTTCTCAAACAGGTCGCCGGAAAGCTTATCCAGCCCTTTCAGCTGTTCCAGGGCCTGGCGCATTAACGCCTGACGATGGGCGTCGTAACGCTTCAGGCGAATCAACGGTTCGATCAGCCGTGCGGCAATCTGCGGGTTGCGGGTATTGAGATCGGTCAGCATTTCAACGAGGAACTGATAACCGCTGCCGTCCTGCGCGTGGAACGCCGCCGGGTTGGCTGCGGCAAATGCACCGACCAGTGAGCGAACCCGGTTCGGATTACCGAGGGTGAAGGAGCGGTGATTCAGCAGCGATCTGACCTGGGTCAGCACATCTTCCGCCGGGCTGGTCGCCTGCAAAGCAAACCATTTATCCATTACCAGACCGTCATGATGCCAGCGCTCGTCAAATGCCGCCAGCAGCTCAGAACGGCACGGCAGCTGTGCCGCGACGGAGGCGGCCAGCGCGGCAATGCTGTCGGTCATATTGTTGGCGCTGTGATACTGGTCGCTGACCAGCTTATCGGCCGCCGTCGCATCGGCGAAGGCCAGATAGCTCAGGCAGACGTTTTTCAGCGCGCGCCGGCCTATATCCGCATGCTCAATACGGTATTCACCGGTCTGATTGTCACGATACACCGCCTGCAGCTCATCCGTCAGCTCTTCGGCCAGGGTGCGCACCAGCGCTTCCCGCACGACGGCTATCGCCTGCGGATCGATTGTATCGAACAGCTCGGCGATTTCATTTTCACTCGGCAGGGTCAGGATCAGCGCCATCAGCGCCGGGTCACTGTTCTCTTCCAACAGTACCGCACGGAAGGCATCCGCCACGTGCAGCGGCAGAGAAAGCGGCTGGCCCTGCTGATGACGGGCGACGTTAAGCCGGATATGATTCACCATCAGACTCTGCGCCGCATCCCAGCGGGAGAAATCGTTACGGGCGTGGCGCATCAGGAAGGTCAGCTGGGCGTCGCTCCAGTTGTAGTCCAGCTTAACCGGCGCAGAAAACTCACGCAGAAGCGACGGCACGGGCTGCGTCGAAACGCCGTCAAAGACAAACGTCTGGAAGCTTTCCGTCACGTTCAGCACGTGATGCACCGGATGACCGTTGTGCTGTAGCGGGATCGGCTGGCCTTTGTTGTCATACAGTTCAATATCCAGCGGGATATGCAGCGGCAGCTTCTCCTGGCGATCGGCCGTCGGCGGGGTCATCTGGGTGACGTGCAGCGTGTACTGTTCAAGCTCGGGGTTATAGTCATCGCGCACGGAGATCACCGGCGTACCCGACTGACTGTACCAGCGGCGGAACTGCGACAAATCCACATTTGAGGCATCTTCCATCGCCTGAACGAAGTCATCACAGGTTGCTGCACTGCCGTCATGGCGCTCGAAATAGAGCTGCATCCCTTTCTGGAAGCCCGCTTCACCCAGCAGCGTGTGCAGCATACGAATCACTTCCGAGCCTTTTTCATACACCGTCAGCGTATAGAAGTTATTCATCTCGATCACCTGCTCAGGGCGAATCGGGTGCGCCATCGGGCTGGCATCTTCCGCAAACTGCGCGCCGCGCATCACGCGGACGTTATCAATACGGTTCACCGGGCGGGAACCCAGATCGGAACTGAATTCCTGATCGCGGAACACGGTCAGCCCTTCTTTCAGGCTGAGCTGGAACCAGTCGCGGCAGGTCACGCGGTTGCCGGTCCAGTTATGGAAATATTCGTGGCCGATGACCGCCTCAATACCGAGGTAGTCCTTGTCGGTTGCCGTTTCCGCCTTCGCCAGCACGTATTTAGAGTTAAAGACGTTCAGGCCTTTGTTTTCCATCGCGCCCATGTTGAAGAAATCAACGGCCACGATCATAAAGATATCCAGGTCATATTCCAGCCCGAAGCGTTCTTCATCCCACTTCATGCTGTTTTTCAGCGAGGTCATCGCCCAGTCTGCGCGGTCAAGATTGCCGCGATCGACGAAGATTTCCAGCGCCACGTCGCGCCCGGAACGGGTGCGGAAACTGTCGCGCAGCACGTCGAAATCACCGGCAACGACCGCGAACAGATAGCAGGGTTTCGGGAACGGATCCTGCCATTTAGTCCAGTGACGGCCGCCTTCAAGCTCACCGCCGTCTATACGGTTACCGTTTGACAGTAAATAAGGATAGAGCGCCTGCTCGGCAATAATGGTCGTCGTAAAGCGCGCCAGCACGTCCGGGCGGTCCAGATACCAGGTGATATGACGGAAACCTTCGGCTTCACACTGCGTACACAGCGCCTCGCCCGATTTGTACAGTCCTTCCAGGGCGGTATTTTTATCCGGGTGAATGTCGTTAACAATCTTCAGCGTAAACGCCTCAGGCAGGCGGCTGATAACCAGCGCCCCCTCCTCCAGCCGGTAATGCTCCCAGGGCTGTTCATCGACGGCAATTGACACCAGCGTCAAATCTTCTCCGTCCAGGCGCAGCTCGGCGTCGGTGCTCGCCAGACGCTTAATCTGGCTGACGGCGGTGACCCTTGTGGTACTGGCATTAAGATCGAACGTCAGATCGATATCGGTAATCGTGTAATCGGGTGCACGATAATCATGGCGGTTCTTAGCTTGCGGCAGTTGCGTCATAAGTCCTTCTCACGTCGATAATTAATTTAACTTTTCAAGTTTATTCCTGTTATCGCATGGTTGCCACGTTGATTCCACATCAAACGCGGGATTGATGGAAAATGATACATACTGTTAACATGAGCACATAATGTCCTCGACCAGCCCGCCTGAATTGTGCTGTGATCGGGTTCAATAAATGAGTATTCGGGTTATACTCCTGCGACTTTTTTCCATTTGAACCAGGGATAACGCTCTTCGCCAGAGGATGCTGAAACGCACCATGACACGACACGCTTCCCCGATTTTGACTACGCTTCTGGACACCGACGCCTACAAACTTCATATGCAGCAGGCGGTTTTCCACCGGTATCATGACGTTACGGTTGCAGCTGAGTTCCGCTGCCGTGGTGACGATATGCTGGGCCTGTATGCCGATGAAATTGTGCAGCAGATAAAGATGATGGCGACGCTGGCGCTGAACGATGAAGAGTTCGCCTATCTCTCCAGCCTGCCCTTCTTTACCGCTGACTACCTCAACTGGCTAAGGGAATTCCGATACGATCCGCAGCAGGTTCAGGTGCGCAATAATCTGGGCAAGCTGGATATCCGTATCAGCGGCCCGTGGCGCGAAGTGATTATGTGGGAAGTCCCACTGCTTGCGCTGATCAGTGAAGTCGTTCATCGACACCGTTCACCGCAGGTGACGGCGGAAATGGCCGTGGATAAACTCAAAAGCAAACTCGATAAGTTTGCGGGTTTGACCGCTGACCTTGATATGTCGCGCTTCCGCCTGATGGATTTCGGCACGCGTCGCCGCTTCTCGTGGGACGTGCATCTGGCGATTGTCAGTACGCTGAAACAGGACTTCCCGTGGCTGGTGGGATCGAGCAACTATGAAATCGCCCGCCGTCTGGATATCACGCCGATGGGCACTCAGGCCCATGAATGGTTCCAGGCGCATCAGCAAATCAGCCCGGTACTGGCTAACAGCCAGCGCGCTGCGCTGCAGGCCTGGCTGGAAGAGTACCCTGACCAGCTGGGTATCGCTCTCACCGACTGCATCACTATGGATGCCTTCCTGCGCGATTTTGGCCGCAACTTTGCCAGCGCCTATCAGGGACTGCGCCATGATTCCGGCGAGCCGCAGGAGTGGGGGGAGAAAGCGATTGCCCATTATCAGCAGCTGGGCATTGACCCGCTCAGCAAAACGCTGGTGTTCTCCGACAATCTGGACCTCGACAGCGCCGTATCGCTTTATCGTCACTTCGGCCAGCGTATCAACGTGGCGTTCGGTATTGGCACCCGCCTGACCTGCGATATTCCTCAGGTTAAGCCGTTAAATATCGTCATTAAACTGGTGGAGTGTAACGGCAAGCCGGTGGCCAAGCTTTCCGACAGCCCGGGCAAAACGATTTGCCAGGATCAGGCCTTCGTTCGCGCACTGCGTAAAGCCTTCGATCTGCCGCTGGTGAAGAAAGCCAGTTGAGACTTCCCTTAGGGCCAGGCGCTTTCTGGCCCGCAACATCCTTAATACTGAATAAATCTCCCCACATTCATTGAATTCCTCTTGTTTCTCCTCGCCCGGCAAGTAACATAGCAAGACCCAAAATTTGGGGTAACCATTCCTTTCAGATCAATAGTGAGAGACTTATATGAGCGTTGTGCCTGTAGCGGATGTACTGCACGGCCGGGTTGCGGTTGACAGCGAAGTCACCGTACGTGGCTGGGTGCGTACCCGAAGAGATTCAAAAGCCGGTATTTCCTTTATCGCCGTTTATGACGGTTCCTGCTTTAATCCCGTTCAGGCTGTGGTCAATAATTCTCTGAATAATTATCAGGATGAAGTGCTGCGTCTGACCACCGGCTGTTCCGTGATCGTCACCGGTAAAGTCGTGGAATCCCCGGGTGAAGGACAGAGCTTTGAGATCCAGGCGACCCACGTAGAAGTGGTGGGCTGGGTTGATGACCCGGATACCTATCCGATGGCGGCTAAACGCCACAGCATTGAGTATCTGCGAGAGGTTGCCCACCTGCGCCCGCGTACTAACCTGATTGGTGCCGTTGCCCGCGTGCGTCACACGCTGGCCCAGGCGCTGCATCGCTTCTTTGACGAGCAGGGCTTCTTCTGGGTTTCCACACCGCTGATCACCGCTTCCGATACCGAAGGTGCCGGAGAGATGTTCCGCGTGTCCACGCTGGATCTGGAAAACCTGCCGCGTACGCCGGAAGGTAAGGTCAATTACGAAGAAGATTTCTTCGGCAGAGAATCGTTCCTGACCGTCTCCGGCCAGCTGAACGGCGAAACCTACGCCAGTGCGATTTCTAAAATTTATACCTTCGGTCCAACCTTCCGTGCCGAGAACTCCAACACCAGCCGTCACCTGGCTGAATTCTGGATGCTGGAGCCGGAAATCGCCTTTGCCGATCTGGAAGATAACGCCGCACTCGCCGAAGCGATGCTGAAATACGTCTTTAAAGCGGTACTGGAAGAGCGCGCTGATGATATGGCCTTCTTCGCCGAGCGCGTAGATAAAGAAGCCATCACTCGTCTGCAGCAGTTTGTCACCACCGATTTCGCCCAGGTGGATTACACCGAAGCGGTCGAGATCCTGCTGGCATCCGGCCAGACCTTCGAGAACGCGGTTTCATGGGGTATCGATCTCTCCTCCGAGCATGAGCGCTACCTGGCTGAGAAACACTTCAAAGCACCGGTGGTGGTAAAAAACTATCCGAAAGACATCAAAGCGTTCTACATGCGCCTGAACGATGACGGTAAAACCGTGGCGGCGATGGACGTGCTGGCTCCGGGCATCGGCGAAATCATCGGTGGTTCGCAGCGTGAAGAGCGCCTGGATGTGCTGGATGCTCGTCTGGCAGAAATGGGCCTGAATAAAGAAGATTACTGGTGGTATCGCGATCTTCGTCGTTACGGTACCGTGCCGCATTCAGGTTTCGGTTTAGGTTTCGAACGTTTAATCGCCTATGTCACCGGTGTACAAAATGTAAGAGACGTTATCGCTTTCCCACGCACGCCGCGGAACGCTTCTTTCTGATTTCAGAATTAAATATAAGAAATTCATATATATACAAAGGCCAGCCTCGCTGGCCTTTTTTTATTTTTGTAAATTTTGAGTTCACTCACAAAGTTCCCTGTTTTTTACATCTTGTTACACACATTTTCCTTCTGTAACCAGAATAGGAGATTAGTAGCATTTTCCAACTAGATTAACCGCGCTACGAATGGAAAGATGCGTGCAGACACAGGAAGACACCAAACTCTCATCATAGTTCTGTAATGAATTCTTGACGGCAGTGGCAGGTGTCCAAATAACTCCAATGAGGGTAATAAAAATGATGAAGCGCAACATTCTTGCAGTGGTTATCCCAGCTCTGTTAGCAGCTGGTGCAGCCAACGCAGCAGAAATCTACAACAAAGACGGCAACAAACTGGATCTGTACGGTAAAGTTGATGCGCGTCACACTTTCTCTGACAACGCTGGCGATGACGGCGATGCAACTTATGTGCGTTTCGGTTTTAAAGGCGAAACTCAGATTAACGACCAGCTGACCGGTTACGGCCAGTGGGAATACAACATTCAGGCTAACCACACTGAAGGCGGCGCTGACGTGCAGTCTGGTAACAAAACCCGTCTGGGCTTTGCTGGTCTGAAATTCGGTGACGCAGGTTCATTCGACTACGGTCGTAACTACGGCGTGATCTACGACGCAATGTCTTACACTGACCAGCTGCCAGTGTTCGGCGATGATACCCTGTACCAGGACAACGATAACTTCCTGATCGGTCGTTCTTCAGGTGTTGCTACTTACCGTAACAGCAACTTCTTCGGTCTGGTTGACGGCCTGAGCTTCGCTGTACAGTACCAGGGCAAAAACGAAGGTCGTGAAGCCAAGTTCCAGAACGGCGACGGCTGGGGTACTTCTGTAGCTTATGACACCGGCATGGGCATCAGCGCAGTAGGTTCTTACTTCTCTGCTAACCGTACCGTTGAGCAGAAAGAAGACGGCACCGGCGACAAAGCTGACGCATACGGCCTGGGTCTGAAATATGACGCAAACAACGTATACCTGGCGGCATTCTACGGTGAATCCCGTAACACCACCAACTACGGTGCAAGCAACGCGGCTGTAACCAACATCGCTGCTAACAAAACGACTAACTTCGAAGTGGTTGCACAGTACCAGTTCGACTTCGGTCTGCGCCCATCCATCGCTTACCTGCAGTCTAAAGGTAAGGAACTGGACGGCTTCAGCGGTAACGGTTCTACCTACGGCGGCGGCGACGCTGACCTGGTTAAATACATCGAAGTGGGTACCTACTACTACTTCAACAAAAACATGTCTACCTATGTTGATTACCGTATCAACCTGCTGGACGACACCGATTACACTCGTGCAGCTGGCAAATCTACCGACGATACCGTTGGTGTTGGCCTGCAGTACCAGTTCTAATTGCCTTTTGCCGGTGGGCTTGCCCACCGCGCAACTCGCAACAAACGGGGCTTCGGCCCCGTTTTTGTTTTTCCTCTCTCCGCTGGTTTCATCTTTTTACACCGACTCTGCGATCCCCTTCCCAACCCAGCCGTAAACCCGCACCCGACGTGACAAATAGGGTGATATTTTCAACAGCTGCCGTAGACTTATGCTTAAACAGGGATTTGGCATAAGGAAGACGCCATGGACATCATGATCGATCGGATTGAGCAGCTTGAAAAAGATACCGGCCAGATTAAAATCGATTTGGCGTGCCTGACGGCGCGGTCTGAGGCATTCGCCACTAAAACCGATTTGGCGGAGCTGAGAACGGAAATGCATCAGAGCCTGGCGGGCATTCATAAAGAAATTGGCGGCATGCATAAAGAGCTGGCTAACCAGACTCGCTGGATAATGGGGACCGCCGTCGCTATTGCAGCGACCTGCATGACCATCGTCAAAGTTTTCTTTTAGGGAAGCTTGATCTTCACCCGGCTTTTTTAGCGCAAACGGTTGGCAATTTCGCCTTTCTGACGGTAACCTGATTGCTCACTTCGCTTTAGATTAAGCTAACGGACTTCAATTATGTTTGAACGTATTGCAGCTGCACCCGCCGATCCCATTCTTGGTTTAGCCGACCTGTTTCGTGCTGACGATCGCCCAAATAAGATCAACCTCGGTATAGGGGTGTATAAAGATGAAACCGGCAAAACGCCGGTGCTGACCAGCGTAAAAAAAGCTGAGCAGTATCTGCTGGAAAACGAAACAACCAAAAATTACCTCAGCATTGACGGTATTGCGGACTTTGGCCGCTGCACGCAGGAACTGCTGTTTTCAGCCGACAGCGCCCTCATTAGCGCAAAACGCGCACGCACGGCCCAAACGCCTGGCGGAACCGGTGCCCTGCGTATTGCTGCCGATTTTATTGCTAACCAGACCAGCGCTACGCGCGTTTGGGTCAGTAATCCAAGCTGGCCGAACCACAAGAACGTGTTCGCTGCCGCTGGCCTGGAAGTCTGCGAATACGCCTACTACGACGCGGCGAACCACGCGCTGGACTTTGATGCACTGGTCAGCAGCCTGAGCGAAGCACAGGCCGGAGACGTGGTGCTGTTCCACGGCTGCTGCCATAACCCGACCGGCATCGACCCGACTGCGGCGCAGTGGGAAGAGCTGGCAAAACTGTCGCTGGGTAAAGGCTGGCTGCCGCTGTTCGACTTCGCCTATCAGGGGTTTGCACGCGGTCTGGAAGAAGATGCAGAAGGCCTGCGTATCTTCGCTGCCAGCCATCAGGAACTGATTGTCTGCAGCTCCTACTCCAAGAATTTTGGCCTGTATAACGAGCGCGTAGGGGCATTCACGCTGGTGGCTGCAGAAGCAACCGTTGCGGATACCGCATTCAGCCAGGTTAAAGCGACGATTCGGGCGAACTACTCTAACCCACCGTCTCACGGTGCGGCCGTGGTTGCGACTATCCTCAGCAACAGCGCCCTTCGTGCCCTGTGGGAGCAGGAACTGGCCGATATGCGTCAGCGCATCCAGCGCATGCGTCAGCTGTTTGTGAATACGCTGCAGGACAAAGGTGCTAAAGGTGATTTCAGCTTTATCATCAACCAGAACGGCATGTTCTCGTTTAGCGGGCTGACAAAAGATCAGGTTGTGCGCCTGCGCGAAGAGTTTGGCGTTTACGCAGTAAACTCCGGTCGCGTTAACGTGGCGGGTATGACCCCTGATAATATGTCGCCACTGTGCGAAGCCATCGTCGCCGTGCTGTAATACGGTTCTGATGAAATAAAAAAGCCTGCGTTTGCAGGCTTTTTTATTTATTGCAGAAAGGGATTACTGATTCTTTCTCGCCCCAACGTTGAGACAGGACCATGACCGGGAAGAAATGTCACGTCGTCACCCAGCGGTAAAAGTTTATTATGAATGGAAGCAATTAAATCACTGTGGCTGCCCTGCGGGAAATCCGAGCGTCCGACACCACCGTTAAAAATAACGTCACCAGAAACCAGCAGTCGGCCTGCGCGGTCAAAAAACACAATATGCCCCGGGGTATGGCCAGGGCAAAGCAGGACTTCCAGCGTAACATTACCTACGGCGACCGTCTCGCCCTCTTCCAGCCAGCGATCCGGCGTTAAAGGCGCGCAGTAGTCAAAACCAAACATCTGGCTCTGGGTCGGTAATCCTTCCAGCCAGAACAGGTCCGCCTTATGAGGGCCAACAATTTTCACCCCATAGTGCTCTGCAAGTTCGGCCGCGGCCCCGACATGATCGAGATGGCCGTGGGTCAGCAGAACCAGCCTGATTTCAACATCCAGGGCGGCAATTTCACGCTTAATCTTGTCAGCATCGCCACCGGGGTCAACCAGCGCCGCTTCGCGGGTTTCCGGGCACCAAATCACCGAGCAATTCTGTGCGAATGCCGTTACGGGAATAATATGATAGTTCATAACGCTCCACTGCCGGCGACCACATGACGCCGGCGTTCCGTTTTACCAGTGCCTGACAGGGCCGGTATCAATATGCACAAAGTTGCTGCTCGGGTAATAGCCTACACCACCCGCTCGCAGAGCGAGAGCAGCTTTGCGCACATTGCTCAATGCAATGCCTTCAATATGGAAGTCCATCGCCTGACCGAGCGTGTGGTAGCTGTGTTTAGCCACGCCACGACTGTGAGAACGCAGAGAATTATTGGTGGCCAGTGAACGGTAGCCGGAAATAAGCTGAACGGGTTTGCGGGTATCAAGCATAGTTTGCAAACGGAAGAGCTGATCGAAAAGATGCGGATCGATATTCTTTATTTTATTTGCCCGGTAATCGCGGAAAAAATGATTCAGACGTACAAGTTCGTCTTTGTCATATTTTTTGCCATTAAAAAATTCCGTTTTCAGGCTTTCACCGGTATTCAGATTGCTCAGCGTCAGAACCCGGGGACGGGAAGTGGAAAGCGAAGCAAATGCCTGTGAAGGAAGGAGAGCGATACCCAACGCAGCTCCTCCTAACGCCAGCAATTTACGGCGGTTAGAGTCGAATTTGTCCATTAATCAGTATTACCTGGAAAAAGTAGTGAGAATCGTGCCTTTACAACACCGTCAGAAACCTTACCGATGTAATAAAGGTCCGTCAACCCGACAAAACTTAAAGTGGTGCAGGGAAGGTAACAACATCCACTGCACCACGCGTAGGCGAATTTACGACTCACCACAGAACTGCTGAAGAATCAACTGCTAGAGCAATAACTGACCAGCCCGCGCCAGGATCTGTGCCCCGGAACGTGCCGTGCTGTCATAATTGTAAATATCTGTACGAAACTGCGGTTGTCCGTCATCGGCAACCCAGGCAGTGAGGTAATACAGGTTGACCGGTATCCGCTGACGGATAGAGACAAACCGGGTACTCCCTTCCTTTAACGCGCTGGAAATTCGCGTATCGTTCCAGCCAACGTCCTGTAACAGCAAATTAGCCAGATCGGAAGCCCGATTCACGCGGACGCACCCCGAGCTGAGGGCACGGATATCCCGCTGGAACAGGCCGTGGTTAGGCGTATCGTGCAGATAGATCGCATCTGAACTTGGCATGTTGAACTTATAACGCCCCAGCGAATTCGTCGGGCCGGGAGCCTGACGTATGCGATACGGGAAAGAAGCGGCGGAAACCATACTCCAGTTGATCATTGAAGGATCGATCACTTCTGATTCACCGCTCCAACCCGACAGCAGCGTATAGTTGTGCTTGTAGAGATAGCTGGGATCCTGCTTGACCTTAGGCACGATATCTTTGCGCACCAGCGTGGTTGGCACATTCCACGGCGGGTTGAGCACTACGTTGTTGAGTGCGCTGCGCATCAGCGGCGTTTTACGATCCGGTCGGCCAACGATTACCCGCGAGGAGAGGATCTCATTGCCGTTGACATAATAGGCCAGTGAATAATTAGGAATGTTGACCATAATGCCGTTGTGCATATCATCAGGCAGCAGCCGCAGCCGCTGGATATTCAGCGCCAGCAGCGATGCCCGCAGCTGAGGCGAAACATTCAGCCATTCACGGGTACGCAAACCAATTAAGCCATCCGCCTCCAGCCCCTGCCAGCGCTGAAAACGCTTCAGCCCTTCCACCAGATCGGGCGTATAAACATTATCGCTGTTAACCGGCACCACGGCACCCTGCACATTACCGATATTATTCGGTGTTTCAGGCTGCACATCCGTAGTGGTGGTTGCCGATGGACTGACAACGGCGCTGCTAGCGGCCTGATTCTGCCCGGCTCCAACGTCCGCCTGTACGTTGTCATCGTCATGAACCATCGGTGCATCAACGGCCCCTACCACTTCATCGGCAGGCTTAGGCGGCTCATTAGCCGCCGACATCATCCCGGTACGCTGCAGGATATCGCGCAGCGCGGGCACATCATTACTGATCTGCCCCGGGCGGAGGGTTTGTCGGTCCGTCAACTGCGGCCACGGGCGGCTGTCCGTGAGTAGCGTCTTCAGCGCACCGTGCATACGCGAATACTGCGGATGCTGAGGCGCCAGCGAGAGAATGAATCCGTTCAGGCTGCCGTGCGTCAGCGATTTCTGCCACTGATTGATGACCGACAGCGGCGGCGTTTCCATTTTGTAGGGCACGTTACTGTACAGCCAGACCTCGCCCTTGCTGGGTACGCTGGAGGTGAACTGCAGATACCCCAGCAGCGCATCAGACAGCACGACATCACGCGCCAGTCCGCTGAGGTGCGAATCAGTCAGCATTTTCACCCACTGGGTAAACTGTGGCTGAACGCCTGATATCGCCACTTCAGCGAGCTGCTGCTGGAACTGTTGGATAGCCTGACGATCCTGCCACATCGGCTGCATGCCGCGGCTGGCATAAAGCGGAGCCAGCGTTTTAAGATAAAAAGGCGAACCGAAGCGCGACATCGCAGCGGTAATTTCAGCCTGGCTCTGCGCGACGGAAACATGACGAGTCACCGGGGCGGAGACAGGCGGGATTCCTGCCAGAGAGGGAGACACACAGGCCAGCCCAAACATCAGGCTACAGCCGAGCACAATGGCCTTAGCGATAAAAGATTTCTGCAGCAACATCCTTGCTCCCTGTATAAGTCAGCAAATAATACTGAGCGATAGTGAACATCTATTTTAAGTATATAAACAGAAAACGGCATTTGCCTCTTACGTTGCAAATGCCGTCATTGAGAGTAATCCGCTAAGGGGAATTTTACCACTTCCGCCCGGGAATAATTCTGCGTCAGCTGGCCGTCGGGCTGCTCTCCGTGCCACCGGCAGGAGCCGGGGTATCCGCGGAGAATCCGCGCAGCCCGACAACGTGCACGTGCTCGGTATTGTTGAATACCTTACGCACTAACTTGTAGGTTGTGCCTTTTTCCGGGCTGATATTTTCCGGTGCCGCAATGATCAGCTGCATTTCCAGACGGTCACACAGTTCAAACAGCGTGGCGATTGACTTCGCATCCAGACGGGCGGCTTCATCAAGGAACAGCAGACGGCACGGCGAAATATCCTTACCGCGCAGACGGCGTGACTCTTCTTCCCAGCTCTGCACCACCATCACCAGAATCGACATCCCCGTACCGATCGCTTCGCCGGTGGAGAGTGCCCCGCTTTCCGCACGCAGCCAGCCGTCGGAACCACGGTTAACTTCCACTTCCATTTCGAGGTAGTTACGGTAGTCCAGCAGCTCTTCACCGATGGTCTGCGGCGTACGCTGCCCCACATCAATCTGCGGATTCAGGCGCTGATACAGTTTCGCCAGCGCTTCAGAGAAGGTCAGGCGATTACTGTTGAACAGATCCTGATGCTGTTCATGCTCTTCTGAAAGCACGTCCAGCAGCGTCGAGTGCGCTTCACGAACATTGACGTTCAGCCTCACGCTGTTCACCTGCCCAAAGCTCACCGCCTGCAGCCCCTGATTCAGCTGACGGATACGGTTTTGCTCGCGCAGGATGGTTTTGCGGATAATGTTCGCCACGCTGCGTGAGCTGATAGCCAGCATCTGCTCGCGGGCGGTCAGCTCTTCGGTCAGACGGTTGAGTTCAATCTCCATCTGTTCGATCGCTTCGACCGGATCGTCGGTACGAATAATATCCTGGCGAATACGCTCGCGCAGGTGCTGATACACGGCGATAAAGAACTGGATCTTACGCTCAGGACGTTTCGGATCTTCCGATAAACGCAGCACATCGCGCAGGTGTTCGTTATCCGCCACGGCCAGGCGCAGTGCCCCCAGCGCCTTATCCGACATTGAGCGCAGTTCATCACCGCCCAGGTAGGCCAGTTCACGCCGGTGCAGACGGCGCTCAACGCCATTGTCTTTCACCAGGCGCAGTACGGCTACCCAGCCCGCTTTGGCATTCACCACCTGTTCACGTCCCTGGTGGTACTCACGCTCAACGCGACGCAGTTTTTTCTGCAGCGCATCCATTTCGGCTTCACAGAAGGTGATCTGTTTTTCCAGCTGGTTACGGCGGGCACGGTTATTACTTAACGCGCTGTAGAGTTCATCACGACGCAGGCGCGCACGCTCTTCGGCGCTGGCATCGGCCTGTACGCCGATATCCTGCATCTCCTGCTGCAGCTCTTTCAGCATATCGCGTTTGGCATCATAAGAGCTTTTCAGCGACGCCAGCACCTGCGAATACTGCGTCAGCTGGGTCTGATGCTGGCGAAGCTGTTCACGCGCGCGCGCGCGTTCGCCTTCCGCCTGCTCCAGCCGCTGGCGCAGTTTCTCATTCAGATCGCTGGTGCCGTTGAGCATACCGGCTGAGTCGGTGTAGCTGAAGTGCGCCCGACGCTGAACCACTTCGGTCAGCGCAAAGGCCTGCTGTCGCGCATCACGCTGCTGCTGCTGCGCCTGCTGATAGTCCAGCTTGAGCTGCTCGTGCTGCTCAGGGTCGCTTTGCAGTACCGAGAGAATCGGCTCCAGTCGGGTCAGCTGCGCCGCATGCTGCTGCAGGAAGCGCGCGGCTTCCTGCGCTTCGTCAAGACGCTCAAGCACTTCGTCGTAGCGGTCCTGCAGCGTCTCATCCAGCAGCAGGCTCACGCGTGGCAGCAGGCGATTCAGCTGCGCAACACCCTCTTTTGCCTGATCGAACTGCTGGCGCTGCTGCTGATTTTCACTTTCATGGTTGCTCAGCGCCCGTTCTACTTCACTGCGGCGGACATTAAGCTGACGCATCTCCGCTTCAGGATCGGATTCGAAGGCCACGCCAAGATGGCTACCGACAAAACGGCTGAAGGACTGGTGCAGACGCTGCGCTTTCTGCACGTCGAAAGAGAGCGTGGCATAGCGCTCGGCGAGCGTTTCACGTTCGGCGTGCAGCAGCTCCAGCTGATTTTCACGCGCGGCGCGGCCAAACAAAGGCACTTTCGGGAAGCGGGAATAGCGCCACTGGCGATCTCCGGCTTTCACCACCACCGCCTTTTCCAGCTCCTCAACGTTAAACACGCTGTCATCAAACGACTGCGGATCGCCTTCAATCAGATAGAGATCTTCCGGGCAATCTTCAAGACCGTCCAGCAGATCGCGGACCAGCGACAGATCGGGCACTACAATCGCATGACGAGACGGACCGTACAACGCCGAGAAATAAGGCGCGTCGTCGATGGTCACATCATCATAAATTTCCGACAGCAGCACGCCGCCAAACCGTTCAGCCAGGGCATTGAGGCGGTTATCTTCCGCCCCGCCCGGCTGGCTCAGCCGTTCGATTTGCTGTTCGAGGTCGCGCTTGCGGGCGGCCACTTCATCGCGCTCAACGGTCGTTTCACGCTCGCTCTCCAGCAGCTGCTGCATGAACTCGGTCACCTGCTGGCTGCTTTCCAGCGGCTGCCCGGTCTGTTCGCTGAGCTGGGTCAGGATCTCCTGCGCGGCCAGCCACTGAGGCGCCTGGCGGGTAAGACGGGTAATACGCTCACGCAGCTGCTCCAGCTCCTGGCGCAGGGTCATACGGCGCTCACCGGCATCGGCTACGCTATCGTTGAGCAGCTCAATCTGAGCTTCCAGCTCCCCGTGCAGCGCCTCAAGTTCGTCGGCTTCAACGCGATTGCCGTGGCGTTTGCAGAACTCATTCAGCAGGCGTTCAGCGTCCTGCTGTTCGCGCAGACGCTGCTCCAGCTCCGAAAGGCGGGAACGCAGCGGCTGAAGCTGCTCCGCGTGATAGCGCTGGTTTGCCGCATCGCGCAGCATGTCGCGCCCGACCTGCCATGCGTCGGCGCGGCTGACCGGGCCGGCAATGCGCGTCACCAGCTCAAAAGCCTGCTCAAACTGGCTGTGGGCGGCCTGCGCCACGCTCATTTTCTGTTCCAGCTGCAGCAGTTTTTCGGTCGCTTCCTGCTCTTTCGCCTGGAAGGTTTCCTGCCACTCTTCGGCATTGTCCACGCTGAGATCGCCCAACTGGCAGATCGCTTTCGCGCGTTGCAGCGCCTGAAGCGCCTGCTGGTACTGAATGGCGCGGGTCTGCTGCACGTCCAGCGCCTGCTGATAGTCGGCCAGCTGGCTTTTCAGTTCGTCCACTTCCAGCTCGGCCGCTTCACTGCGCGCTTCGTTCTCTTCCTGCACTTCGCGCGCTTCCGCTACCACTTCGTTCTGCTCTTCCAGACGGAAGGTCAGCTCTTCGAGATCGGCATCATAGCGGTCGATTTTTTCCTGCTGACGCAGTGCGGTCTGCACCAGGTTGAGATGATCGCTGGCACCCTGATAGTCGGTTTCAAGGTCGCTTTCCGCGCCGTTCTGCTCGGCCAGTTCCCGCGCCATTTCCACGTGACGGAACTGTTCGGCCACCAGCTGTTTACGGCTGGTAAACAGCTCGCTGCGCAGCTGTATGGCGCCGTCCAGATGAATGCGTCGCTCGTTGGCGTGACGCATGTAGTCTGCCGCCACGTAGCTGGTCGCTTCCGAAATCAGGTGCTTGAATAAATCGCGGTCGGACTGCGTGACCCGAATCGCTTCCAGCGTCATGCGGTTTTCCCGCAGCGCGGCTTCCATATCCTGGAATGCCTTACGCACGCCGCTGTTTTCCGGCAGGAGGTAATCGCGCAGTGAGCGGGTGATTGCGCTGGAGATACCGCCGTACAGCGAGGCTTCAATCAGACGATAATATTTGCTGCGGTCGGCGGCAGAGCGCAGGCGACGAGCCACAATACCCAGATCAAACATCACCGAGTGATAGTCAGTAATCGAGTTATACTGTTTGAACTGCACGCTTTCCATCGCTTCGAACTTGTCTTTCAGTTCGCTGAGCGGCAGCACGCGCGCCTGACGGGCATTGACCGTTTCGGTCAGAATTTCCGTAGGATTGATTGCCGTTGGCAGTCCGTGAATACTGAACGGTTTGATATCCACTTTACGATCGCGGCCTGCCACCTGCTGCAGGCGTACACCGACAACCACGCGCTGATGACGGGAGTTCACCACGTCCAGTACGGCGTAGCACACGCCAGGGCGCAGTTTGCCGTGCAGCCCCTTGTCGCGAGAACCGGATGTCGCCCCGGCTTCGGTGGTGTTACGGAAGTGCAGCAGCGTCAGATCGGGGATCAGCGCGGTAACGAAGGCCGCCATGGTGGTGGATTTACCGGCACCGTTACCGCCGGAAAGCGTGGTGACCAGCTCATCAAGGTCAAAGGTACGCGCAAAAAAACCGTTCCAGTTAATCAGCGTTAGTGAGCGAAACTTGCCACGTTCAATCATTTATTCTTCCTCTCCGCTTTCCCGCGCGCTGTGGTCTGCTTCACCATCATCATTCTCATCGTTCAGCGCCAGTCCACCGTCCAGCTGCATCGCTTCGCCATCGCGGATCATCCGCAGCTGTGCATCACGGGCATCATCACCGCTGCGCACGTCGGCACCAAAACGGAATACCGATTCGGTGATGCGGAACTTGCTGCTGTCATTGCCCATAAACCACACCATGCCCAGACGGCGCAGGCGATTCAGTGACGCACGCATTTTTTCCTGCAGCTTCTGCCGGTCAAGGTCAGAACCGGTTGAACGCTGGTTGACCAGCTTCAGCAGCTTGCCTTCATCCGCCAGAGACATCAGTTCATCATGCAGTTCCTGCTGGCTGAAGATCCCTTCATTGGCCAGACGTTCCGGACTGAGGTAGAGATAGCAAAGAATTTTACCGACCATCATATCCAGCTCGGAAAGGACCGAACGCGGGATCAGCGTGGTTGACCGCGGGCGAAGGTAGAAAAAACCTTCCGGCGCGCGGATCAGCTCAACGTTATAGCGCGAATAAAACTCTTCCAGAAACTCCTGATAGTCCATCAGGAAAGCGTGGTTATCCAGCTCTTCAATACCAATATGGCGGCCTGCGCGCAGCTGGCTGTCCAGCGCCGGGAAAATCGGGTTAGCCAGTGCCTGCGCCAGTTTAACCGGCATCACTTGTTCAATATTTGTCGATGACATGTGCCTGCACCTTGGCTCCGTAATCATTAATGGCCTGCCACTCAGCGGACAGACCGGAGAAATCTGCTTCGGCCACGCCTAAGCGTACGGCCTGGTCGACAACAATACGCGCCACGTCAAAGTGACGGACTCGCGGGTACTGTGCCAGGTAATCACGCATCACCGCGCCCAAATCCAGCGGTCGCTTCTGCGCTTTGTAAACGGCCAGCGCCTCTTCAATCATCGCGGCAAGCTGCTCGCGAATTTCATTAAACTCTTCATATTCCAACTCGGAAGGCAGCTCGCCGGTAACCTCTTCATTACGCAGCGTCAGTTCTTCATCGCGCATATCGTACAAACGATCCGCATTGGCATAGGTTAACGCCCACGGCATATCGAAATAATTCTGTACTGAAACACGGAGGCGCTGGGCAAAGACGCGGTTTTTATCCATATCGATCGCGGTACGGATAAACTTATGCACGTGGCGATCGTAGCCAATCCACAGGTCGATAGCCTGCTGGCCCCAGCTGATGATGCGATCGAGTTTGTTTTGCAGATCGAAGACCAGCTTGTCGATAAAGCCGAGATCCGGACTGTTCATGATGGCATCCTGGATCCGCAGCAGGTTCGCCTGCAGCTTATCCCCCGCCGCTTCCAGCGTGTCCTGCAGTTCGCGCAGCGTTCCGGACGTTTCATTTAACAGCAGCTCACAGCTGGATATTGCCGCGCGCCAGTCTTTGTTCAACAGCTGGGCGATATCGTCTTTTACCGTCTGCTGCTGCTCATCCATGATGCGCTGGGTAATGTCGATGCTGTCGAAGATTTCAGCAACTGAATATTTAAGCGGCGCAAACACATTGCGGTGCCAGTGATACTCATCGCCGTCTTCCTGAGCGGCATCGGCGGCCTGCTTGAGTTCACCCGCCACGATAGAGAGCTGCATAGACAGGCGCAGCGTAGAGAATTCACGCTGGCGGATGTAGTAATCGGTGATGCCAATCGCCAACGGAGTCAGGCGATATATGGCATTACCTTCTGAAAATTCGCTGGTAAAGCGGTTAAGCAGGCGCTGGCGTACCATGTCATTGATGGCATTGTTCGCACGTACGACAACGGTTTCACTGGTCTGCTCAAACCCGTCACTGACGTGACGAAAAGCGTCAATCAGTTCGCCTTCACTCATTTCGCCGTCCATCCGCTCGCCGTTTAAGGCGGCAACGGCAAGCAAAAATGCCAGACGTTCGGTTGGCAAAGAGACGGAAAAATCATTTTTTCGCGCCCAGGCCACCAGTTCAGGTACAGTCTGGGAAAATTCACTCATAACTCGTCCTTTTGAATGGGTTTCCGCGCTGTGACGTGGATGTAACGCCCTAAACTTAAAAATGGCTCCTGGTGGCAGTACTGCTTCTCCAGCGCCAGAACCTCATCAAATCGTTCACTCTGTTTGTTTTTATCACGCAGATAATCGTGAAATACCCGAATCCCGGTTTTGTTCTCAATGGTGAAACCGCACTCCTCCAGCCAGCCATAAACCTGCTGTGGATCGCGCGGATAGTCGGGGGAAAGCGTCTTACGTTTGCGCTTACTCAACCCCGCCTGCAAATAACCAAAGTTACCTAACACCATTGTCTGCATAGTCAGACCATTGATGTTATAGAACATCAGTGACAATACGCCACCCGGTTTGAGGACATCGTACAGCGCGCGTAGCGCCTGCTGCGGTTCTGCCACCCATTCGAGCACAGCGTGAAACAATACCAGATCAACGGGCGTATCCAAATGTTGGCCTGCCTGCTGAGCGCTGATTTGTTTAAATTGCATGTTGTCGCTCACACCTTTTTCTTCGGCGAGACGACGAGCCCGGCTGAGCATTTCGGCTGAGAGATCGCACAGAACAACGCGGTGCCCCAGTGCGGCAATACCGCAGCCCGTTTGCCCTTCCCCGCCTCCGGCATCCAGCACGGACAGGGGACCGGCAGGAAAGGTGGTCAGCAGCGCATCCAACTCCTGCCAGAGAATTGCCTGGCGAATACGGCCTTTCGTCGTACCGTAAATATTTTTGGAGAATTTTTCTGCGATATCATCGAAGTTGCGATCCTGCATGCTGACGGCTCCGGCTTTCAGGGGTGATTCAGACGGTCATTTTCGCATACACTGGCAGATAATAAACCTTTCAGTCATCATGCGGCTTCCGGGTGATGTTTTTTCGGACAAAAGGAACCTGTTTTCATGCTTTTTACCTTAAAAAAAGTCATTGGGGGGATGCTGCTTCCTTTACCGGTGCTGCAGTTACTGATGGCAGTAGGGATTTTACTTCTCTGGTTCTCACGATGGCAGAAAAGTGGCAAAACGCTTATCTCCGCTGCCTGGCTACTGTTGATGCTGCTGGGCCTGCAACCGGTCGCAGACAGCCTGCTTCGGCCGCTGGAAACCCGCTGGCCTACCTGGCAGAATCAGCATCCGGTTGAATACGTGGTTGTCCTCGGCGGAGGCTATACCTGGAACCCGGACTGGGCGCCCAGCTCCAACATGCTGAATAACAGCCTGCCGCGCCTGACGGAAGGCATCCGCATCTGGCAGGCAAATCCGGGTGCGAAAATGATTTTCACCGGGGCGGCGGCGAAAACAAATCCGGTGAGTACCGCTGAGGTCGGTTCGCGCGTGGCGCAGTCGCTGGGCGTTCCGGCGGAGGCCATTATCACTCTGGATAAGCCGCGGGATACCGAAGAAGAAGCGCAGGAAGTGGCGAAAATTGTCGGCAAAAAATCCTTCGCGCTGGTGACCTCGGCCAGCCACCTGCCGCGGGCGATGGTTTTCTTCCAGCGTCAGGGTTTACAGCCGTGGCCTGCTCCGGCCAACCAGATGGCCATTGACTCTCCTATCAGCTACTGGGATAAGTTCACACCATCGGCGTTATGGCTGGGACACAGTGAGCGAGCGGTCTATGAATGGATCGGGCGACTCTGGCAGGCAATTAAACCGGGGGCGGCATCGTCAGCGCAGCCAGGGGAGGAGTGATGTCGCCGCAAGATTAAACCGCTGGCGATCGAACTGCGCGGTAAAGATCAGGTGCTGCATCTCCTCCCAGAGAATATACAGCCAGCGGCGCGCAACAAACTCCTCGGCTACCGGTGCCCGCTGCAGGTAGCTGGTCAGCAATTGCTCTCCCATGGCGCTGCCGCAGAGCGGATGGAGATCGAACTCGCGAGGTGCCCAGAGCACGTTACCGGGGCTGACCAGCGCCAGCAGCTGGTCGCCTCGGGCATCTTTCAGGATGCTGCTGAGCGTCAGATTACCGTGAACCAGCACGCAGGGATCGTCAAAACCGTTAAACAGGGCCGCCAGATTTTCGCGACTGCGGTACAGTATCTGCCGGTCCTCCTGCGTCAGCAGCGACGGCCGAAGATAGCTGAGCGTTGCCCAGATAACCTCCACCCGCTGAATGTACCAGGCAGGCCAGTTATTCCGCTGGGTGCTGTCTACCGTTCCCACCAGGCCATGGCTGTCCGTTTTATGCCAGCTGAGTAACCCTTCTACGATTTGCTGCTGTAGCTGCTGCCAGCGGGTGTGGGTGCGGGACGGGGCTTCCACGGATACGCCGCCCATCCGCTCAATCAGTAAAACCTCGTGCAGCGGCATCTGCTGGCTGATAACCAGACCATAAATTGCCGGCACGCGTACCTGGCCTTCGCGCGCAAGCAGCGACAGCTTGTGTGCCTCCTGTGCAGCAATGCCTTTAATGCGGAAATACTTGGCAACCATCGGCAGCGAGTAGCCGTTGTCATCGTATAGCGTATAGAGGCTGGCGTCCGGCTGGCGTTTGATACATTCAACGCGGCTTACCGACTCGCCCAGTACCAGGGCCAGTTCATTACGAAGTTGTTCCATCTCTCCTCCTGTCAGGTTAAGAAGGTCATACCCTGTAGATGATGCGGGTATCTATGATGGCGCTGAGGTAGGGAATTTGCCCTCTACGGGATCAAATTCAGTGGAGAATCAGGGGCCAGACGCTGGCCCCGCAGAGATTACTGCATTGCTTCACGTACGCGAAGTAAATCCTCCGGCGTATCAACACCCACGCTGGGTATCGCTTTGGCGACATCGACGTGGATTTTCTCGCCGTACCACAGCACGCGCAGCTGCTCGAGCAGTTCTATCTGTTCCAGCGGGCTGGCTTCCCAGCTAACGTAACGGCGGATGAAGCCCGCGCGATAGCCATAAATACCGATGTGGCGCAGGAAGTGATCGCCAATTTCTTCGCGCGAAGTACTGAAACGCTCGCGATCCCAGGGAATGGTAGCCCGGGAGAAATAGAGCGCGTAGCCGTTGGCATCGCGTACCACTTTTACCGCGTTCGGATTGAATGCTTCTTCCGCAGAGGCGATCGGTACCGCCAGGGTTGCCATGCCGGCTGAGCTCTTCGCCAGATTGTCCGCAACCTGGCGAATAATCACCGGCGGGATCATCGGTTCATCGCCCTGCACGTTGACGATCACCGCATCATCCGGGAAGTTGTATTTCTCAATCACTTCCGCCAGACGCTCCGTGCCGGACTGGTGATCCGCGCGCGTCATGCAGACTTCACCGCCAACGGCCTCAACCGCACGAGCGACATCCGGGTTGTCGGTGGCCACAATAACGCGGTCCGCGCCGGACTCAAGCGCGCGTTCCATCACATGAACAACCATCGGCTTGCCGTGGATATCAACCAGCGGTTTGCCCGGCAGGCGGGTCGATGCAAAGCGGGCAGGAATAATGGCGATGAAACTCATGGATGAGTCTCTTCCAGCGTCAGGGAGCGGGCTTCGACTTCCAGTAAAACAGGGATGCCGTCGCGAACCGGATAGGCCAGACCGTCAGGCTTACAAATCAACTCCTGCTGGTCTTTATTAAAGTACAGCTTGCCGTGACAGACAGGGCAAGCAACGATTTCGAGTAAACGATGATCCATGGTTCCTCCGTAATGGACCCGGAATTACAGTAGGTAAAGAATACCATAGCTGCCGCCGGTGCTGTTGCTTACTTAGGGTATTAATCAATCCTGTGAAGTTGAGAAGACGGCGGGCCAGTGGCCGCGGAGCGCCTGCGGCATCTTCCCAATTCTCACCTGCCCGGCCCCCTGCCAGCGGGCAAAGCGGATCAGCGCACGCTGCAGATCGTTAAGCAGCTGCTGGCTGATGCGCACGCCCGGCTCCAGCCAGAGCTGTTTCACCTCTAAAATACCCTCCCTGCGCAACATCCGGGCATCCATCCGGCCCTTTAAGGCGCCCCGATGCAAAATCGGCAGAACAAAATAGCCGTACCGACGTTTGGCTTCAGGGGTATAGCATTCCAGGCGATAATCGAAATCAAACAGCTCAAGAGCCCGCCTGCGATCCCAGACCAGCGGGTCGAAGGGGGAAAGTACGGCGGTGTGCGTCGCCACCTGCGGGGTCTCCAGCTGCGGGTAGCGGGTGTGATGAACGTACAGTTTCCCGAGTTTTTCCACGTTCACCTCACGGACACGATCCTGTTCCAGCCATTGTGCAAGCTGGGCGGCTACCGGCGCGCGCTTCAGTCGGTAATAGTCCGACAGCCATGACGGATGAAAGATACCGAGGCTGCCCGCACTGCGATCCAGCATCTGCTGCACGGCATCTTCTTCGCTCAAGGCATGCAACCGATCGTCCCACTGCGGCATCATCCTTTGCCGGAGGTCGTACACCCGCTGGAAGTTCCGCCGTTCCGCCACCATCAGCTCCCCGGCGCTGAACAGATTCTCCAGATGTCGCTTGTGCGGTTTCCAGGACCACCAACCCGGCTTTTGACCCGGCGGTGCGGCGAAGTCGGCAGACCTGACCGGGCCACCTGCACGAACCGACTCCAGCAGTTCACTGATTTCCTGCTGATGCTGGTCCATCCATGCCTGATTATATTTCCAGCCGAGCGCCACCGGGTTCAGCATGCGGTGGCGCAGCAGGGGATAGTCTTCAATGGGAATAAAGCAGGCCTCATGCGCCCAGTATTCGAAGAGCTGTCGCTGAGCCAGCGCCTGCTCCAGCCATTCTGCGGGATAATCACCGAGCCGGCTGAACAGCACCAGAAAGGGGCTGCGGGCAACAACGTGGATGGTATCGATTTGCAGCAAAGACATCTGCCGAATGGTGGCGAGCAGATCGTCGAAGCGCGCTTTGCCGCTGCGCGGGCGCAGAAGCCCCTGCGCCGCCAGCTGTATCTGGCGGGCCTGGGTCAGAGAAAGACTTGAGGAAATCATGGCGCTACCCCGTCAACGGATACGTTTTCATTAAGCGCTGACCGGCGAAAGAATAACTTTGGGTTAACCGTTGTTCAGCGCCTGGATACGTGCCAGCAGCGGCTCGGCTTCCGACAGCACGGCATCCACCGGCAAATACCACCAGTTCGCACGGGCAAAAGCACGGGCTTTCACCGCGTCTTTTTCGGTCATCAGCAGCGTCTGATGCGGTTCAGCCAGCGAGCTGAGCGCCTCTGCGCTGTAATCCTGATGGTCCGCGAACGCCACCTCCTTTACCGGAGACACGCCCAGCTGACGCAGTGTATTAAAGAACCTCGGTGGGTGGCCAATACCCGCCATAGCGACGACGTTATCCAGCGTGACTGCATCACATTTTTCGCCCGTCAGCAGGTTAACTGCCGGGCCAGGCACCAGCTGCATAGCCAGTTCCCCCGTGTGCGTCACGCCGCCGTTATTGATCACCGCCGTTACGCTCTTCAGCCTGCCGACGCGTTCACGCATCGGGCCTGCCGGCAGCCACCAGCCGTTACCAAAACGACGCTCGCCGTCAACCACCACGATTTCAATATCACGAGCCAGGGCATAGTGCTGTAGTCCGTCGTCGGTGACGACAATATCTATCTGCCCGCTGGTCAGTAAAGCCTCAACGGCTTCGCGGCGGCGGGGAGATACGGCCACGGCGGCACCGGTGCGCTGATAAATCAGCACCGGTTCGTCACCCGCTTCAGCGGTGGTGGTTTGTGGATCCAGCACCAGGGGATAGCGGACGGCCTTGCCGCCGTAGCCGCGTGAGACTACACCAACCCGTAAACCTCGCTGCTGCAGGGCCTGCACCAGCCAGATAACCACCGGCGTTTTGCCATTGCCGCCGGCGGTGAGGTTACCCACGACCACGACAGGCACCGGCGCGCGCCACGCCTGACGCCAGCCCCAGACATAACTCAACCGCAGCAGGTTGCTGATAAGTCCGTAAAGCAGGCTGAGCGGCAGCAGCAGCACGTACAGCGCTGAACGACCGCTCCAAATGCGCTCAATCATTGACCAAACTGCATCTTGTGTAGCTGGGCGTAAGCGCCGCGTTCAGCCAGCAGCGTTTCATGGCTGCCGCGCTCAACAATCTGACCGTCTTCCACCACCACAATCTCATCGGCTTTTTCGATAGTCGACAGACGGTGAGCGATAACCAGCGAGGTCCGGTTTTTCTGCAGCTCGTCCAGTGCCGCCTGAATTGCGCGTTCGGATTCCGTATCGAGTGCCGAGGTGGCCTCATCCAGAATCAGCACCGGGCAGTCGCGCAGCAGCGCTCGCGCAATGGCAATACGCTGGCGCTGTCCGCCCGAAAGCAGCACGCCGTTTTCACCGATAACGGTATCCAGGCCGTGTTCCATCTTGCCAATAAAGTCCATGGCATGGGCCATTGTCGCCGCTTTTTCGATATCTTCGCGACTGTACTGCTCGCTACGTGCATAGGCGATATTGTTAGCGATAGTGTCGTTAAACAGGTGCACGTTCTGCGAAACCAGCGCCACCTGATTACGCAGCGACGACAGGGTATATTCCCGCAGTTCGTGGCCATCCATCAGAATTTCACCCTGCTGAATATCGTAGAAGCGCGTCAGCAGGCTGGCAATGGTTGACTTACCTGAACCCGAACGCCCGACCAGAGCAACGGTTTTCCCCGCCGGAATATTAAGGTTAATGTTCTTCAGCGCGGGAATTTCGCGGCCCGGATAGGCGAAGGTGACATTGCGGAATTCGATATCGCCTTTCACGCGGTCGACGCTGCGGGTGCCCTTGTCATTTTCCTGCTCGCTGTCCAGAATCGCGAACAGCGTCTGGCAGGCCGCCATACCGCGCTGGAACTGCGCGTTAACGTTGGTCAGGGACTTAAGCGGACGCATCAGCGCAATCATTGAGGAGAAGACAACGGTAATCGTACCCGCAGTAAGGGTTTCCATGACGCTTGGGAAGCTTGCTGCATACAGAACAAATGCCAGAGCCAGCGAAGCAATCAGCTGAATAATCGGATCGGAGATAGACGAAGCGGAAACCAGTTTCATGCCCTGCTGGCGCATGCGGTTACTGACGCGATCGAAACGTTCGCTTTCGATCTGCTGCCCACCGAAAATCAGCACTTCTTTGTGCCCTTTCAGCATCTGCTCGGCGCTGGTGGTCACCTGCCCCATCGTGTTCTGCATATTCTTGCTGATATTACGAAAGCGCTTTGAAACGCTGCGAATAGCGAAGGATACGATTGGCGCCAGAACGATCAGGATCAGCGACAGCTGCCAGCTGTAATAGAACATCATAATAAACAGGCCGATGATCGAAGCACCTTCTCGCACAACCGTGACCAGCGCGCTGGAAGAGGAAGACGCGACCTGTTCAGAATCATAGGTGATGCGCGAAAGCAGCGTTCCGGTGGATTGCTGATCGAAAAACGATACCGGCATGCCCATCATGTGACTGAACAGCCTGCGACGCATGCCCATAACGACATTTCCGGACACCCAGGAGATGCAGTAGCTGGAAGCATAGCTGGTGATCCCGCGAATCAGCATCAGACCAATAACGGCCAGCGGCATCCATATCAGGACAGAACTATCCGCCTTACCAAAACCGTCATCAAGTAAAGGCTTCAGCAGTGACAGCATAAGCGTATCGCCCGCCGCGTTAAGGATCAGCGCGATAGCGGCCACAATCAATCCCGCCTTATAAGGCACAATCATTGGCCAGAGACGACGAAATGTCTGCCAGGTAGAGAAATCTTTATCAAGATGCATTAGTTGACCAGCTTTAGTTGAAATAGCCGCTCATTCTACCTGGATTCCCTGGGTACGCCAAACCACTGATGGTACCAACGGTTCATTATTTGTTCTCTTAACCCTAAAAGATGCCAGTTATCAACGAAAAAACGCGCGCTAATCTGCCCGGAAAGTGCGGTATCACGCCACATTATGTGATTTTCAGCATAGCGCGTAATTATTTTCGTGGCGGGTAGCCGCCACGCGCTGTAGCGAGCTGCGGAGGCAATAGCCGCCTTCGGGGCGACCGCGCGAAGCAGAGGGGGGGAAGATGAGGTGCGGCTGCCGTGATGTGGAACCTGTAGTAGATCGGCACCTAATGCATCACGTTGCCCGGTAACAAGCTGAAGTTCGGCCTCACGCTCAATATCCCCGGTGAGCAGCACGCGCCAGCGTCCGTCACCGATCGCCACTACGCATGACTGGTTATTGCCCTCTCCGGGCATATCCTTTGGCGGCCACAGGGCTTTAAACATCAGCCCCTGCCAGCGCCAGCTTACTCCCCGGTGGCACGGTAAATGCCCCGGACGCTTTAAGGCGCTATGCACCCGGGCATCCGGAAACGCCGACTGAATACTCGGTAATCCACCAATGTGATCCAGATGAGCATGACTGATCACCACGTCGGTCAGCGTTAACCCCTGCCATTGCAGCCACGGAATAATCTGGCTATGGGCGGCATCTCCCCCCGGCCAGCGGTTGCCGGTATCGTATAATACTGCCTGGCCACGCTGTGAGATCACCACGGCTAATCCATGGCCAACATCAAGCATGTCCACGCGCCACTCGGGCTTGACGTTAAAATTCCGCCAGCTCAGTAGCAACAAAGCGCACGCCATAAGGGTAGCCGGAGAACTTCGCCACCAGTTGAAGCGCCATGCCAGCAGAAACAGCCAGCAGGCAAACGAGCCTGCGGCAAAGTGACTTGCCAGTGAAAACCAGCCGTCAGGTAGCTGCTGTAGAGGGAAAAAAACCAGCGCCAGTGAACGGTCTGCAAGCCACCACATAAAAGGACCAATCGACGGCAGGAAATTACACAGCAGCGAGGTCAGAATCAGCGGTACGGTAACCAGGGATATCAGCGGTACAGCCCAGAGGTTAGCGACTAATGCACTCAGGCTGAAACCGTGAAAAATAAAGACCTGCAGCGGCATTAACAACAGCAGCATACCCAGTTGCAAATGCAGCAGTCGCAGCGGCAGCCAGCACTTTCCTCTACGAAAACGAGAAGGAAGCGCAAAGCATTGATACCAGATAAGCAACCCCGCCACTGCCAGTGCCGACATCCATAAACTGTCTGAAAGAACGCTGAGCGGTTCAAGAAAAAGGATTAGCGCAATGCAAAACAGCCATACCTGCCAGCTGCTGCAGTTGATCCCTTTCAGCCTGAGTGCGCTCCACATCAGCAGGGCCAGCATAGCCCGCATTGCGGGTGGATTGCTGCCGGAGAGCCAGCAGTAGACTAATCCCACCAGCAGACTGCAGTACAAAGGAAAGCGATAGGTTATCAGCCATGCCGGGAAAAAGAACTGAATGACTCTCGCCACAAGCCAGCCAAAACCGGCAGCCAGTCCAATCTGCATTCCGGCGATGGCCATCAGATGTGCCGTACCGGTTTCCCTTAACAGCTGGGTGATTTCACGCCTGACCTCCGAACGGTCGCCGAAAGCCAGCGCAGTAATCAGCGCCTGCCAGGGTAAATGGCCGTAGTGCTTACGCGCAGCCTCCATAATGCTTGCGCGCCAGCTGCAATGCGGTTGTCGTACCTTCGCGGCGATAGCTTTGCCCGTTAGCGGCATGCTACTTGCCAGAGAGAATCGCTGGCGGTCAAATCCCCCCTCATTCAGTTGAGCGTGAAGCGGGCGAAGCGCCAGCGCCATGTCCCAGCGCTGCCCCTGGCAGAATGACCGTTCAGCGCTCGGTAATTTCAAAGAAGCATAGATCGGAGGAAAAAGAATCCGGCCATCCTGCCTGAACAACCGCACTCTGGCCCGCTCCCCGCCGGGGAGTACGGTATCAATCTGCACTTCCGCCTGCACCACACCCTGCGTCAGTCGCTCAATTTGGCCCTGAAGCGATCGGGCGGTATTCAGGGGCCAGAGCGACGAGAGTAAAACCATCGCGGCAAAGACCACAATGCGCCGCGGGCAGCGCATGAATAAGAATAAAAGTAGCAGTACCGCTATGTCGTAACCATAACCGGGTAAGTGCGGCAGGACCGTGAGCGGCAAAGTGCCGATCACAAGACTGCCCGCCAGCAATGTTGCTGTTATTCGCATGATCCCTCCCTGATGTAGGGCCAAGTGTGTCCTTTACGGGAGAGGTGGGCATTAGCGTTACATCAGAGCTCAGAGACAGGCCGCAGATTGTTTATTTTTTGCAGTAACGGGAAGGGGATATTGCGTGACGTGCTCAGTTTTTAACTGAGCTGATTACCCTGCAGCAGGCAAAAAAAAACGACACTTGAGTGTCGTTTTTATCGTTTCGTCGCTATCAGCTGCCGTAGATATTGGCGCGATCGCGCAGTTCTTTACCTGGCTTGAAGTGTGGAACGTATTTACCTTCCAACTCCACTTTGTCACCCGTTTTCGGGTTACGGCCGGTACGAGGTGCACGATAATGCAAAGAGAAGCTGCCAAATCCCCGGATTTCAATGCGTTCGCCCTGCGACAGGGTCGTCGCCATATGCTCAAGCATCTCTTTTACCGCATCCTCAACGACTTTCGCCGGTATATGAGAGTGCTGGCCAGCAAGTCTTTCAATAAGTTCTGACTTGGTCATAAAACCTCCGGTTAATCCCTTGTAGGAATAGCTCTGGCAGTTATCGACGATACAGGGCAGCTTGCGCTGCCCTTAAAGCGAAGATTACTCGCCTTTAGCTGCTTTGAAAGCTTCAGCCATAGCGTTAGAGAAGTTGCCTTCTTCCTGTTTGGTGTTAACAGTATTGATGGCTTCTTTCTCGTCAGCCTGGTCTTTCGCACGAACAGACAGGCTAACAACGCGGTTTTTACGGTCAACGCCGGTGAATTTGGCTTCAACATCGTCGCCAACATTCAGAACCAGAGTTGCGTCTTCAACGCGGTCCAGCGAGGCTTCAGAAGCACGCAGGTAACCTTCAACGCCGTCAGCTAATTCAACTGTAGCACCTTTAGCGTCAACTGCAGTCACTTTACCGTTAACAATTGCACCTTTCTTATTCAGAGAGATGTAGTTGTTGAACGGATCTTCTGCCAGCTGCTTAACGCCCAGGGAGATACGCTCGCGCTCTGCGTCAACCTGCAGAACCACAGCTGCGATTTCGTCGCCTTTCTTGTATTCACGAACTGCTTCTTCTCCGGTAGCGTTCCAGGAGATGTCAGACAGGTGAACCAGGCCGTCGATGCCGCCGTCCAGGCCGATGAAGATACCGAAGTCAGTGATTGACTTGATTTTACCTTCAACGCGGTCGCCCTTGTTGTGGGTTTCTGCGAACTGCTGCCATGGGTTAGATTTGCACTGCTTCAGACCCAGGGAGATACGACGACGTTCTTCGTCGATGTCCAGAACCATAACTTCAACAACATCGCCCACGTTAACAACTTTAGATGGGTGAATGTTTTTGTTGGTCCAGTCCATTTCAGAAACGTGTACCAGGCCTTCAACGCCTTCTTCGATTTCAACGAAGCAGCCGTAGTCGGTCAGGTTGGTTACACGACCAGTCAGCTTGGTGCCTTCTGGGTAACGTTTCGCGATAGCAACCCATGGATCTTCGCCCAGCTGCTTCAGACCCAGAGAAACACGGGTACGCTCGCGGTCGAATTTCAGCACTTTCACGTTGATTTCGTCGCCAACATTGACGATTTCGCTTGGATGCTTAACGCGTTTCCAGGCCATGTCAGTGATGTGCAGAAGGCCGTCAACGCCGCCCAGATCAACGAATGCACCGTAGTCAGTGAGGTTCTTAACGATACCTTTAACTTCCATGCCTTCCTGCAGGTTTTCCAGCAGCTGATCGCGCTCTGCGCTGTTCTCGGATTCGATAACCGCACGACGTGAAACAACCACGTTGTTACGCTTCTGATCCAGCTTGATTACTTTGAACTCAAGCTCTTTGCCTTCCAGGTGCAGAGTATCACGCACTGGACGAACGTCTACCAGTGAACCTGGCAGGAACGCACGAATACCGTTCAGCTCAACTGTGAAGCCACCTTTAACTTTGCCGTTGATAATACCGGTAACAGTTTCAGCATCTTCGTAAGCTTTTTCCAGCGTGATCCAAGCTTCGTGACGTTTAGCTTTCTCACGGGACAGCAGGGTTTCACCGAAGCCGTCTTCCACTGCATCCAGAGCAACGTCTACTTCGTCGCCAACCTGGATTTCCAGTTCGCCGGCTGCGTTTTTGAACTGCTCTGCAGGAATTGCAGATTCAGATTTCAGGCCCGCATCAACCAGAACGACGTCTTTGTCGATAGCAACAACAACGCCGCGAACGATGGAACCCGGACGGGTTTCGATTGTTTTCAGTGATTCTTCAAATAGTTGAGCAAAAGATTCAGTCATATTGATAATCTTCAGGATTCTTCAATTTAACGTCCACCTGACATCCTGACGGGTGGGGTTGTTTCACATGCCCCATAACATCCATATCACAGGGTTAATTAAATTTTGCGAACAGCTGCACAGTATAGTGCACCGTCGTCGGAATTACCTATTACGCGATGGCAAGCTTTTCGCGCGCATATTTTAGCGCGATTTCAATAACCTGCTCAATAGACATCGTTGTCGAATCAAGCACTAAGGCATCGTCAGCCGGCACCAGAGGTGCAATTGCGCGGTTACGATCGCGCTCATCACGCTCTTTTATCTCGGATAAAAGGCGCTCAAAGTTAACATTAAAGCCCTTTTCCTGCAACTGTAGCATGCGGCGGTGCGCACGTTCTTCTGAACTGGCATCAAGGAAAATTTTAACCGGCGCATCCGGGAATACCACCGTCCCCATATCCCGCCCATCGGCGATCAGGCCCGGATGTTCACGAAAACCACGCTGGCGGCGTAACAGCGCTTCGCGCACGCGAGGAAACGCGGCAACTTTAGAAGCGGTGTTACTGACGTCCTGAGTGCGGATCTCCCCTGACACATCCTCACCTTCAAGGATAACTTCCATCTCACCTTCACTGGAGACAAAACGCACATCAAGGTGTGCAGCCAGCGGTACCAGCGCTTCTTCAGAAGTAATATCGACCTGGTGATGCAGCGCTGCAAGCGCCAGCACGCGATAGATTGCGCCAGAATCCAACAGGTGCCATTGCAATGCTTCGGCCATCGCTTTACATAATGTGCCTTTACCCGCACCACTTGGGCCATCAATGGTGATCACTGGGGCTATTGCCGTCATGTCGTTCTCCTGTCGGTGGAATGCCTGCGGCTAACGGTGCCCAGACAAATGTCGTCGCGCATTATACGCTGCAAAAACGGGGATAGTTACCCCTTAAACATAGTCAGCCACAAAATTTTAGACAGGTTCGATCATAAGGTGGGGAAGGAGGCAGGATCCATTGACAGGAAAGCATTTTCCGCCGCACGGGGTGCGGCGGAATTATCAGTTATGCCAGCTGACTGATGCGGGCAAGCTGTTCAAAATAGTCCGGGAAAGTTTTCGCGGTACATTTCGGATCGAGGATCGTAATCGGCGTACTGGAAAGCGCAACCAGCGAGAAGCACATGGCCATACGGTGATCGTTGTAAGTACCAATCTCGGCATACTGAATAGCAGCAGGAGGCGTTACGCGGATAAAGTCGTGGCCTTCTTCAACCTCTGCACCGACTTTACGCAGCTCGGTAGCCATTGCCGCCAGGCGGTCGGTTTCCTTAACGCGCCAGTTATAAATGTTACGCATAACCGTGGTGCCGTTGGCAAACAGTGCGGCGGTGGCAATCGTCATCGCCGCATCGGGGATATGATTCATATCCAAATCGATGGCATTCAGCTCGCCGCGGGTGCAGGCAATGAAGTCATCACCCCACTCAATGCTGGCACCCATTTTCTCCAGCACGTCGGCAAAACGAATATCACCCTGCATACTCTTACGTCCGATGCCGGTCACTTTAACGGTGCCGCCCTTGATGGCCGCCGCGGCCAGGAAGTAGGAAGCCGAAGACGCGTCCCCTTCAACCAGATAGTCACCCGGTGCCTGATACTGCTGCTGTCCACGAATGTGGAAAGCGCGATAGCTGTCGTTCTCAACCTCAATCCCAAAGGCTGCCATCAGATTGAGGGTGATATCAATGTACGGCCTGGAGACGAGCTCGCCTTTGATGACGATATGCGTGTCATTTGCCGCCAGCGGAGCCGTCATCAGCAGCGCGGTCAGGAACTGGCTGGATACGCTGCCATCAACGGACACATCGCCGCCGCTAAACCCCCCCCTGAGACGCAGCGGCGGATAGTCTTCCTGGTCAAGATACTCAATAACCGCACCGCCCTGTCGCAGCGCATCAACCAGATGACCAATCGGGCGCTCTTTCATACGCGGCTCACCGGTCAGCACGATATCATTGCTTCCCAGGCACAGCGCGGCGGCCAGCGGACGCATTGCCGTACCGGCATTGCCAAGGAACAGTTCCAGCGCACCTTCAGCCTTCAGTGCCCCACCCTGACCTACCACTTCACACACCGTGCGGTCGGCAGACAGCGTGTAGTGCACGCCAAGCTGCTGCAGCGCATTGAGCATGTGGCGAACGTCATCGCTGTCCAGCAGGTTAGTCAAACGGGTGGTGCCATTCGCCAGCGCAGCCAGCAGAAGCGCGCGGTTTGATACGCTCTTGGAACCAGGGAGGTTAACGGTGCCGTTGACCAGGGCGATAGGTTGTAACGTCAGGGATTCCTGCATGTGAAACATATTCTCCAAATAAATTACAATGAAACCCCGCAGCAAGGCGGGGTTTCAGATTAAGAACTTGCTGCTTTGGCTAAATCCTTAACCGTGACGACGCTCGAAGTCGATCATGAAATCAGTCAGCGTCTTAATGCCTTCCAGCGGCATAGCATTATAGATTGAAGCACGCATACCGCCCACCACGCGATGGCCTTTCAGTGCGTGCAGCCCCTGAGCAAACGACTCTTCCAGGAACAGCTTATCCAGTGAGGCATCGGCCAGCTGGAAAGGCACGTTCATGCGTGAGCGGTTAGCTAAGGCAACATCATTACGGTAAAAGTCGCTGCTATCGATGGTGCCATAAAGCAGATCGGCTTTCAGCTGGTTACGCTTGTCCATTTCAGCCACACCGCCCTGCTCTTTCAGCCATTTGAAGACCAGGCCAGAAAGATACCAGGCAAAAGTAGGTGGCGTGTTGAACATCGAATCGTTATCTGCCAGCACCTTGTAGTCAAGGATGGAAGGCAGCTCTTTGCGTGCCTGGCCTAACAGATCTTCACGGACAACAACCAGCGTTAATCCAGCCGGGCCGATGTTTTTCTGAGCACCGGCATACAGTACGCCGTAGCGGCTGACGTCAATCGGTGAAGACAGGATGGTTGAGGAGAGATCGGCAACAACCAGCTTATCGCCAAAATCAGGCGTTTCACTGATGGCAATACCATCAATGGTTTCATTCGGGCAGTAGTGAACGTAGGCCGCATCGTCGGACAGTGCCCAGCTGCTCATCGGGGTGATTCCGCGCAGGCCATCAACCGTCGTTTTCGCATTGATTACGTTTGGCGTGCAGTACTTCTGCGCTTCTTTTACCGCGCTGGCCGCCCAGTAACCACCGTCAACGTAGTCTGCGGTGTTATGGCTACCCAGCAGGTTCATCGGAACTGCGGCAAACTGCGCGCGCGCGCCGCCGTGGCAGAATAAAACTTTGTAGTTGGAGGGGATTTTCAGCAGATCGCGAAAATCTTTTTCTGCCTCTTCCGCCACCTGAATAAATTCCTTACTGCGGTGGCTGATCTCCATTACGGAGGTTCCTAACCCCTGCCAGTTGCAGAGTTCCTGCTCAGCACGACGGAGCACTTCTACCGGCAGCATTGCCGGGCCAGAGCTAAAATTGAAAACCTGACTCATTTCCCCTCACCACTTTCAGATCAATCGGTTTTGATTCCTTTATCGGTTTTATCATTGCCTCCCCAATGCTGCAATGATTTATCCGGTCAACCGACCAGTTTTCAGGCCGCGCCCGCAACAGCTTGTAGGGGAAATGAAACGGCAAACGATATTTTGTGAGGCGTTTTCCGCCGTCGTAAACACCTCTGTTACTGTTTCGGCGGAATATGGCATTCTTCAGCAGATGAATTTTTGGTTGCCGGATGGCGAATCCAGCGGAAAACCCGTATCATTGCGCGCTTTCCGCACAATCAATAACGAGTGGGCAAAATGACTCAAACTTATATTCCAGGCAAAGACGCCGCGTTGGAAGATTCCATCGCGCGCTTTCAGCAAAAACTACAGGATCTGGGCTTCAATATTGAAGAAGCGTCCTGGCTGAATCCGGTTCCCAATGTCTGGTCAGTGCATATTCGCGATCGCGACTGCCCACTGTGCTTCACCAACGGTAAAGGCGCCAGCAAAAAGGCTGCGCTGGCTTCTGCGCTGGGTGAATACTTTGAACGTCTGTCTACCAACTATTTCTTTGCCGATTTCTGGCTGGGCAAGCAGATCGCAAATGGCGATTTCGTTCACTATCCTAATGAAAAGTGGTTCCCGCTGCCTGAAGATGATCAGCTGCCGGCAGGCATCCTTGACGCGCGCCTGCGTAAGTTTTACGACCCGGAAAACGAACTGAGCGCCAGCGACCTTATCGACCTTCAGTCCGGTAATGCGGATCGCGGTATTGTTGGCCTGCCGTTCACGCGTCAGTCAGACCAGCAGACGGTCTATATTCCGATGAACATCATCGGCAACCTTTATGTGTCCAACGGCATGTCAGCGGGCAACACGGCTAACGAAGCCCGTGTGCAGGGTCTGTCTGAAGTCTTTGAGCGCTATATTAAGAATCGCATTATTGCTGAGTCCATCAGCCTGCCGACGATTCCACAGGAGGTGCTTAACCGCTATCCTGGCGTGGTTGAAGCTATCGATCGTCTCGAAGCCGAGGGCTTCCCAATCTTCTCCTACGATGCATCTCTGGGCGGAAAATACCCGGTGATCTGCGTCGTCCTGTTTAACCCGGAAAATGGCACCTGCTTCGCTTCCTTCGGCGCGCATCCTGATTTCGGCGTGGCGCTGGAGCGTACCGTTACCGAACTGCTGCAGGGCCGCGGACTCAAGGATCTGGATGTCTTCACGCCGCCGACCTTTGATGATGAAGAAGTTGCCGAACATGCTAACCTTGAAACCCACTTTATCGATTCCAGCGGTCTGATCTCCTGGGATCTGTTCAAAGACGATGCCGACTATCCGTTCGCTGACTGGAGCTTTAAGGGCACAACGGAAGAAGAGTTCGCAACTCTGATGGCCATCTTCGATGCGGAAGGCCAGGAAGTTTACATCGCCGACTATCAGCATCTTGATGTTTACGCCTGCCGTATCATCGTGCCGGGTATGTCAGATATTTATCCTGCGGAAGATCTGCTGCTGGCAAACAACAGCATGGGTGCATACCTGCGCGATACCCTTCTCAACCTGCCTGACAGCAGCTGGGAAAAAGAAGACTACCTGGCACTGCTGGAACAGCTGGATGAAGATGGCCACGACGACTTCACCCGCGTACGCGAGCTGCTGGGTCTGGCGACCGGCAAAGATAACGGCTGGTACACGTTGCGTATCGGTGAGCTCAAGGCCATGCTGGCCCTGGCCGGTGGTGACCTCGATCAGGCGCTGATCTGGACCGAATGGACGATGGAGTTCAATCAGTCAATCTTCAGCCCGGCGCGTGCGAACTACTATCGCTGTCTGCAGACTCTGCTGCTGCTGAGCCAGGAAGATGAGCGCGATCCGCTTCAGTATCATACCGCCTTCGTGCGTATGTACGGCCAGGAAGCGGTTGATAACGCCTCTGCTGCCATTAGCGGTGAAGCGCCATTCTATGGCCTGCAAAATGTGGACAGCGATCTGCTGGCATTCCCTGCACATCAGTCACTGCTGGCGGCATATGAGAAATTACAGGCGGCAAAACGCCGTTACTGGAAATAAGCTCACGACCGGACCGAATAGCGCCAGATGTGCGTGATTTTTTCCTGAAAAGGCACTGCGGGCGATAAGTTAATAAAAGGTAACGGCTAAGGGCTGTTACCTTTTTGTTTTTCACAAGATGGAATTAACTGCTGCCATTTTTTAACCTTCCAAAGAGGTTGAAAAATAAAATTTAAATTATTTTTTTAAATATTAAAAAAGTTTTATTTGTTATTTATCATCAAGTTAATTAAAAAATAGCCCCACTCATCCGATCTGAATGGCTGAATTACCAGACCACTATGATCCATATCAAATTCCCTTCTATACTCGTTTGTTAGACTTTCCTTGCTGACTACTTTTTGGAGAACGTTAGTGTGAAAGCTGGCAACCTCTTTGATCTATTATTACCTGCTGAAATGGCTAAAGTTGCTGAAGACGCTGGCGTCTATAAAGCAACGAAACATCCTTTCACTACCTTCTTTCTGGCAATTAACGCGGGCGTATTTATCTCAATCGCCTTCGCCTTTTACATCACGGCGACCACCGGTACCGGCACGATTCCCTGGGGGCTGGCAAAACTGGTCGGTGGGATCTGCTTTTCTCTCGGCTTGATGCTGGTTGTTGTTTGCGGTGCCGACCTTTTCACCTCTACCGTTCTCACCGTAGTGGCCAAAGCCAGCGGCAGAATCACCTGGACTCAACTGGCGCGTAACTGGATAAACGTTTACGTAGGCAATTTTATCGGCGCCGTCTTCTTCGTCGCGCTGATCTGGTTCGCGGGACAATATATGACCGCTAACGGTGCCTGGGGGTTAAACGTCCTGCAGACTGCCGACCATAAAATGCACCATACCTTTATCGAAGCAGTATGCCTGGGGATCCTGGCTAATCTGATGGTATGTATGGCGGTGTGGATGAGCTATTCCGGCCGCAGCCTGCTGGATAAAATGTTCGCCATGGTTCTGCCGGTTGCCATGTTTGTAGCCAGCGGCTTCGAACACAGCATCGCCAATATGTTTCTGATCCCCATGGCAATAGTCATCAAAGATTTCGCTTCGCCGGAGTTCTGGCAGGCAACCGGGGCCACAGCCCAACAGTTTTCACACCTTACCGTCAGCAACTTTGTTACTGACAACCTGATCCCCGTTACCCTCGGCAACATTATCGGTGGCGGCTTACTGGTAGGGTTGACGTATTGGGTGATCTATCTGCGCGATGGCGATCACCGCTGAGTCTCTGTAACAGAATTTTATACAGCCGCGGGCAGCTCACCGTCTGACGGTAACGTACAACGAACTTCACGTTATAAAGGTAGGTATCACATGACCGAGCTAAATAAAGACATGGCAAAAGCCTGGGAAAGTTTTGCAGCAGGTGAATGGCAGAACGGTGTCAACGTTCGTGACTTCATCCAGAAAAACTATACCCCCTATGAAGGCGACGAGTCATTCCTGGCCGGTGCTACTCAGGCGACCACCACTCTGTGGGATAAGGTCATGGAAGGCATCAAGCTGGAAAACAAAACCCATGCGCCGGTTGATTTTGATACCGACCTGGCGGCAACGATTACCTCGCATGACGCTGGCTACATCGAAAAAGCGCTGGAAAAGATTGTTGGTCTGCAAACTGAAGCGCCGTTGAAACGTGCGCTGATCCCGTTCGGCGGCATCAAGATGGTAGAGGGTTCCTGTAAGGTTTACGGCCGTGAACTCGACCCATCACTGAAAAAAATCTTCACCGAATACCGTAAAACCCATAACCAGGGCGTGTTTGATGTTTACACCCCGGATATCCTGCGCTGCCGTAAATCCGGCGTGCTGACCGGCCTGCCGGATGCCTATGGCCGCGGTCGTATCATCGGTGACTACCGTCGCGTTGCGCTGTACGGTATTGATTATCTGATGAAAGACAAGTTTGCGCAGTTCACTTCTCTACAGAGCGATATGGAAAATGGCGTTAACCTTGAAGCCACTATCCGTCTGCGTGAAGAAATTGCTGACCAGCATCGCGCACTGCAGCAGATTAAAGAAATGGCGGCTAAGCACGGTTTCGATATCTCCGGCCCGGCAACAACGGCTCAGGAAGCGGTGCAGTGGACCTACTTTGGCTATCTGGCCGCGGTGAAATCGCAGAATGGTGCAGCCATGTCCTTCGGCCGCGTCTCTACCTTCCTCGATGTTTATATCAATCGTGACCTGAAGGCGGGCAAAATTACCGAAGAAGAAGCGCAGGAGCTGATTGACCATCTGGTCATGAAACTGCGTATGGTTCGCTTCCTGCGTACCCCTGAATATGATGAGCTGTTCTCAGGTGACCCAATCTGGGCAACGGAATCCCTGGCGGGTATGGGCGTTGATGGCCGTACTCTGGTGACCAAAAACACCTTCCGCTTCCTGAATACGCTTTACACCATGGGCCCGTCACCAGAGCCTAACATGACCATTCTGTGGTCAGAAAAACTGCCTCTGAACTTTAAAAAATTCGCGGCGAAAGTCTCGATCGATACGTCTTCTCTGCAGTATGAGAATGACGATCTGATGCGCCCTGATTTCAACAGCGATGACTATGCAATCGCCTGCTGCGTCAGCCCAATGATCGTAGGCAAACAGATGCAGTTCTTCGGTGCCCGCGCTAACCTGGCAAAAACCATGCTGTACGCGATTAACGGCGGCGTGGATGAAAAACTGAAAATGCAGGTTGGTCCGAAAGAAGCACCGATGATGGATGAAGTGCTGGATTATGAAAAAGTGATGGCGCGTATGGATCACTTCATGGACTGGCTGGCCAAGCAGTATGTCACCGCACTGAATGTCATCCATTACATGCACGATAAGTACAGCTACGAAGCCTCTCTGATGGCACTGCACGACCGCGATGTCTATCGCACCATGGCATGCGGTATTGCAGGACTGTCGGTAGCGGCAGACTCACTCTCCGCCATCAAATACGCCAAAGTGTCCACCATCCGTGACGAAGACGGTCTGGCGGTTGACTTCAAAATTGAAGGCGAGTATCCGCAGTTTGGTAACAATGATTCGCGCGTTGATGACATTGCCTGCGACCTGGTTGAACGTTTCATGAAGAAAATTCAGAAACTGCAGACTTACCGTAACGCAGTGCCAACACAGTCTGTCCTGACCATCACGTCAAACGTGGTGTATGGTAAGAAAACCGGTAATACTCCGGATGGCCGTCGCGCCGGTGCGCCATTTGGACCAGGTGCGAACCCAATGCACGGACGCGATCAGAAAGGCGCAGTGGCTTCACTGACCTCCGTTGCTAAACTGCCGTTTGCCTACGCTAAAGATGGTATTTCCTATACCTTCTCCATCGTGCCAAATGCGCTGGGTAAAAATGATGATGTGCGTAAAGCCAACCTCGCAGGCCTGATGGATGGATACTTCCACCATGAAGCCAGCATCGAAGGCGGTCAGCACCTTAACGTCAACGTTATGAACCGTGAGATGCTGCTGGAAGCCATGGAAGATCCGGAAAAATATCCGCAGCTGACCATCCGTGTTTCCGGTTATGCCGTGCGCTTTAACTCACTGACCAAAGAGCAGCAGCAGGACGTCATTACCCGTACCTTTACGCAAAGCATGTAATACCACGCAGCCCCCTCTGGGGGCTGCAGCAAGTCCGTTTCGCCAGTGGCCTGTTTTGCTTCTTGCAGGGCACTGTCAAAACAGACTTAACGCAGCTCAAGACTGCGTCAACGTGGAGAATTCATCGCAATGTCAGTTATCGGACGTATTCACTCATTTGAATCCTGCGGGACCGTCGATGGTCCCGGCATTCGTTTCATCACCTTTTTCCAGGGCTGCCTGATGCGCTGCCTCTACTGCCATAATCGGGATACCTGGGACACCCACGGCGGTAAGGAGATTACCGTTGAGGAACTGATGAAGGATGTGGTCTCCTACCGTCACTTCATGAATGCTTCCGGCGGCGGCGTTACCGCTTCCGGCGGCGAGGCTATCCTGCAGGCTGAATTCGTTCGCGACTGGTTTCGTGCCTGTAAGGCCGAAGGAATTAATACCTGTCTGGACACCAATGGCTTCGTGCGTCGCTACGATCCGGTTATTGATGAACTGTTAGATGTCACCGACCTGGTGATGCTTGATTTGAAACAGATTAATGATGATATCCATCAGGTGCTGGTTGGCGTTTCCAACCATCGTACGCTGGATTTTGCCCGCTATCTGGCTAAGCGGAAAATCCGCACCTGGATCCGCTATGTGGTGGTGCCTGGCTACACGGATGATGATGATTCCGCCCACCGCCTCGGTGAGTTTACCCGCGATATGGGTAACGTCGAAAAAATTGAGATGCTGCCCTATCACGAGTTGGGTAAACACAAATGGGTAGCGATGGGTGAAGAGTACAAGCTGGACGGCGTTCATCCGCCGAAAGCGGAAACCATGGAGCGGATTAAACATATCCTCGAAAGCTACGGCCACTACGTGATGTACTGAGCCAGAGTAAAAGGGCGACCCTCGGGGCCGCCCTTTTAACGTACATACTTCAGCGCTTAACACCCCTTCAGTAACGTCAGAGCACGTCCAACGATAACTCAGAGTCGTTAAAGATTCGGCTCACTATGCCCGATCTTCTCAGGCGTGCGCCACCGGATTGATATGGTGGTCCGCTTTGCGCAGCAGCATGGCGAGATAAATCAAAGCCACCACCGCAATCATCACAAACAGCAGACGATCGGAATAATTCTGCATCAGCATCGACGTCATTGTCGGGCCGGCAAGGCTGCCCACGGTATAGCTGAGCAGCAACGCCTGATTCATCGCTACCAGTTCATGATGTGCGACCTTCTCACAGGCCCAGGACATGGCAACGGGATAAAGCGTGAAGCCGGCACAGCCGAGAATAAACAGAGCCGGTCCCATTGCTGCGTTGCCCAGCATGGCCAGCGCGCCGAGGATCACACCGAATACCTGCACCCTCAGCACCATCAGTCTTCCATAGCGATCCGCAAGGCGGCCGATGGGCCACTGGCCGATAATACCGGCACTGACTAACAGCGCCATCCAGTAGCCCACGTTGGAATCACTCATTCCCTGATGCGACAGATACAGCGGCATCAGACCGTACAGTGAACCCAGAACAATACCGGAAATAATACAGCCGTTAATCCCTAAGCGTGCATTGCGGCGGCGCAGCATCGGCCACAGGCGACCTGATGCCCCATCCTCACCTTCTTCCGCCTGGCTGGCGGTAACGCGGGTAAATACCAGCGGCAGAATAGCCGCCAGAATCAGACCGCTAACCCACGGCAGCACCTGCATCAGTTCGGTAGAAACGCGGCTGACCATCAGCTGTCCGGCAACGGTCGCGATGTAATAAACAATCATGTAGGCCGCCAGCAGTCTGCCACGGTTACGCAGCGTGCCGTTACACAGCAGCGCACTCTCAACAATTACCCAAATCAGCGCACAGCCTACGCCCGCGACGAATCGCCACAGGGTCCACATCCAGAATCCACTCTGCAGGCCCAGAGCAACGGTAGCCAGAGCAAAAACCAGCGAGGCCAGATAATAGCTGCGGTTAAAACCAAGGCGTTTAATCAGCCATCCCGCAATCAGCGTGCCCAACAAATTACCGCAATAGTAAGAAGAACTGACGACGCCAATCTGCCAGGTCGGTAACGCATCATGCGTCAGCCACAGTGGAACCAGAGTATTCAGCGCGGCAATAGAAATCGTCAGCAACAGCAAACCGCAAAGCAGCACTATTACAGGGCGCGACCAGATGGACATAGTAGTGAAGAACCAGAATGAGGAAGGATTTTGTGCGCATCATGCCACCGCGCGGAGGTTTGTAAAAGCACCAAAGAATGGCCGCAGCACGATTTGCTGCTAAATGATTTAATTTTTTTATCTACAAGGAGTTAGCGCGGTGAGAGCCAGCTTATCCGCGTAAAATATCTCGTTGAATTTGCATCAAATTACGCGAAAGATAACGAAATTATCCATAACGAATTTTGCTTGATGACGATGAAAAAAAACCGCCTGTGACGTACTGTCACAGACGGTTTTTCAACATGAAGAGCGAGCGATATTAGCCGATATACTCAAGGCCTTTCATGTAGGGACGCAGCACTTCCGGCACTTCAATACGGCCATCTTCCTGCTGGTAGTTTTCCAGCACGGCAACCAGAGTACGCCCCACTGCCAGACCGGAACCATTCAGCGTGTGTACCAGACGCGGTTTTTTCTCGGTTTTGGTACGGCAGCGTGCCTGCATACGACGGGCCTGGAAATCGCCCATGTTGGAGCAGGACGAAATTTCGCGGTAGGTGTCCTGCGCCGGCAGCCACACTTCCAGATCGTAGGTTTTGGTTGAACCAAAGCCCATGTCACCGGTACACAGCAGCACCTTACGGTACGGCAGGTTAAGCAGCTGCAGCACTTTCTCTGCGTGGCCAACCAGCTCTTCCAGCGCGTCCATGGAGTCTTCCGGACGGGTAATATGCACCATCTCAACTTTATCGAACTGGTGCATACGAATCAGGCCGCGGGTATCGCGTCCATAGGCACCGGCTTCGGAACGGAAGCACGGCGTATGCGCGGTCATTTTCAGCGGCAGTGACTCTTCTTCCAGGATCTCATCACGAACCAGGTTGGTCAGCGGGACTTCCGACGTTGGGATCAGCGCATAGTTGCTGCTGGAAGCTTCTTCTTCCAGCGGACGCGTATGGAACAGATCTTCGCCGAACTTAGGCAGCTGGCCCGTACCGTACAGGCTGGCATGGTTCACCAGATACGGGACGTAGGTTTCCTGGTAGCCGTGCTGCTCGGTGTGCAGATCGAGCATAAACTGGCTCAGCGCACGGTGCATCAGGGCAATCTGCCCTTTCATCACGATGAAACGCGAGCCGGTCAGCTTAACCGCTGCAGCAAAGTCCAGACCTGCGGCCATCTCACCGAGTTCAACGTGATCGCGCACCGCGAAATCAAACTTACGCGGTTCACCCCAGCGGCTGATCTCCAGGTTTTCACTGTCGTCTTTACCCAGTGGTACCACATCATCAGGCAGATTAGGAATGGCCAGCGAGAAGTCACGAATATCGTTTTGCAGTGCGTCCAGCTCTGCTTTAGCAGCATCCAGGCGTTCGCCCAGGGCATTCACTTCCTGACGCAACGGTTCGATGTCTTCCCCACGTGCTTTGGCCTGCCCGATGGATTTGGATCGCGAGTTACGCTCTGCCTGCAGATTTTCAGTTTCTACCTGCAACACTTTACGACGCTCTTCGTGAGCGCGCAGCGTGTCAACGTCCAGTTTATAACCCCGGCGTGCCAGTTTTTCAGCGACTGCGTCTGGCTCATTACGCAGCAGATTGGGATCGAGCATGCTTGTCCTGTGCTTGTTGTGATGGAATAAAAGAAAAGGCGCATCCACCGGAGTGAATGCGTTGAATTCGCAGGTAACCTTACCGCAACGCCCCGGTCAGCGGTAGCGTTTTGTCGGGCTATTTTGATCCTGAGTGGCAAGCCAGGTGAGCTTTTCACCGATTTTGCCCTCCAGCCCGCGAGATGTCGGCTGATAGTAGCGGGTCTGGGCCATTTGCGGGGGGAAATAGTCCTCACCGGCCGCATAGGCGTTCGGTTCGTCATGGGCGTAGCGATACTCCGCGCCCAGCCCCATTTCCTTCATCAGCTTCGTTGGTGCATTACGCAGGTGTTCAGGCACATCGTAATCCGGATTTTCACGCGCATCGCGCATCGCCGCTTTGAAGGCGGTGTAAACGGCATTACTTTTTGGCGCGCAGGCCAGATACACGATCGCCTGAGCGATTGCGCGTTCGCCTTCCGCCGGACCGACCCGGGTAAAACAGTCCCAGGCAGCGATGGCAACCTGCATACCGCGCGGGTCGGCATTACCCACATCTTCAGAGGCAATAGCCAGCAGGCGGCGAGCGACGTACAGGGGATCGCCACCCGCAGTAATAATTCTGGCATACCAGTACAGCGCCGCATCCGGTGCGGAACCGCGTACGGACTTGTGCAGAGCGGAAATCAGATCGTAAAACCGATCGCCCTTATTGTCGAAGCGAGCGCTGCGTTCACCCGAAACTTCGTTCAGCAGCTGCGGCGTCAGTTCACGCTTGCCCTCGGCGTTCACCTCGGCCATATCCGCCATCATTTCCAGCGTATTAAGCGCCCGACGCGCATCGCCATTGACCAGCTCGGCAATCATATTGCGGGTATTGTCCGGCAGGATGACGTTATCGTTGCCGTAGCCACGCTCGCCATCGTTCATCGCCTGATCCAGTACCGCAGCAATGTCCTCACTGGTCAGTGATTTCAGCAGATAGACGCGCGCGCGTGAAAGCAGCGCGGAGTTAAGCTCAAACGAGGGATTTTCGGTAGTGGCACCGATAAAGGTGATCGTGCCGTCCTCAATATGCGGCAGAAAGGCATCCTGCTGGCTTTTATTGAAGCGATGCACCTCATCGACAAACAGTATAGTACGGCGCCCCGCATTGCGGCTCTGCCTGGCACGTTCGATGGCTTCGCGTATCTCTTTCACGCCGGATGTCACCGCAGAAATACGCTCAACGTCCGCCTGACCGTAATGGCCGATAATCTCAGCCAGCGTCGTTTTCCCCGTCCCCGGCGGCCCCCACAGGATCATCGAATGAAGGTGGCCGGCTTCAATCGCCCGCGGCAGCGGTTTCCCCGCCGCCAGCAGATGCTGCTGGCCGATATATTCATTCAGATTACGTGGCCGCATACGTGCGGCCAGCGGTTGAAACTCGTTGCGGGAGAAGTCGAGGGACAGGTTACTCACGCGGACCTCACTGACGCTGATCGTCCAGGGTCACGCCTTTTGGCGGCGTAAACGTGAACTTATCGGCGGAGATGCTGCCGTTTTGCTGGCTTTTCAGCGCATAGCTGCTGCGCTGGCCGTCCTGCTCAACAGCGCTGAACTGGTTGATCGTACCGTTGGTTGAAACGTTAATATCAAACTGCTTCAGGTTGCCATCGATTGATTTTGGCGTCAGGGAGAAGTTATCCCCTTTCTGCGCGATATTGTACTGCTTCCAGTCGCTGGCCTGATTGCGGGCAATCAGCATAAACGGCGTGTTGCCGGTGGCGTCTTTCAGCCAGCTGGCGCTGACCTGCTCCACGAAAGGATTGTAGAACCACAGCGTTTTGCCATCGGAAATCAGGGTGCTTTCATCGGGCGCCGTCATGTGCCAGTTGAACAGATTTGGGCGCTGCACCCACATTTCCCCTTCGCCGTCCTGCACGGATGCGCCGCTACCATCGGTCACTTTTTGACTGAAGGTAGCGTGGAAACTTTTTACTTTATCCAGGCGCTGTTTCAGCTCGCTGGACGCATCGGCCAGTACGCTGGCCGAGGTAAAGGCCGCCAGCAGACAGCACGAGATTACAAATTTCTTCATTACGGCATCCTTAATAACGCTTTGGTGTCACGCTTCAGATAAAGCGTTGATTAAAAAAATGTCCATCACATTTCATGCGGCGGCGGTGCCAGCACTTCACGATTTCCGTTGTGGCCCGGCGATGACACAATCCCCTGCGCTTCCATCTGTTCAATGATGCGCGCGGCGCGGTTGTAGCCAATGCGGAACTGACGCTGAACCCCGGAAATTGAAGCACGACGCTTATCCACCACGAAAGCAACCGCCTGGTCGAACAGCTGATCGAGTTCTTCGTCCCCTTCCATACCGCCGCCGGCTGATTCACCGTCATCGCCGCCGCTGAGAATACCCTCTTTATATTTTGGCCGCTCGCGTGCCTTCCAGTCCTTGACCACCGCATGAACTTCCTGATCGCGAACAAATGCCCCGTGCACGCGCACTGGGATCGAAGAGTTCGGAGCCAGATACAGCATGTCACCCATACCGAGCAGGGATTCCGCACCGCCCTGATCGAGAATCGTCCGGGAGTCAATTTTACTTGATACGGTAAAAGCGATACGGGTCGGGATGTTTGCCTTAATCAGACCGGTAATCACATCCACCGAAGGACGCTGGGTTGCCAGAACCAGGTGAATACCGGCCGCACGGGCTTTCTGCGCCAGGCGTGCAATCAGCTCTTCCACCTTTTTACCCACGGTCATGATCAGGTCGGCGAACTCATCGACCATCACCACGATATAAGGCTCTTTTTCCAGCACCGGCGGCGTCATGTCCATGCTGTCGGTCGGCTTCCAGAACGGATCGGGAATCGGACGTCCCATCTCTTCTGCCAGGTCCACTTTTTCGTTGTAGCCGGCTATGTTACGCACGCCCAGCGCTGACATCAGCTTGTAGCGACGCTCCATCTCAACCACACACCAGCGCAGAGCATTGGCCGCATCTTTCATATCCGTAACCACGTCGGTTAACAGATGCGGGATCCCTTCATAGACCGACAGCTCCAGCATTTTCGGATCGATCATGATAAAGCGCACTTCTTTCGGCGTCGCTTTATACAGAATGCTGAGGATCATGGCGTTAACGCCCACCGACTTACCGGAACCGGTCGTACCGGCAACCAGCAGGTGAGGCATTTTACCGAGGTCGGCTACCACCGGCTCGCCGGAAATATCCTTACCAAGGACAATCGACAGCGGAGACGGATTATCCAGGAACGCCGGGCAGTTCAGCACCTCACGCAGATACACCGTCTGGCGTTTCTGATTAGGCAGCTCAAGACCGACATAAGGACGCCCCGGGATCACTTCCACCACGCGCACGGCGACGGCAGAGAGCGAACGCGCCAGATCACGGGAGAGGTTAGAAATGCGCGCCGCTTTCACGCCGGGAGCCAGATCCAGCTCAAACCGCGTGATCACCGGTCCGGGTGAGTGCCCAACCACCTCCGCTTTAACGCGGTAATCGGCCAGCCGCGCCTCAATCAGACGAGAGGTCTGCTCAAGGGCAAAGTGATCGACCGGTTCGGTTTCCGTTGGCGGAGACGTCAACAGGTCAAGGCTCGGCAACGGCGTCGTTGGCTTGTAGGTTGGCTGCTCATGGCGGACCAGGAATGGATGGATAAGACTGTCCATGTCCGGTTCCTGAGCGGCAGGTTCAACACTTACCGCGGGCTGCACGGCCTGAGCCGCAGGGACCGGTCGCCAGGCTGAAGCCGGCGCAGGTTCAGCCGGTTGTTGTTGCGATGAATGCACGGTATCGGCCTGTGGATGCCACTGCGCTTCAGGTTCGGCTTTCTGCCATTGAGATGCCTGCTCTTCGCGACCGTGTTGCTGTGGCACAGTAACTGAAGGCTGCGGTTGTTGATATGTGTTTACCGGCTGCTGTTGCGGCTGCTGCCATTGAGGCGTAGCGGGTTCTGGCTCTGCCACTGACGATGGCATAAACAGAGGCTCGACAGGACCGTCATCGACCAGGTCATCCATCGGTGAGAAGTCGAACGCGGAAGAGGTATCCAGAGTGAACGCTGGCGCTGCAGATACTGATGCAGACTGCGCGGACGACACGGTTGGCGCGGTCGGTTCGCTTTCAGCCGCGTAGCGCTGCTGCTGCTGTTGCGCAAACTGGCTGGCTAACGCGGCCTGCTGCACCAGTTCTTCTTCCTCAGGGGAGAGCTCTTCGCCATAGCGCTGCTGCTGCTGGGCCAGGAACGCCGCGCGCAGGTTTGCCTCCTCGGCGTCGTTATCCTGCTCGTCGCTGAGGGTTGGCGCAGCATAGCCAGGCGACGCAGATCGCACTGCTGCCTGCTGCTCCTGTTCCTGCTGCTGACGCAGCTCTTCTTCTCTGGCTTTCTCTTCGGCCATCCGCTGCGACGGCAGTTTAATGCCATAGGAAGCCAGCTCGCGGCGAGTTGGCAGTTTAACCGGCTTAGGACGGGGCAGTTCAGGGCCGATACCCTGTTTCACCTGCGGATTATCGTCCTCATCGCTGGTCGCGCTGAAACCCGGCATAAAGGGCATTGTATTCCCGGAACCCTGCGAAATAGCGGCAGCTGCTGTCGCTATCGTCGCAGCCGCGTGCGGCGTCGACTGCGGAGAGAATTCAAACGGTGAAGAAGCGGCTTCACGCCAGTTCCCCATCTGCGGGCCATCATCCTCATCCTGGTAAGAAGGCGCAACCGGTGCCGGGGTCTGCACTTCCTGAGGGACTTCAAAGCGATAAAGCGGCGGTGTGGCGGCCTGCGCAGCAACAGGCTGCGCTGACGGCGTAACGGGCTGCGTCAGAGCAGAAGCCTGCTGAGGCTGAGCTGCAACGGGTTCCTGGCGCGCTGGAGGTGTTTCCTGCGCGGCATCGTGACGTTGTGCGGCCTGGGTGTTCGTACCGGCGACAACAACGCTGGCTACCGCGGCCTGACCTGCCAACGGCGCGTCGGCTATCGCAGCAGGATCCACTGATGTTTCAGTCTCATCTGATGCCTGCTTCAGCGGTGCAGCCAGCAGCGGATCGTGTTCGTCGTCTGCAACTTCCGGCAGCGCGTGTTTTGCCAGCAGAACGTCGTCACCCTCGTCTTTACGTGCCGCACGAGAAGAAATGACCGGCGCGTCGTCTTCCTCGTACTCTTCGTCTTCATGCCATTTTTCATCCGCACGGGAGCGATTGCTGGCAAACGTCAGCACGCCCATCACCACCGCGCCAATTTTCTCGGCAATGGTCAGCCAGGACCAGCCGGTATACAGCGTCAGACCTGCCGCCCAGACGCACAGCAGGATTAACGTCCCGGCCGGGCCGTTCACCCACGGAGCCATGGCATTGCTTAGCAGACTGCCAATCACGCCGCCGGAGGCGAAGTATCCCATATCATCGGCATTCAGCGCCGCCAGGCCGCAGGAGGTCACCACCAGCGCAAGCACGCCGATGAGCCGCAATGCGACGGCAAAATAGTCGATGTATTCCTGGGAGTTACGCTGGCGGAAGGTGATCCAGCAAAGACCTAAAATAACGGGAGGGATCGCATACGCCATCACGCCAAAAATGAAAAATAGCGTATCGGCAAGCCACGCACCCACACCACCACCGAGATTGTGGATCGGCTCGTGCCAGGCGGTTTGCGACCAGCTCGGATCGGAGGCATTGAAGCTCACCAGTGCGACCATCAGATAAATGGCGAAAAGAGCAACAATAATCAGTAGCGCTTCCAGCAGACGACGTCCACTGCTCAGCGGTTGTAACGAAACTTCTTTATCTTCTGTATATTCCTGGCTCAAGAGTACTCTCCAGGTGCCTGTAAATTATGAAGGCAACAGCGTCGGGGCTAACCCGACGCTGAACCTGTATGAATTCACAGGAGTGTATCGAAACCTACCAGGTTTTGCACCTGTCCTGTGTTACCGGGTCTTAATCACTAAGCGGTTACTTTGTTTCACTTCTTCCATGACCACATAGGTACGCGTATCGTTCACTCCCGGCAGGCGCAGCAGCGTTTCCCCGAGGAGTTTACGGTAGGCGGACATGTCCGGTACACGGGTTTTCAACAGGTAGTCGAAATCACCGGAAACGAGGTGACACTCTTGAGTTTCCTCAAGTTTTTGCACGGCGGCGTTAAATTGTTCAAACACATCCGGCGCACCACGATTCAGAGTAATCTCAACGAAAACCAGCAGCGAGGCGTCCAGATAGTGCGGATTCAGCTGCGCGGTATAGCCAAGAATAAAGCCCTGGCGTTCCAGGCGGCGTACGCGTTCCAGGCATGGCGTAGGAGATAACCCCACGCGCTTGGATAATTCAACGTTAGAAATACGCCCATCCTTCTGTAATTCATTCAGGATGTTGCGGTCGATTCTGTCAAGGTCTTTACCCGGTCGTTTTTTATTGTCTACCATTATTATTGTCTCTCTTAAATCCTTCCCTTTACCTGCCTACCCTGCACGCTGAGTCGTTTACAGAGTCGTTCTAAGTGAAGACATAGAGCCTGCTGCGATATTTCACGCCTCATCTGCATGACGCATGTTGTCTGTCCACACCATGCGTCATTCCAAATGACAGACTGAGTTTATTCGAGGACGAACGCAAAACAGACAAAATCGCCGCTGCGCTATCTTAAATATTCTCCGCTTCCAATAATGTTTTCGCAAAACAACAGCCGATTGTCAAAGTAAAACAACCAAAACCAGTACAACATTCCAGATAACAGGCTGGCTCTCTGTTTTTCAATGACAATTTTTCTTACCCACCATCGTTAAAAAGCAGTAATTGCTGTTTTTTTGCGCAAAGCGTATTCGTTCTGCGGCAATGATTGGTTTAGCCTTTTTCATTAATCGTTAACAAAATCGCAGAATGCTTTTTTTGCACCGCTAAATTCCCTACAATCCCAACCATGCTCGTCAGTTAATTAATGAGGATCTCATGGGTACGGCTAAACACAGTAAGTTACTGATTCTTGGTTCGGGTCCGGCAGGCTACACCGCCGCCGTTTATGCGGCCAGGGCCAACCTGAATCCGGTACTGATTACCGGTCTCGAAAAAGGTGGCCAGCTCACCACCACGACCGACGTTGAAAACTGGCCGGGAGATGCTAATGAGCTGACCGGTCCGCTGCTGATGGAACGCATGCACGAACACGCGGTGAAATTTAACACCGAGATTATTTTTGACCATATTCACAGTGTGGATCTGCAGAATCGTCCGTTCCGTCTGACCGGCGATGAAGGCGAATACACCGCTGATGCGCTGATCATCGCCACCGGTGCTTCCGCACGTTATCTGGGTCTGCCGTCTGAAGATGAGTTTAAGGGCCGTGGCGTTTCCGCCTGCGCCACCTGCGACGGCTTTTTCTATCGCAATCAGAAAGTCGCCGTCATCGGCGGTGGTAATACCGCCGTTGAAGAGGCGCTTTACCTGGCCAACATCGCCGCTGAGGTTCACCTGATCCACCGTCGCGACAGTTTCCGCGCGGAGAAGATCCTGATTGACCGGCTGATGGAAAAGGTGAAAAACGGCAATATCGTGCTGCACACCGACCGCACGCTGGACGAAGTCCTCGGCGATCAGATGGGCGTCAGCGCGTTACGCCTGCGTTCAACGCATGATGAAACGCAGACCGAAGAGCTTCACGTGGCGGGTCTGTTCGTGGCTATCGGCCACAGCCCTAACACCGGCATTTTCAACGGTCAGCTTGAACTGGAAAACGGCTATATCAAAGTTCAGTCCGGTATTCATGGTAATGCCACCCAGAGCAGCATTCCTGGCGTATTCGCTGCGGGCGATGTGATGGATCATATTTATCGTCAGGCCATTACGTCCGCGGGCACCGGCTGTATGGCGGCACTGGATGCAGAACGTTATCTTGACGGTTTAGTTAAAAATAATCAGTAAGTTGTTAAAACTCTGAGCTTATCTTGCCTGAGGCGACGAGCAATTGTCGCCTTTTTATCCTCCGCATTGTAACATTGCCGCGCTTGACACCGATCTTCCTGGGGGCTTCTGCCTCACTACCGTTTACGTCAGGGCAACTCGGCAACACATGAATAAAACACGACAACAACAACTCACCCGCTGGCTGAAAAGTCAAAGTGTTCACGGCCATCGCTGGCTGCGGATCTCATCCCTGCTCGGCACGCTGAGCGCGCTGCTTATTCTGGCTCAGGCGTGGTTCCTTGCCTCCCTGCTGCAGGCGCTGATTATCGACCACCTGCCCCGCGAGACCCTGGGGGTTGATTTCATCTTACTGCTGGCCTGTTTTGCCGCGCGTGCCCTGCTGGCATGGCTGCGGGAAAAGGCGGGCTTTAAAGCCGGACAGGCCATCCGCCTTGCGCTGCGCCAGCGCGTACTGGACCGGCTGACCGATCTCGGCCCGGCATGGATCCAGGGCAAACCAGCCGGAAGCTGGGCTACCCTGCTGCTGGAACAGATTGAGGAGATGCAGGATTACTACGCGCGCTACCTGCCGCAGATGATGCTGGCGGGCGTGATCCCCTGTATGGTGCTGATCCTGCTGTTCCCGGTGAACTGGGCCGCCTCGCTTATTCTTCTTGCCACGGCTCCGCTCATTCCCCTGTTTATGGCCATGGTCGGAATGGGCGCTGCGGATGCTAACCGCCGTAACTTCCTCGCACTGGGTCGCCTGAGCGGCCAGTTCCTCGATCGCCTGCGCGGGCTGGAAACGCTGCGCCTGTTTAACCGCGCCGAAGCTGAAACCGAAACGATTCGTGACGCCTCGGAGCAGTTCCGTCAGCGCACGATGGAAGTGCTGCGGATGGCCTTCCTCTCTTCGGCGGTGCTGGAGTTCTTTGCTTCCATCTCCATCGCGCTGATCGCCGTCTATTTCGGCTTCTCCTATCTTGGCGTATTCGATTTCGGCCACTACAGCGGTCCGGTGACGCTGTTCGCCGGTTTCCTGGTGCTGATTCTGGCGCCGGAGTTTTACCAGCCGCTGCGCGATCTGGGCGCGTTCTATCATGCCAAAGCCCAGGCCGTCGGTGGCGCTGATGCCCTGCAAAGCTTCCTTGAAGAGAGTGAAGATGCCGCGATTAAGCGTGGCGAACTGAAACCGGACCTCAGCGCCGGATTCAGCCTGGTCGCGCGCGAAATGACCGTGACCACCGCGGACGGCACGGTGCTGGCTGGCCCTTTGAACTTCGAGCTGCGGTCAGGGCAGCGAATTGCGGTGGTCGGTCAAAGCGGCGCCGGTAAAACGTCACTGATGAATGCGCTGCTCGGCTACCTGCCCTATACCGGCTCACTGCAGGTCAACGGTACGGAACTGTGTGATATCGACCCCGATTGCTGGCAGGCGCAGCTGGCCTGGGTCGGTCAAAACCCCCATCTTCCCGCTAATACGCTGCGCGAAAATATTTTGCTAAGCGGTAATCAGGACGAAGCGCACCTCCAGCAGGTTCTTGAAGTGGCCGGGATTAACGAGTTTCTTCCTCGCCTGCCCGCCGGTCTGGACACGGATACCGGCGATCAGGCCGCGCGGCTTTCCGTGGGGCAGGCGCAGCGCGTTGCCGTTGCGCGCGCGCTGATGAAGCCCTGCCGGCTTATGCTGCTGGATGAACCCGATGCCAGCCTTGATACGCAAAGCGAGCAGCACGTCAATCATGCGCTGCTGCAGGCTTCTCATGCCCAGAGCACGCTGCTGATTACCCACCAGCTCGATCGCCTGGCACAGTGGGACGAAATCTGGCTGATGCGCAACGGCACCATCGTGCAGCAGGGAGACTGGGCAACCCTGGCCGGCGCGCCCGGGCCATTTGCTGAACTGCTGGCACAGCGAGGAGGATCGTTAGAATGAAAACTCTGCTGCCCTTTTTGAAGCTTTATCGTCGCCATATCTGGCGCCTGCTGTTTGGCATGCTGCTGGCCGCCGTTACGCTGTTGGCCAGTATCGGCTTACTAACGCTGTCGGGCTGGTTCCTTGCTGCCACCTCGCTGGCGGGCGTGGCGGGTATCTACAGCTTTAACTACATGCTGCCGGCGGCCGGCGTGCGCGGTGCTGCAATCACCCGCACCGTCGCACGCTACGTTGAGCGCCTGGTCAGCCACGACGGCACCTTCCGCGTTCTGCAGCATCTGCGCGTATTTACCTTCAGTAAGCTGCTACCCCTCTCCCCCGCCGGCATTGCCCGTTTCCGTCAGGGAGAGTTGCTCAATCGCCTGGTCGCCGATGTGGATACCCTTGACCACCTCTATCTGCGGGTGATATCCCCGCTGGTGGGTGCGCTGGTGGTCATTGCCGTGGTGACGGTTGGTTTGAGCTGGCTGGATGTTGGCCTGGCGCTCACCCTCGCCGTGCTGATGCTGTTCACCCTGCTGCTGCTTCCCCCGGTATTTTATCGCGCCGGGTTGCCTGTTGGCGCAGATCTGACCCGCTTACGCGGGCAGTATCGTAGCGGCCTGACGCGATGGTTACAGGGACAGTCCGAGCTGAGGCTGTACGGCGCTGCCGGCCAGTTCCGCAGCGCGTTGGACGGCACGGAACGCCGGTGGCTTGACGTGCAGCTGCGCCAGGCAAGTCTGACCGGCCTGTCGCAGGCGCTGGTGATGCTGATGGGCGGCATTGCCGTTACCCTGATGCTGTGGCTGAGCGCGGCCGGTATTGGTGGCGATCCTCATCCGGGTGCTTACATTGCCCTGTTTGTCTTCTGTACGCTGGCCGCCTTTGAGGCGCTGGGCCCGGTGGGAACCGCCTTCCAGCACCTTGGCCATGTTATCGCCTCCGCACAGCGGGTCACGCAAATTATCGAACAGGCACCGGCGGTGACCTTTTCCGCCACCGCGACGCAAAATGCTCGCGGCGCGGCGGTCACTCTGCAGGACGTCAGCTTCCGCTATGCCAGCCGCGATCCGCTGGCGTTGGACGGCGTTTCTCTCAACATCGCCGCCGGCGAGCACATCGCCCTGCTGGGCCGTACCGGCTGCGGTAAATCCACGCTGCTGCAGCTGTTAACCCGCACCTGGGATCCGCAGCAGGGCGAAATATTACTCAATGGCGTTCCACTGCCCGCCTGGGGTGAAGCCGACCTGCGTAGCCGCACCAGCGTGGTGACACAGCGCGTTCACCTGTTCACCAGTACGCTGCGTGATAATCTGCTGCTTGCCGCGCCGGGATCCAGCGACGAGCAGCTGTGTGACGCGCTGCATCAGGTCGGGCTGGAGAAACTGCTGGAAAACGATCGGGGGCTGAATGCATGGCTCGGTGAAGGGGGGCGTCAGCTGTCGGGCGGTGAGCTACGGCGTCTGGGCCTGGCCCGCGCGCTGCTGCACAACGGCGACCTGATGCTGCTGGATGAACCGACTGAAGGGCTGGATGCCGAAACGGAGCAGCAAATACTGGCGCTGCTGCGCAAGGTTGCCCAGGGTAAAACCCTGATCATGGTGACCCACCGCCTGCGCGGCCTGGCAAACTTCGATCGGATCTGCGTCATGGACAACGGCAGGATCATCGAGCAGGGCGATCATCAGCAATTAGTGGCAGACCGCGGCCGCTACTGGACATTTTTACAACGCTTTGCGCTATAGTCTTTAGCTCCAGAACCCTGCGGACATCATCATGCGTTTGATCCAGCTATCGCGCGACTCGTTAAACTTCCCGCCGCCAGACATGGCGCTGCGGGAACCTAACGGACTCCTGGCAATGGGCGGCGATCTCAGTTCTGCCCGCCTGCTCAATGCCTATCATCACGGGATTTTCCCGTGGTTTTCGCCGGGCGATCCGATTCTGTGGTGGTCACCCGATCCCCGTGCGGTGCTGCCGCCGGAGGAATTCCACCTCAGCCGCAGCATGAAGCGCTTCCATCAAAAATCCCCCTATTCCGTTACGCTTAATCACTGTTTTTCAGAGGTCATAGCGGGCTGTGCGACCGATCGCGACGAAGGCACCTGGATCACGCCAGAAGTGATCCAGGCCTGGCAAACTTTGCATTCTCAGGGCCACGCGCATTCGGTTGAGGTCTGGCAGGACGATGTGCTGGTCGGCGGGATGTACGGCCTCGCGCTGGGGCAGATTTTTTGCGGCGAGTCGATGTTCAGCCGCAGCGAGAACGCGTCCAAAACGGCCCTGCTGGTATTCAGCGGCTGGTTTGCCCGGCAGGGCGGGCAATTAATTGACTGTCAGGTGCTTAATCCCCATACCGCCTCATTGGGCGCCCGGGAAATATCCCGTGCCGGCTATTTGCAGTACGTCGATGATTACGCGCGGCGTGCGTTGTTAACCGAATGCTGGCGACCTCAAAGGCTTTTTACTCGTAGATGTTAATGTTTTCCAGCAACGCACGGATAACAGTGGTATAATGCCCGCGTTTGGTATGTCGTCCGCCTTTCACCGGTACAAGATGGTGATGCGGAATCCCAGGCTGGGAATCTCAATGCACCTGTCAGAACTGTTTTTCATCGTGCGACAAAGCAGATTTAAACAGATTCTTAGCCCGCTGTTCCCCCACGCAGACGCTATTCAATACGACTTATTCGTAACGCTTCCGTGCCCGAATGGCATGAGAGGAGTTGATGTGGGTGATCAAATCATCTGCAATTCTTTACTTAATACGTGAAATTCGGCATTATCTTGCCGGTTCAAAACTAAGGTAGTCCACCTAGAGGATTCGATGGCCAAAGAAGACAATATTGAAATGCAGGGTACCGTACTTGATACGTTACCTAACACCATGTTCCGCGTTGAATTGGAAAACGGTCACGTGGTTACCGCTCATATCTCCGGTAAAATGCGCAAAAACTATATCCGCATCCTGACGGGTGACAAAGTCACTGTAGAGCTGACCCCGTACGACCTGAGCAAAGGCCGCATTGTCTTCCGTAGTCGCTGATTAGCCCCATTCCGTTCCTGCCCGCAGAGTTATGCCTGGCAGCAACCATAAAAAAAGGCCGGATAATTATCCGGCCTTTGTTTTTTCTGCTGAACCTTAATGCACGGTCCCTTCCGCTTTACGCTTCTCAGCGCTGAGGAAGTGATAGGTCAGCTGATTTTTCTCTTTGTCCAGACCAACCGATACGGAACCCCCGTCAACCAGGGAGCCAAACAGCAGCTCGTTCGCCAGCGGTTTCTTCAGGTTCTCCTGAACGGCACGGGCCATTGGACGGGCACCCATCGCCTTGTCATAGCCTTTATCCGCCAGCCACTCCCTTGCTTCATCGCTGACTTCCAGCGATACGCCTTTCGGATCCAGCTGTGCCTGCAGCTCAACGATAAACTTATCGACAACCTGATGGATCACCACGCGATCGAGGTGTTTGAACCAGATAACATTATCAAGGCGGTTGCGGAATTCCGGCGTAAAGATCTTTTTGATCTCTTCCATCGCATCGGTGCTGTTATCCTGCTGGATCAGGCCGATCGATTTACGTTCGGTTTCCCGCACCCCGGCGTTAGTGGTCATCACCAGCACCACGTTGCGGAAGTCCGCCTTGCGGCCGTTATTATCGGTCAGCATACCGTTGTCCATCACCTGCAGCAGCAGGTTGAAGACGTCCGGGTGAGCCTTCTCGATTTCATCCAGCAGCACCACAGCGTGCGGATGCTTAATTACCGCATCGGTCAGCAGGCCGCCCTGATCGAAGCCGACATAGCCCGGAGGCGCACCAATCAGGCGACTGACGGTGTGGCGTTCCATGTACTCGGACATATCAAAGCGCAGCAGTTCGATACCCAGCGCACGGGCCAGCTGAACCGTCACTTCGGTTTTGCCCACGCCCGTAGGCCCGGCAAACAGGAACGACCCCACCGGTTTACGATCCTGCCCCAGACCGGCACGGCTCATCTTGATCGCCTCGGTCAGCGCTTCAATGGCGTTATCCTGCCCGAACACCAGCATTTTCAGGCGATCGCCCAGCGTTTTCAGCGAATCGCGATCGCTGGCAGAAACGCTCTTCTCAGGAATACGCGCAATACGTGCCACCACGCTTTCGATGTCCGCGACGTTAACGGTTTTTTTGCGTTTACTCACCGGCATCAGACGCGCACGCGCACCGGCTTCATCAATCACGTCAATCGCTTTATCCGGCAGGTGGCGGTCGTTGATATATTTCACCGCCAGCTCCACCGCCGCACGCACGGCTTTCGCCGTGTAGCGAACATCGTGGTGCGCTTCGTATTTCGGCTTCAGCCCGTTAAGGATCTGTACCGTCTCTTCCACCGTAGGCTCGGTAATATCAATTTTCTGGAAGCGGCGCGCCAGCGCACGATCCTTCTCAAAGATATTGCTGAACTCCTGATAGGTGGTTGACCCCATCACCCGAATCTTGCCGCTTGATAACAGCGGTTTAATCAGGTTTGCGGCATCAACCTGGCCACCGGAGGCCGCACCTGCACCGATGATGGTATGGATTTCATCGATAAACAGAATGCTGCTGGTGTCCTGTTCAAGCTGCTTGAGCAGCGCTTTAAAACGCTTCTCAAAGTCGCCACGGTATTTAGTTCCGGCCAGCAGTGAACCGATATCCAGAGAATAGATGGTGCACTCTTTCATCACTTCCGGCACGTCGCCCTGCACGATACGCCATGCCAGACCTTCGGCGATCGCGGTTTTACCCACGCCGGATTCACCCACCAGCAGCGGGTTATTCTTGCGGCGGCGGCACAGTACCTGGATAGCACGCTCCAGCTCTTTATCGCGGCCGATCAGAGGATCGATCCCCCCGACTCGGGCAAGCTGGTTAAGGTTGGTGGTGAAGTTTTCCATACGTTCCTCCCCGCCTGCTTGCTCTTCGTTAACCGGATTTTCCGCGCTGGATGACGGGCCTGGCTCATCTTTACGCGTGCCGTGAGAGATGAAGTTCACCACATCAAGGCGGCTGACTTCATGTTTGCGCAGCAGATAAGCTGCCTGCGACTCCTGCTCGCTGAAAATCGCGACCAGTACGTTAGCGCCAGCCACTTCGCTACGGCCTGATGACTGGACGTGGAATACTGCACGCTGCAGTACACGCTGGAAGCTGAGCGTAGGCTGTGTGTCACGCTCCTCTTCGCTGACCGGCAGGACCGGGGTGGTTTGTTCGATAAAGGCTTCAAGCTCCTGACGGAGCGCCACGATATCCACACTGCAGGCTTCCAGTGCCTCTCTGGCCGACGGGTTACTGAGCAGCGCCAGTAACAAATGCTCGACGGTCATAAACTCATGTCGGTGCTCGCGCGCTCTGGCGAAAGCCATATTTAAACTGAGTTCCAGTTCTTGATTGAGCATAGGCACCTCCCCCAATAGATCGCCTTATTCAGGCTTTTTCCAGCGTACATAGCAACGGATGCTCGTTTTCCCTGGCATACTTGTTCACGTGGACCACTTTGGTTTCGGCAACTTCGGCGGTAAATACGCCACAAATAGCCTTCCCCTGGTAATGCACCGTAAGCATCAGTTGCGTTGCACGTTCAACATCATAAGAAAAGAACTTTTGCAGTACGTCAATAACAAATTCCATAGGCGTATAGTCATCATTGTGCAGAATGACCTTATACATGGAGGGCGGCTTAAGTTCCTCGCGAACTTTGTCATCCGCAAGCTGTTCAAAATTAAGCCAGTCGTTAGTCTTTCCCATACATATCCAGTGTGATCAACATTGCTTACTTCTGCCAGATTAACACTATTCAGGTTATGTTTAACACGACCAAAATGTTGTGCGATATCGTTGATATTGTGAACAAAAGGTTACATTCGCGACCTTCATCACAAAATTCGCAATAGCGTTAACTACCTCAAATTTTGATGATTTTGTCCCTGAGTGCACCGCTCGTTTGCTTGACCGGCCCGGCTAATTCTCTACAGTACACAAACTGGCTGAATGTGTTTTAAACAGCCATCGGGCGCATTGCCTGATATTTCTCCCCACCAATTTTGAATGTCTTGCGAGGGATGTAGAAGCATGGAGACGGGTACTGTTAAATGGTTTAATAACGCCAAAGGCTTCGGTTTCATCTGCCCGGTAGGGGGTGGCGACGATATCTTCGCACACTACTCAACGATTCAGATGGATGGATACAGAACGCTGAAAGCCGGGCAACAAGTCCAGTTTGATGTGCATCAGGGACCCAAAGGCAATCATGCCAGCCTGATCGTTCCGGTAGAAACGGCAGTCGCAGTAAGCGCCTGACCTGATTAACTCATTCTGTACAACCCTGCGACAAAATGCCAGCCAGCGATGCTGGCATTTTTATGCGATGACTGCACAACGGTATGGATATTGGGCTGACAATCGCTTTTTCAACCACCCCCGGCCCATTTTCCCTTCAGTCCGCTTTCCCTCGTGCCAGCCACTGCACGCGGGCAAACATCCTGCGCAGTAGCTGCGGGATAGCCTCCGTGCCGCGAACGGCAGCCTCTTCCGCCACCGCAATCGCCAGGTCCGGCTTGGACGAATGAGAAATGGCTTTGGCAATCACCCGCCGCAGGTTCATCGGCACGCCTTCGGGTAAACGCGCGATACGATGATATACCGCCGAGAATCCCTGCCTGTACAGGAAATGCTCCATATCCAGTGCGGGTAATTGGGTCAGATAGTTCGCTTCAGGTTCACCTGCCGATATCTGGCTGCGTGCCGTGGCGGCATATTTCTTACCGGCCTCGTCGCCGTCGGTCAGCACATGCCACTCAATGCCCATGCGTCGGGCAAACTTAATCAGCGGTTTTAACCCCGACTGCGCAAACTCGATGACTTTGATCCCCTCAGCGGCAAAATGATAATGGCACTGCCGCGCGAGTTCATTCATCACCCAGACCTCGGTTTCCCCTTCCACCAGCAGCCAGCAGCGGGCAAACAGCGCAGAAGGCCGGTTGAGGCGGATATGAAAGGCAATACGCCGTGCGTCTTCACTACTCAGCCCACTCTCACCCAGCCGCCAGGCGGCAACTCGTCCGCTGTCGCGCACCAGACGGCAGATATGTTCAACCGGCACCTGCGACAGCAGTTCACCCGAATTCGTGGTTGCTATCTGCTGCAGCGGCAGCACCGCCAGCAGCTCCTGCGCCACCGCCAGCATAATCGGGTGCAGCCGCGTTTCAGGATCCTCCAGCAGCAGCAGGGGGCGCGCCTGCGGAGCAAGCTGCTGTACGCCGCGCACCTGCACCAGCTGCGCAAACATCTGCAGCAGGATCAGCCGCCGACTGCGGCTGTCGGCGGCAGTAATCAGCTGATTAATTTCGGCCAGATGGCGCCAGCCAAGCCGGGACGCACGGTGGTGGTGAGGCGCTCGCTTTTGCGGCACCTCCTCCACGGATTGCTGCCAGGAAAAATAGTGCTCCAGCAGCTGCTGGAGCGTACCCAGCCCCTGCTGCAGGGCGCTGTCGGTGAGATTCTGCGGCCGGGAAACCACGTCGCGGGTCAGTTCACCGATCTGACTGACCAGCTCGCCAAACTGCCGCTCCCCCACGTCTGCGGGGGCTTCACGCGGCAGGCGGCGGCTGAAACGCGCATCCCGCAGGCGCAGCACGGGGTGCAGCTCTATAAGTAATTTCACCCGTTCATTGCAGGCGCTGCCTTCCAGCAGCGGTAGTCCATCACTATCGATAAACTGGCGGCGCGTCAGCACGCGCTCATCCGCCTGCAAACGCCCTTCCACGCGCAGCCTGATGCGTTGCAGACGATCGTCCCCCTTCCGCCATAAAGAAGAAAAACGCTGATAGCGCCCGGAGTCGACGTCTCCCTGCTCCTCACGCCAGGTGAAGATTGCGGACAGACGCTGTTCGCGGCTTTGCTGCTCCCCCGGCGGATAATAGAAATCATGCGGCGTAAACTGATACAGCTCCTGCTGCGGCGCCAGCAGCAGGGACAGCACGTCCAGCAGGCTGGATTTACCCCAGGCATTTTCGCCAATCAGTACATTATGCTGTTCCAGAGGTAGCACCAGGCGACTCAGGCCACGAAAGCCCATAACGTCAATCTGTTCCAGAATCATATCCGCCTCACTCCGTCCGTTTTAATGAGAATGGTCGGGGGAAAGCGGCAGGTCAAGGAACTGAATGCAGATTACTACTATTTTCATTCAGGTATGATATTGAGCCAGATCAAGCCGATATCGGATTAGCAGGCGAAGCGCTTGCAATCACCCGCAGGACGATCTTTCATAAGGTGCATTTAAAATACATCTTATAAGGATGAGACCATGTTTTGTATTCAATGTGAGCAAACCATGCGTACGCCAGCCGGGGACGGCTGCGCATATGCACAGGGCATGTGTGGTAAAACCGCAGAAACCTCCGATCTGCAGGATCTGCTGGTCGCCGTTCTACAAGGGCTGTCGGCATGGGCGCTGGAAGCGCGTAGCCTGGGGATCATCGATCATCAGGTCGACAGCTTCTCCCCACGCGCTTTTTTCTCCACGCTGACCAACGTCAACTTTGATTCCCAACGTATTATTGATTATGCCTTCGAAGCGATTCATCTGCGTGAAGCGCTGCGCCTTCGCTGCGAGCAGGTTGCCGGTCGCGCGGCACCGCAGCATCCGCTGGCAAATCTGGCACTGGAAAGCCACGACGTCAGCGTTCTGCAGCAGCAGGCCGCGCAGTTTGCCCTGCGCGATGCGAATACGCACCCCGACATCCTCGGCTTACGTCTGCTGTGCCTGTACGGCCTGAAGGGGGCCGCGGCCTACATGGAGCATGCCCACGTCCACGGCCGTTTCGACAATGATGTTTACGCTCAGTATCACCAGATCATGGCCTGGCTGGGCACTCACCCTGACGACAGTGCGAAACTGGTCGACTGCGCCATGCAAATCGGCAAAATGAACTTCACCATCATGGGCATGCTGGATGAGGCGCAAACCAGCGTCTACGGCGATCCACAACCGACGACGGTGAATGTCCGCCCGGTTGCCGGCAAAGCAATTCTGATTTCCGGCCACGACCTGAAAGACCTCCAGCTACTGCTCGAACAGACTGCTGGCAAGGGCATCAACGTCTATACCCACGGCGAGATGCTGCCGGCCCACGGCTATCCGGAACTGAAAAAACACCCGCATCTGGTCGGCAACTACGGCAGCGGCTGGCAGAATCAGCAGACCGAGTTTGCCCGTTTTCCCGGCCCGGTCATCATGACCTCTAACTGTATTATCGATCCCACCGTGGGCGATTATCAGCAGCGCATCTGGACCCGCAGCATCGTCGGCTGGCCGGGCGTCAACCACGTTTCAGGCGATGATTTTACAGCCGTGATTGATCAGGCGCTGTCGATGCCGGGATTTCCCTACAGTGAAATTCCGCATGAGATCACCGTCGGTTTCGGCCGGAAAGTGTTACAGGATGCGTGCGACAGCGTTATTGACCTGGTCAGCCGTAAAAAGCTACGCCATGTGTTTGTGATAGGCGGCTGCGACGGCAGCCGCGACCAGCGCAGTTATTACACCGAACTCGCGCTGGCAGCACCGAAAGACGCGCTGATTATGACGCTCGGCTGCGGAAAATATCGCTTTAACAAACTCGACTTCGGCACCATTGAAGGACTACCGCGCCTGCTGGATGTCGGCCAGTGCAATGACAGCTACTCGGCAATTATGCTGGCGGTGAAGCTGGCCGAAAAACTTAACTGCGGCGTGAACGACCTGCCGCTGTCGCTGATGCTCTCCTGGTTTGAGCAAAAGGCGATTGTGGTGCTGCTGACGCTGCTGGCGCTTGGGGTGAGAAACGTGCGCACCGGCCCGACCGTGCCGGCCTTCCTGACGGAAAATCTGCTGGCCATCCTCAACGAACAGTTTGGGCTGCTGCCGGTGAGCAGCGCTGAACAGGATATGGCCGTTGCTCTGGGCGAAGGAGTATAAATTATGAACATGCATCCCCTGTGTCAGTGGCGGATGCAGGTTCACCACCTGCATCAGGAAACGCCGGACGTCTGGACCATCGCGTTAATTAATCATGACTTTTACCGCTGGCAGGCGGGGCAGTATGCGCTGGTCAGCATCGGTGGCGGAGAAGAAGTCCGTGCTTATACCCTTTCCTCAACCCCCGGCCAGAGCGAGCTGATTACGCTGACCGTTCGCCATATTGCCGACGGTAAAGCTTCCGGCTGGCTGACTCAGCGGCTGAAGCCTGGCGATAACGTCTGGCTGTCCGATCCCCAGGGCGATTTCAGCTGCGAACGGTATCCGGCCGCAAATTATCTGTTTCTGGCGGCAGGCTGCGGTATTACGCCGGTGATGTCCATGTGCCGCTGGCTGCGGCAGCACCGCCCGGAATGCGGCGTGCGGTTGGTTTACAGCGTGCGCTCCGCTAACGATGTGATCTTTGCCGGCGAACTTGCATCCATGCAGCCCTGGCTGAAACTGACGATTCTGGCTGAAAATCAGCCCGCAGCGGGGATGCTGCCCGGGCGGCTGGACCGGATGCGACTGGCATCATTAGCCCCGGATATCGCTGACGCAACGGTGATGATCTGTGGGCCTCAGCCCTATATGGTGCTGATGGAAAATGATGCCGCCGTTCTGGGTGCCAGGCAAATCCTGACAGAGCGATTTACCCCCGGTACCGCCATCCCTCCCGATGAACCTTCACCGGAAGCAAAAGCCACCCTCACACTGAGCAGTCCGCTACTTTCCCGGGCCGCTTCATTCCCCGCAGGCTGGTCGCTGCTGGCCGCTATGGAAGCCCATCACCTGCCCGTCACCGCCGTATGTCGGGCGGGCGTCTGCGGCTGCTGTAAAACGCGTGTCGCCAGCGGTAACTACACCACCAGCAGTACGCTGACGCTGACCGAAGAAGAGATTGCGCAGGGTTACGTGCTGGCCTGCAGCTGCCAGCCACAGGGCGATATCGTCCTCTGCTAAACCGGAGCGTGTGAAACAGCTTGTTGCACACGCTTCCCCTATCCTGCCCGCCTTCAACTATGCTTTTGCCAGCAGTTAATCCCGGAATTTATCAATCGAACGTGCTGACGAGGAGGAATGCATGAAGCAAACTGTTGCGGCACTGGTCGCAAAAACCCTTGAGAATGCGGGTGTGAAACGCATCTGGGGCGTGACCGGTGATTCGCTTAATGGACTGAGTGACAGCCTGAACCGTATGGGAACCATTCGCTGGATGCCCACCCGCCATGAAGAGGTCGCGGCGTTTGCCGCCGGCGCAGAGGCACATCTGACCGGTGAACTGGCGGTCTGTGCCGGTTCTTGTGGTCCTGGAAACCTGCATTTGATTAACGGTCTGTTTGACTGTCACCGCAACCACGTTCCTGTACTGGCGATTGCCGCGCATATCCCCTCCAGTGAAATTGGCAGTAACTATTTTCAGGAAACGCATCCCCAGGAGCTGTTCCGCGAATGCAGCCACTACTGCGAACTGGTGTCGAATCCCGAGCAGCTGCCGCAGGTACTGGGCATCGCCATGCGTAAAGCAATACTGAATCGCGGTGTCTCGGTGGTGGTCCTGCCGGGAGACGTCGCCCTTCAGCCAGCCCCGGAAGGCGCCAGCGAGGCCTGGTATCCGCCGCAGCAGCCGCTGGTGCGTCCGGCTGCCGATCAGCTCTCCGCGCTGGCAGAGCAGCTCAACGCAGCCAGCAATATTACCCTGCTGTGCGGCAGCGGCTGTGCCGGTGCGCATGCGGAGGTCGTGAAGCTGGCCGAAACGCTGAAAGCGCCTGTCGTTCACGCCCTGCGCGGCAAAGAACACATTGAGTACGACAATCCTTATGACGTGGGCATGACCGGCCTGATCGGTTTTTCATCCGGATATCACGCGATGATGAACGCCGATACGCTGGTGGTACTCGGCAGCCAGTTCCCGTACCGTGCTTTTTATCCACCTGAAGCACAGATTATTCAGATTGATATTAATCCCGGCAGCCTCGGCAGCCACAGCCACGTGAATATGGCGCTGGTCGGTGATATCAAAGCCACGCTGACTGAGCTACTGCCGCAGCTGACGCTCAAAAACGAGCGTGGGTTCCTCGACAAAGCCCTGAAACACTATACCGAAACCCGTAAGGATCTTGACGATCTGGCCACCGCCAATGATAAACAGGCGATCCATCCTCAGTATCTTGCGCAGCAGGTCAGCCGGTTCGCCGATGAGAACGCCATTTTCAGCTGTGACGTCGGCACCCCCACCGTGTGGGCGGCCCGCTATCTGAAAATGAACGGTAAACGCCGCCTGCTGGGATCGTTCAGCCACGGATCCATGGCGAACGCCATGCCCCAAGCGCTCGGTGCACAGGCCATCGATCCTCAGCGGCAGGTTATCGCCCTGTGCGGGGACGGCGGTTTCAGTATGCTGATGGGCGATTTCCTCTCGCTGGCGCAGCTTAAACTGCCGGTAAAAATCGTGGTGTTTAACAACAGCGTGCTGGGCTTTGTCGCCATGGAAATGAAAGCCGGTGGCTACATGACCGACGGCACCGAGCTGCATAATCCCAACTTTGCCGCCATCGCAGAGGCCTGCGGGGTCAAAGGGATCCGCGTGGAGCGGGCGTCCGATCTTGATGCCGCGCTTCAGCAGGCGTTTGCACACGATGGTCCGGCGCTGGTGGATGTGGTGACCGCGAAAGAAGAGCTGGCGATGCCTCCGCAAATTAAAATGGAGCAGGCCAAAGGCTTCAGTCTGTATATGCTGCGGGCGATTATTAATGGCCGGGGTGATGAAGTGGTTGAGCTGGCAAAAACTAACTGGCTGAGGTAAAAAGAATTGTCGTTATTTTCGGGCGCTGCGGCGCCCGTTTTCATGGGTAGAGGAGAGCAAATGTGATCGATCTGCGTAGTGATACCGTAACACGTCCGAGCCAGGCAATGCTCACGGCAATGATGTCCGCTGAAACCGGCGATGACGTTTACGGTGATGACCCGACGGTGAATCTGCTGGAGGCGGAAGCGGCTGCGCTCAGCGGCAAAGAGGCGGCGTTGTTTCTGCCGACCGGCACGCAGGCCAACCTGGTGGCGCTGCTCTGCCACTGCCAGCGCGGCGAAGAGTACATCGTCGGGCAACTGGCCCATAACTACAAATACGAAGCCGGCGGCGCGGCGGTGCTCGGCAGCATCCAGCCACAGCCTATTTCTGCCGCGGCTGACGGTACGCTGCCGCTGGATGTCGTTGCACAGTTCATCAAGCCTGACGACCTGCATTTTGCCATGACCCGCCTGCTGAGCCTGGAAAATACCCACAACGGCAAAGTGCTGCCGCTGAGCTATCTGCAGCAGGCGTGGGAATTTACCCGCCAGCGCGGGCTGGCGCTGCATATTGACGGCGCACGCATCTTCAATGCGGCCGTGGCGCTGAACGTGCCGCTGGAAGAAATCAGCCGCTACTGCGACACGTTAACCATCTGCCTGTCGAAAGGGCTGGGCGCGCCGGTCGGCTCCCTGCTGTGCGGCAGCGCGGAATTTATTCAGCGCGCGCGCCGCTGGCGGAAAATGACCGGCGGCGGCCTGCGCCAGGCGGGTATTCTTGCCGCAGCCGGGCGCTATGCTCTGCAGCACAACATCGAACGCCTGCGGGAAGATCATGAGAATGCCGCCTGGCTGGCCGGTGCGCTGCGGGATATCGGCGTGGAGGTGACGCGTCACGATACCAACATGCTGTTCCTGCGCCTGCCGGAAGAACAAATAGCGACGCTGGGGCCGTGGATGCGCGAGCGTGGCATCCTGCTCAGCCCGGGTCCGGTCACGCGGCTGGTCACCCATCTGGACGTTGACCGCAACGCGCTGCAAACCCTCGTTAATGAATGGCAGGCTTTTTTAAAGCAGCATTGATTGATCCAGGCCCGGCGATAGTAATGCCGGTCTGTGGGTCGTTATTAACCCGAACCCGACCCGTATTTTTCAACCAGCGCCGCAGCGATAGCTTCGGTTTCCGCATCGGCAAATCCGCGATAGTCGCTCTGACGGAAGTGCATCTGAAACGCCGCGATCAGCACCTGCTGCTGATACGGCGTCATCTGCGGCGTGACCTCATAGCCGTAACCTGCCAGCAGGCCGAGCAGTTTACTTTTATCTACGCGCTGCGCCGGTGAGCGATTGCCGAGATAAAACGCCACCCGATCCGCATCGGGCCAGGCACCCACGCCCTGCTCCGCCAGCCATTGCCAGGGAAACAGCGGGCCAGGATCCTGCTTACGCATTGGCGCAATATCGCTGTGCGCAACGACATCCTGCGGACGAATGCCGTAGCGCTGCACGATATCGCGCGCCAGCGGCAGCAGCGCGGCCATCTGCGCGGGAGGGAACGGTGCGAAGACCGCCTCTTTGCCCACCCGCCGCCAGCCGGGGTTCTCCAGCTCAATGCCGATTGAGGTATCGTTGATCCGCGTCGCGCCCTGCCAGTAGCTGATCCCCGCATGCCACGCCAGCATCGACTCCGGCACCAGTCGCCAGACCAGCGGTTGCCCGTCGAATTTCGGCGGTGAAGCTGGCAGCAGATAATGCGCACTCACCGAGTGGTTGGTCAGGGTATTCAACGAAGGTGAGAAATCGCCTGCCGTATAGTGGATCACCAGCACTTTAATGCGCGGGCGCGCGCCCCAGGCTTCCTGACGGCTGTCCACCGTATAGCCCCGCTGTTCATGCAGGCCCTGCGGCGTAATTGAGGTCAGCAAATAGATCGCCAGCAGCACCAGCAGCGGGCGAATAAAAGACAGCGGAGTCATGGGCGGCTCAGTTTCACCGCGGTGCCGCTAATCAGTACCATCAGTATCTTGTCCTTACCGACGCTTTCATAACCGATATGGACGCCAACCACGGCGTCAGCCCCCATTGCTTTCGCCTGTTTTTCCAGGTCTTCAAAGGCAATTTTACGCCCTTTAGCCAGTTCTTTCTCGTAAGAGCCAACCCGGCCACCAACGATGTCGCGAATGCCCGCAAAAAAATCACGGAAAATATTCACGCCCAGGATCACCTCTGAGGTAACAACACCACAATAGTCAGCGACCGGGTTCCCTTCCAGCGTTGGGGTAGTGGAAAACTTCATGCCTCTCTCCTTGTAAAATGACAGCGCTCTAACTGTGAATAGGAACAAATACAGTCAGTGGTAACATTGCCTTAGCTGAACAATAAGGAAATCAAGATGAAATACCAAGTCTTTGCTGCTGTTATTCCCCTGACTCTGTTACTCAGCGCCTGTACCACCGTCGAACCCGCTTATAAGGATATCGGTTCGCGCAACGCGCCCTGCATTAGCGGCGGCCCGGACGAAGTGGCGCAGAAATTCTACGATCTCCGCTTAAAGCATCCTTCTCTGGGCGTGCCTGACGGGCAGCAGTTGGCCCAGTACCGGCCCTGGCTTAGCGGCCCGCTGTATCAGGATTTGCTCAAGGCCGGGCAGCCGTCATCCAAACCGGCACTGCGGGGTGATATCTTCAGCAGCCTTCCGGCCGGCGCCACGTCCGCCAGCGTGAACGACTCTTCCACCATCCCTAACACGGATGCCCGAAATATTGCGCTACGGGTTAACCTCGCTCGCGCCGGTCAGCCGGGTTTGCAATGGCAGGATGAAATCCTGATGGCGCGGGAAGGCACCTGCTGGACCGTGGACGACATACGCTATCTCGGCCCCGCGCCCCATATCACCGGCGGTTCACTGCGTCAGCAGTTCGAAGAGTAACCACCTCAACCGTGCCGCCACACCCGGTGGCACGATCTCACTCACACATTTGCATAACAACAGCGAAGCTTTTGATGTTATACGGCAACATTGCCCTATCTTGTGCTACGCTTTAATCACCTCGCCAACATTTATAAATTTTAACGCACGATGATTGCATAACTATTCTGTCGACGTTAAGATTTGCGGCATCAATTGCTATTCACTTTTTGCGCATGAGTATTCAACTAAACGGTATTAACTGCTATTACGGTGCCCACCAGGCGCTATTTGACATACAGCTGGCGTGCCCACAGGGCGAAACGCTGGTTCTGCTGGGGCCAAGCGGTGCCGGGAAAAGCTCACTCTTGCGCGTGCTGAATCTGCTCGAGATGCCGCGTTCCGGTACGCTGGACATCGCCGGTAACCACTTCGATTTCAGTAAGCCCCCCTCTGAAGGTGCTATTCGTGAACTGCGCCAGAACGTGGGTATGGTTTTCCAGCAGTACAATCTCTGGCCACATCTGACCGTTACGCAGAACCTGATCGAAGCGCCGTGCCGCGTGCTGGGGCTGAATAAAGAGCAGGCGCATGAACGGGCAAATAAACTGCTCGACCGCCTACGCCTGACGCCCTTTGCCGATCGCTTCCCGCTGCATCTTTCCGGCGGCCAGCAGCAGCGCGTGGCGATTGCGCGTGCGCTGATGATGGAGCCAGCGGTACTGCTGTTCGATGAACCCACCGCGGCGCTGGACCCGGAAATTACCGCCCAGATCGTCAGCATTATTCGCGAGCTTGCCCAGACGAATATTACTCAGGTTATCGTGACCCACGAAGTGGAAGTGGCGCGGAAAACCGCCAGCCGTGTGGTGTACATGGAAAACGGGTACATCGTCGAGCAGGGCGATGCCAGCCGCTTTACACAGCCGCAAACCGAGGCGTTTGCACATTATCTTTCGCACTAACGCAGGACATAATGATGAAAAAAGTTGTACTTGCCGCACTTTTAGCCAGCATCAGCCTGGGGGCCAGCGCTGCCCAGACCATTCGTTTTGCGACCGAAGCGTCCTATCCTCCGTTTGAGTTCGTTGACGCCGATAACAAAATCCAGGGCTTTGATGTCGATCTGGCTAACGCCCTGTGCCGTGAAATTGGCGCGGAATGTACCTTCAGCAACCAGGCCTTCGACAGCCTGATCCCCAGCCTGAAATTCCGTCGCTTCGATGCGGTGATGGCCGGCATGGACATTACGCCAGAGCGCGAAAAACAGGTGCTCTTCACCAACGCCTACTATGACAACTCCGCCCTGTTCGTGGTGCAGAAAGGTAAAGTCGCCAGCATTGACGCCCTGAAAGGCAAGCGCGTTGGCGTACAGAACGGCACCACTCACCAGAAATACCTCAGCGAAAAACAGGCTGACATCAATCTGGTGCCTTACGACAGCTATCAGAACGCCATTCTTGACCTGAAAAATGGCCGTATCGATGCGGTATTCGGTGACACCGCCGTGGTCAACGAGTGGTTAAAACAGAACCCGAACCTGGCTGCGCTGGGTGAGAAAGTGACCGACAAGTCCTACTTCGGTACCGGTTTAGGCATTGCGGTTCGCCAGGGCAACACCGACCTGCAGGGCAAGTTCAACGCGGCGCTGGATAAGGTGAAAGCCGACGGCACCTATAAAACTATCTACAGTAAGTGGTTTCAGCAGTAATTAATGAGCGAATTTTATTCTCTTGCCAGCGCCGCCGGGATGACCGTCGGCCTTGCCGTTTGTGCCCTGATCGTCGGGCTGGCGCTCGCGATGGTCTTCGCCGTGTGGGAATCCGCGCGCTGGCGGCCGCTGGCGTGGCTGGGTACGCTGCTGGTGACGCTGTTTCGCGGGCTGCCGGAAATCCTCGTGGTGCTGTTTATCTACTTTGGTGCCTCGCAGCTGCTGCTGACCCTCTCCGACGGATTCACCCTGAATCTGGGCGTCGTGAAGATCCCGATTCAGGTCACCATTGAAAACTTTGACGTCAGCCCGTTCCTGTGCGGCGTTATCGCGCTGGCCATCCTCTATTCGGCCTATGCTTCGCAAACGCTCAGGGGCGCGTTAAAAGCCGTTCCTGCAGGCCAGTGGGAGTCCGGCCAGGCGCTGGGGATGAAAAAATCGGCAATTTTCTTCCGGCTGATTATGCCGCAGATGTGGCGTCATGCCCTGCCCGGTCTCGGTAACCAGTGGCTGGTGCTGCTGAAAGACACCGCGCTGGTTTCACTGATTAGCGTTAACGATATTATGCTGCAGACTAAAAGCATCGCCACCCGCACGCAGGAACCCTTTACCTGGTACGTTATTGCGGCGGCGATCTATCTGCTGATCACCCTGTTCAGCCAGCAGGTGCTGAAGCGTATTGAACTGCGCACGACGCGCTTTGAGCGCGGAGGTTCCTGATGCTGAGTTACTTCCCCGAACTGCTGAAAGGTCTGCAAACCAGCCTGACGCTGACCGTGGCCTCGCTGCTGCTGGCGTTGCTGCTGGCGCTGGTTTTCACGGTGATCCTGGCCCTGAAAGTCCCGGTTCTCAGCCAGATTACCCGCGGTTACATCACGCTGTTTACCGGCACTCCGCTGCTGGTGCAGATCTTCCTGATTTACTACGGCCCCGGCCAGTTTCCTTCCATTCAAAACATCTCCTGGCTCTGGCATTTACTGTCGCAGCCGTGGCTGTGTGCCCTGCTGGCGCTGTCGCTGAACAGCGCCGCCTATACCGCCCTGCTGTTCCACGGCGCGGTGCGGGCCATTCCCGCCGGGCAGTGGCAGTCCTGTGCGGCGCTGGGCATGAACCGGAAAGATACGCTGCGGATTTTACTGCCGTACGCCTTTAAGCGCGCCCTCTCCTCGTATTCCAATGAGGTGGTGCTGGTGTTTAAAAGTACCTCACTGGCCTACACCATCACGCTGATGGAAGTGATGGGGCACGGGCAGCTGCTGTATGGCCGGACCTATGACGTGACGGTATTTGCTGCCGCCGGGGTGATTTATCTCGTCGTCAACGGATTGCTGACCCTGCTGATGCGGCTGATTGAACGCCGGGCATTAGCCTTTGAACAGCGCAGCTGAGACTGAGATTTTTAAGCAAGGAACTAATAACATGAAAAAAATTATTCTGGCCACGGTTCTGGCCAGCATGGCCTTTGGGGCGGTTGCGGCAGACAAGATCCGTTTTGCTTCCTCTGCCACCTATCCACCGTTTGAATCGCTGGACAGCGACAATCAGATTGTTGGCTTTGATATCGATCTGGCTAAGGCGCTGTGTGAAGAGATGAAGGCAGACTGTACCTTCACCAATAACCCGTTTGACAGCCTGGTCCCGGCCCTGAAATTCCGTCGTTACGACGCGGTGATTTCCGGGATGGATATCACCCCGGAGCGCAGTCAGCAGGTGAGCTTCACCAAACCTTACTACGCCAATTCCGCGATCCTGATTGCGCCAAAAGGCAAATTTAGCGACCTGTCGCAGCTGAAAGGCAAACGCGTGGGTATGGAAAACGGCACCACCCACCAGAAGTATTTACAGGAGCAGCATCCGGAAATTACCGCCGTGGCCTATGACAGCTATCAGAACGCCATTCTGGACCTGAAAAATAACCGCCTGGACGGGATTTTCGGCGACAGCGCGGTAGTGAACCAGTGGCTGAAGTCTAACCCGAATCTGGGTACCGTTGGTGCGCACGTTACCGACAGCAGCTATTTTGGCACCGGCCTGGGCATTGCGGTTCGCAAGGATAACGCGGAACTACTGGCAAAATTGAATACCGCGCTGGATACGCTGCGGGCGAACGGCACCATTGAGAAGATCAATCAGCGCTGGTTCCCGGAGTAATTAACCCGGCGGGCGGTGATATTCTCGCGGCCCGCCTGGTGTTTACGCTTTCCGCTGTAGCAGCGTCAGCACTTCGTAATGCGCGGTGTGCGGGAACATATCAAACAGCTGCACCTGGACGATACGATAATCCTTTAACCGCGCAATATCCGTCGCCATCGTCACCGCATTACAGCTGGAATACAGAATCCACGGCGGCGCCATTCGGGTCAGGTAATCGCACAGTTCGGCACCGATACCCCGTCGTGGCGGGTTCACCAGCACCAGTTCCGGCACGCTGCCTTCACCGGTGGCAAACGCCGTAGAGTCCAGCGCGGCGAAGTTCACCCGGGTTAACCCCATCAGTTCGGCAGACCGTTTCGCACAGGCAATCGCCTCTTTGCTGATCTCAATGCCGGTCAGCTGCATATCCGGCGTGGCGCAGTGCAGGCCAAAGCCCCCCACTCCGCAGAACAGATCCCACATGCTGCTAACGCCCAGTTCGCCCACCCAGCGGCGCGCGGTGGCATACAGCGATGCCGCCACTTCCGGGTTAGTCTGGAAAAAGCTCTGCGGGCGGATCCACAGCGGAACGTCATTCAGCTGCTCGGCCAGCGCCTGATTATCCGTCAGCGGGATCTCTTCGTCCCCTTCCAGAATCGCCATCGGCACCGGCTGAATATTGGCAGAGATCGCCGCCAGCTGCGGTAACGTGCGCTGCAGCTCCGGCAGCGCCGCCTTCAGCTGCGCGAGCTTGGTGGTTGAACGCAGCACAAAGCGCAGCATCAGTTCGCCGCTGTAGCGGCTTTCCGTCAGCAGAATAAACTTCAGCTCGCCGCGACGACGCGCCACGTTATACGGCGTCAGCCCGGCACGGGCGATAAACGGGCGCAGCGCGGCAAACACATCGGTAAAACTGTCGGGATAAAGCGGGCAGTCGCAGAGATCGACGGGCGTACCGTCACGATGCAGCATACCTAGCAGCGGGCGTTCGACGCTGCCGCTGACCACCATTTTCGCCTTGTTACGGAATTTTTCCGGCGGAGAAATCACCGGCTCCAGCCAGTTTGCTACCGGCAGCGAAGCCATCAGCTGCTGCAGATGAGTCTGTTTTTGCGAAAGTTGCTGGGGGTACGGCGTCTCCAGCCACTGGCAGGATTGGCAGCGACCGGCATCGTAGAGCGCGCAATGCATGTTAAAGCCTGTTGATTGGGAATGCGAAATGCAGGGCGACAGTATATACCCAAATCAGCGCCGGTTGCAGCCTCAGACTCAGCGCGGCTCAGCGATAATAGTTTCGGCTGCTTAGCGGTACAAAAAGCAGCAGCAGGACCAGCATATCCGGGAATTTTTGCGCAATAAGCGAACTGATAATGCGGACGTTATCTTCACCGCTAATGCTGAAGATCTCCGGGTATATGCCGGTCAGCGTGGCCACCATCATATACAGCAGCACCACCAGTTGGGTGGCGAGGAACGTCCAGCGGCCCCAGTTCCGCCCGCGGATCATGGCGATCGCACAGCGCAATTCAAGGAAGAAGATCAGCTGGCTGGCAATAAAGATTAAGGTGGAGTCCCAGGACTGCGCGCTGCGGTGAATAAAGTTCATCACCTCTTCGTAGCCCAGTTCATTGGCCAGAAGCAGCACGCTAAGCACCCGGGTAGCAATCACGGCGCTGCCAGCGATAAGTACCGGCACCGGGATAGCTAACCGCTCACCGGACAATGCACCGCCACCTCTGAACACTTCTGACATATCCCTCTCCTGCCCTGCGCTAAATACCGTCAATCCCTACCGCTGCCGTGTGGTTATTAACCCGTACCACGTATTCAGACAGGTTAATTCAACTATTTTTAGCCTATACGCGCCAATAATTCCACTCTGTGAAATGAAATTATTTTCGGTCATTAATTATTTTGCAATGACAATCAGACAAAGCGACTATTTGTGCGGCAGAATAGGATTTACAGCTCAAGAAATCCTCGCTGATAGCGGTATGGCGCTGACGGGTGGGGGCCCCAAACGGGCGGGTCCTCGTGCCACGCGCTGCGTGGTACCCTCACTGCGTGCGTCAGCCAGTCGGACCGGCTCAGACGTCACATCCCTGTGCCGACCGAGCCTTGCGCCCGCGTCCTGCGGGCACATCCTGGCTTCCTTTCTCCGTTCAGCGCTGCGGATTGCCCGTTTGGGACACCCACCCGCCTGCTCAGCGGCATGAGTGTTGCTGTTTCTTTCACGGGATTTTTTTATCGTAGGATAATTAAATTTCAGGATTGGTGAAGCGAGCGCTTTTAAAGCGGGTAGTCATTAAATAACGCCTTTCAAAACTAACAGCAGAATATGAAGTTACAAAGTTATGGTTTTTTTTAACCGTCAAATCCCCAATTACAGTTACTCCTTATATCTGAGGATAAACACTTGTAATTCGGTGCGGTACAAATTTTCTGACATCGATATGCATAATAACAACACAGTATTCAACTTCAACACTTCCCTGAACTGTTCTAAAACGGCACTCAGACTCGCGGGTAGTACAAAATAGCGCCGGAAGATCTGCATAACAGCAACGCCGAATTTAATTTCAGCGCTTATCTGCACTATCCTTGAATCTGCACTCCAAGCCGCAGCCGGTTGCAGCGCCTCCTCACCATGTCGAAAACAGCCGATCGCCCAACTGGGGACAATGATAGCAACGGGTACAACTAACCCCCGTTGAGGATATGTATCCACCCCAGTCCCATCCGATGAAGCTCGACTTTAAAGCCTCTAAGAAACAGCAATCGCGATAATGAGTGAATAACGCATCGCCCAAACCGAGTTTTTCAAACTGGCAGCCACACGATGGCCAGAGGTAGACGGCCTTTGTGGGGGCTGACGGGCAATCCGCAGCGCGGAGGCGAAAGCCGCTGGCCAGGAGAGGGCAGCAGGGACGCTGCCATCAGATCGGGCGTGGGCAGGAAGCCCACTCCCGAGCGCTCCGTCGGCCAGCGGCTGTAGACGAAGGCACCACGCAAAGCGTGGCGCGAGGACCGCCCGGCAGCCCCCACAAAGGCCGGATACACAGCACTCACCCGTCAGCAACAAGTAACAAGTAACAAGTAACAAGTAACAAGTAACAAGTAACGAGCATAAAAAAGCCGCTATGAAAAATACATAGCGGCACGGTAAATCTCATACAATCGGGTGCCAATCGCACTGCACGACCCGACAGGCCAGAACGTTACTCAGTGCCCGGAGCGGGCCTTCTGAATATCCTTAATCCGCTGCTTCTCCTCGTGGGCCATCAGGCGCCAGGCGACAAAGCCCACCAGCCCAACCACAAACAGAATCAGCGAAGCCAGCGCGTTGATTTCCGGATTCACGCCGCGACGAACGGTAGCAAAAATCTGCATCGGCAGCGTGGTAGCACCCGGCCCGGTAACGAAGCTGGAAATCACCAAATCATCCAGCGACAGCGTAAAGGCCAGCAGCCAGCCGGTGACGATGGCCGGGGCGATCATCGGTACGGTGATCACAAAGAACACCTTCAGCGGCGTCGCCCCCAGATCCATCGCCGCCTCTTCGATTGACCGATCCAGCTCACGCAGGCGCGAATTGATCACCACCGCCACATAGGCGGTACAGAACGTCACGTGCGCCAGCCAGATAGTCAGCATCCCGCGATCTGCAGGCCAGCCAAAGGCGTTCGCCATCGCCACAAACAGCAGCAGCAGCGAAAGGCCGGTGATCACATCGGGCATTACAAGCGGAGCCGTCAGCATAAAGGCAAAGCCGGTCGATCCCTTAAAACGGCCGAAACGCACAATAATGACGGCGGCAATCGTACCGAGGATCACCGCCGCCGTCGCCGACAGCGCGGCAATCGACAGGCTGAGCGTCACGGCGCTAATCATCGCATCATCGTGGAACAGCACGTTATACCAGTGGAACGAGAAGCTCTCCCACGCGGCCAGCTGCGACGAGTTGAACGAATAGATCACCAGCAGCAGCATCGGCGCATAGAGGAAGAAGAAACAGACAGCGAGGATCGCCGTGCGCCACTTCGAGCGAATGGTCGGCAAACTGTTCATGCCTTATCCCCCATCTCTTTGTTCTGATGCTTATGGAACCAGACGATCGGCATGATCAGGATCAGCAGAATAATCACCGCCAGCGCAGAAGCCACCGGCCAGTCGCGGTTATTGAAGAACTCCTGCCACAGCACGCGACCAATCATAATACTGTCCGGACCGCCCAGCAGTTCCGGGATCACGTACTCGCCAACCGCAGGGATAAAGACCAGCATCGAACCGGCAATAATGCCGCCTTTAGTCAGCGGCACAATCACGCTGAAGAAGGTCTTCAGAGGACGCGCGCCGAGGTCGAGAGACGCTTCCACCAGCGAATAATCAATGCGGGTCAGCGCGGTATAGATGGGCAGCACCATAAACGGCAGGTAGCAGTAAACGATACCGATATACACCGCCATATTGGTGTACAGGATGGCGATCGGGTGGTCGATAACCCCGGTCCACATCAGGAAGCGGTTTAAGATACCGTTATCGTTAAGGATCCCCATCCACGCATACACCCTGACCAGGAACGAGGTCCAGGACGGCAGGATCACCAGCAGCAGCAGGATATTGCGCGTTGAGGGTGAGGCATGTGCCACCGCCCACGCCAGCGGGTAGCCGATCAGCAGGCAGATAGCCGTTGAGACTGCGGCAACCTGTAGCGAATGCAGGTAGGCATCGATATAGAGCGGATCGTCGGTCAGCGTGAAATAGTTGCCGAGATTCAGCACCATACTCAGCTGGCCGTCGGCCCAGGTCAGCAGTTCCGTATAAGGCGGAATGGCACGCGCTATATCAGCAAAACTGATTTTCAGTACGATAAGGAACGGCAGTAAAAACAGCAGCGACAGCCAGATGTAGGGCAGTGCTATCACCAGCCTGCGGCCGTGGGCCATCTGCAGCCGGGTCAGCAGCGAAACGCCGATGCGCCGCACGCTCGGTGGTTTGGTGGTACGTTCAGAAAATTGGCTCATCATCCCCCCTGCTTATACCGTCAGAACCACACAGCTATCGGCATCCCAACACAGGCGAACTTCATCGCCCCAGGTCGGCGTACCGTTGCGGAAACGATGGCCGTTTTGCAGCTGAGCGCTGATCATCTGGCCACTGCGCAGGCGCACGTGATAGATAGACAGGTCGCCCAGATAGGCAATATGCACCACCTCACCCACGGCAAAGTTAAAGCCGTCGGCCGGGACATCATCACACAGCAGCACTTTTTCCGGGCGCAGCGCCACGTAAACCGGCACGCCGTCCAGCACCGACACATCGCTCGCCACTTTCAGCGGATGCACCAGCCCCGGACTGTCAATAATCAGCCCATCTTCCTGGCGCTCACGCAGCAGCCCCTCAAAGACGTTGACCGAACCGATGAACTCAGCGCTGAAGCGGGTCGTCGGATGCTCGTAGATCTCTTCCGGCTCGCCAATCTGCACAAACTTGCCGCGGTTCATGATGGCAATACGGCCCGCCATGGTCATCGCTTCTTCCTGATCGTGCGTCACCATCACGCAGGTGGCCCCCACGCGCTCAAGAATATCGACCACTTCCAGCTGCATGCGGTCGCGCAGCTTTTTATCCAGCGCGCCCATCGGTTCATCCAGCAGCAGCAGTTTTGGCCGCTTCGCCAGGCTACGTGCCAGCGCCACGCGCTGACGCTGACCGCCGGAAAGCTGGTGCGGCTTACGCTTAGCATATTCCTGCATGTGCACCAGGGTCAGCATTTCGGCCACGCGGCTGGCGATTTCCGCCTTGGGCAGGCGATCCTGCTTCAGGCCAAAGGCGATATTCTGCTCCACCGTCATATGGGGGAACAGCGCGTAGGACTGAAACATCATGTTGATTGGGCGTTGATAGGGCGGCACGTGGGAGAGATCCTGGCCATCCAGCAGGATCTGCCCATGAGTCGGGCTTTCGAATCCGGCCAGCATGCGCAGCAACGTGGACTTACCGCAGCCGGAGGCACCCAGCAGGGCGAAGATTTCGCCTTTGTAGATGGTGAGGTTGACATCATCAACCGCGTGCTGACCATCGAACGACTTGGTCAGATTACGGATTTCCAGCAGCGGCGTTAACGCCCTGCCAGCCTTGCTTTGGGGACGGGGGATCGCGTCGTTCACTACCATTACTCTCCGGCGCTAAAGAACCTTCCCGCGGTGGGACAGGCCCAAAAATAACAAACAGAGGCCGATAACCGGCCTCTGCTGCTTAGCAAGAGTGAGTCAGACTCACTACTCAGTTATTTACCACTTTTAACTTTAGTCCATGCACGGGTACGCACACGATCAAGTTTCGGATCCTGCAGCTTAAGCGTAAACAGTTTCGCCATGATTTCTGGTGTTGGGTAAATGCCCGGGTTATTGCGGATCGCTTCATCAACAAACGGAATTGAAGCTTTTACACCGCTGGCATAGAAGATGGTGTTAGAAATCTGCGCCATCACTTTCGGCTCCATCAGATAGTTGATGAACTGATAGGCCGCATCGGTGTTTTTCGCATCTTTCGGGATAGCCAGCATATCGAAGAACGCCAGAGCGCCCTCTTTAGGAATGCTGTAGGCAATGTTCACGCCGTTCTTCGCATCTTCAGCACGTTTTTTCGCCTGCAGAATGTCGCCCGCCCAGCCGATGGCCACACAGGTGTTGCCATTCGCCAGGTCGTTAATGTACTGAGAAGAGTGGAAGTAACGAATGCTTGGACGCAGCTTCAGCAGCAGATCGGTCGCCGCTCCCGAGTAATCTTTCGCATCGCTGCTGTTCGGATCTTTACCGAGGTAGTTCAGTACGGTGGCAAAGATTTCTTCAGGGGCATCAAGGAATGACACGCCGCAGCTTTTCAGCTTCTCAAGGTTTTCCGGTTTCAGTACCAGATCCCAGCTGTCCACCGGCGCATCTTTACCCAGCGCGGCCTTCACTTTATCGACGTTATAGCCGATACCGGTGGTGGCCCACAGGTAAGGAATGGCGTATTTGTTACCCGGATCGTGCTGTTCCAGCTTTTTCATCAGATCGGGGTCGAGGTTTTTATAGTTCGGCAGCTTGCTGCGATCCAGCGGCTGAAACACGCCGGACTGCAGCTGGCGCGCCAGGAAGCTGGAAGATGGCACCACCACATCATAGCCCGTGCTGCCGGCCATAAGTTTGCCTTCCAGCACTTCGTTAGAGTCAAACACGTCATAAACGACTTTGATGCCGGTTTGCTTTTCAAAATCGGCCACGGTGTTTGGCGCAATATAATCAGACCAGTTATAAACGTGCAGCGTTTTATCTTCCGCCAGAGAGCCAGCGGAGATCGCCATCAGCGCACCCGCAACCACACCTGACAACCATTTTTTGCGTTGGTTGAACATCTTCCATTCTCCTGAACAGGGATAATCACAGCCGTACCCGAGAGGTACATTTCTCCAGCAAGCGAACCGGTGAGCGCCTGCGGCAAAATACAGGTTCACAATGAATCATTATTCACTGCGCCGTTAATAGAAAAAACCTATAGTTGTAGCGACGTTGCACGCTTAATGCAGCAACGCAAGAATAGCCCCACTCACTGGTCCAGACCAGACCTTAGCGTAAAAAACGCCTTTTATCGATTTTCTATGCATGTTTCCTCTACGTGATATGCCATTCGCGGCATAAACAGCGATAGATATCTGGCAATTAAGGGCAAAATGCAGAATAAAAAGTGGTGGGACGGACCGGAAAAGAGAGAGAGAAAACAGAGTCGGGGCAGATAATTATGCAGAGTGATGGAAAGTCGGGCAGTATCAGATACTGCCCCGGGCAGGAGAAAAAACTTAGTGCAGCATGGAGTGCCCGCTAATCATCGGTGTACGCTCTTCATCTTCACCGATCACCAGTAAATGATTCGCAAAGGCTTCCATCACGATCATTGAAATCTGTTCTTCACTCTGCTTCATAAAATGATCGAACTGGGCATGCGTTACGCCTGCACTCACGCTGAGTGACTGGCAGACGATCAGCTTCGGCAGGTTATCATCCTGGATATCCAGGAACGCCTTCACCGTCAGCGAGCTGGCGTTAATCTGCGACAGATCGCCGACTAATGGGATCAGCGCGGTGGGTTTCACCTCGGCCAGCGCTGAAAACAGGATCACGTTATCGACCAGATCCAGTTTGGCATCAAATATCCCGTCAAAATTCTGCATATGCGGCAGATGAAGAGCCTGGCAGGAGTCACACTCGAACCAGGTGATGCTTTGCTGATCCAGCCAACGCCGTAATACGTCGAGATCCGGGACGATGAGTGAATCCATATGAGTTGTCTCTTGCCGCGATAAAATTGCGCACTAGCTTACGGAAATTCGTTAGCAAAAACCATGTTTACGACAGAAATAAGACATCAGCCACCCGTTTTCAGGCTGAAGCCTGGACGCGCCTGTTCTTCGATCCAGCCGATCATCATCGCGGCAATGTTCAGACCGGTCGTTTTTTCAATACCTTCCAGCCCCGGAGACGCGTTGACTTCCATCACCAGCGGACCGCGCTCGGCGCGTAAAATATCCACCCCGGCGACATCCAGACCGAGCGTTAGCGCCGCGCGAACCGCAATTTCCCGCTCGCGATCGTCAATCACCACGCGCCGCGCGCTGCCGCCGCGATGCAGATTGGAGCGAAACTCGCCCTCTTTCGCCACCCGCTCAATCGCGGCGACCACTTCACCGCCGATGACCAGGCAGCGTATATCGCGCCCCTGCGCCTCTTTAATAAATTCCTGAACCAGGATGTGCGCATTCAGCCCGCGAAAAGCATCAATCACGCTTTCCGCCGCCTGCCGGGTTTCCGCCAGCACCACGCCAATCCCCTGCGTGCCTTCCAGTAGCTTTACCACCAGCGGCGCGCCACCGACCATCTTGATCAGGTCCCTGGTATCGTCCGGCGAATGGGCGAATCCGGTGACCGGCATGGCAATCCCGGCCCTGGCCAAAAGCTGTAACGAGCGCAGCTTGTCACGCGCGCGGGCAATCGCCAGCGACTCGTTAAGCGGATAGCTGCCGCACATCTCGAACTGGCGCAGCACCGCCATACCGTAGAAGGTGGTCGAGGGGCCAATACGGGGGATCACCGCATCATAGTGCTCCAGCTGACGACCACGATAGTGAATCGCCGAGGAGCCGGGGTTGATGTTCATATAGCAGGAGAGCGGATCGATCACCTCCACGCTGTGGCCGCGCGCGCGCGCAGCCTCAACCAGACGCTGGCAGGAATAGAGCGAACCATCGCGGGAAAGAACGGCAATTTTCAACAGTTACCTCCGGAAGCGGAACAATCAGCGCGTGGCCCATCCCTGCTGGTGCAGGTAGTCGAGCATAAACGGACGGCTTTCTTTTACCAGCGTCTTGCGGATATGGTCACTCCAGCTTTCAATCCGGCGGTTGCTGTCACGGCTCTGGTAGTAATTCTCCAGCTGGTGGTCGTATTGCTCCAGCATTGCCGGATCCAGCGCCCGGTACTGGTTTTCATGGACCAGCATCGCGGCGGGCATACGCGGCTTAAAGACCGGATCCTGTGCCGGTTCGCCCAGGCACAGGCCAAACAGCGGCAGCACGAATTTCGGCAGTGCCAGCTGTTCGGTCACCGCGGCAATATTATTGCGAATGCCACCGATAAAGACGCCGCCAAAACCGAGGGATTCCGCGGCGGTTATGGCGTTCTGCGCCATCAGCGCGGTATCAACGCAGCCCAGCAGCAGCTGCTCAGCCAGCCCCAGCTGCGCATCCGGACATATCTGCTGCAGGCGATTAAAATCGGCGCAGAACACCCAAAACTCTGCGGCTGCGGCAACGTATTTCTGCCCACCGCTCAGCGTCACCAGCGTCTCTCTCAGTGCCGGATCGCTGATGCGTACGATAGAGGTACACTGCAAAAAACTGGAGCTGGAGGCCGACTGCGCGGCGGCAAGAATGGCAGCGCGCTGCTCCTGGGTAATCTTCCGCTCGGTAAATGCACGAATGGAACGATGGGCGCAGAGCAGATCAATGGTCGGCGTCATGGGAATCTCCTTTTTTCTTAGTAAGCGAACGGCGCGTGTTAAACAAGTCCGGGGCCATGGCTTTTGCCGTGCGCCACATCATAACGATCGCGGCGGGCAGCATCAGAGCAATCCCGAAGAAAATCATGAGGGTAGCGGCCAGCTTACCGGTGAAAGGGGGAGGTAAAGGAAGCATTTCATGCAGCGTCAGCAGGGCAAGTACCACCACGATTCCCCCCAGCGCTTCCAGAACAAGGACCGGCCGGGGTAACTGAGTAAAAGCACGCATCATGTTTCTCCTTTCGCTCGGTTATCAAAGGCCATAAACCCGGGTTTCACGCCGCCTCACTCTGCCTGAAAAGAGCAGAAAAGCGCAAGCGGTATAGCCTGTACGAATCATACCAACAGGTAATTCCTTCTTTCTTTCAGCGGGGGATGCGGGCATCATAGGCGGCATTGAGCAATAAGTTGTGACTTGAGTCACATAAAAGAATCCAACCCTTGAGGAGACATCTATGTTTGCTGTGATTTTCGGACGCCCGGGCTGCCCTTACTGCGTACGTGCTAAAGAGCTGGCTGAGAAACTGACTGAAGAGCGTGATGACTTCAACTTCCGCTACGTGGATATCCACGCTGAAGGGATCACCAAGGCCGATCTGGAAAAATCCGTCGGTAAACCGGTAGAAACCGTGCCGCAGATCTTCCTCGATCAGAATCACATCGGCGGCTGCACTGATTTTGAAGCCTACGCGAAAGCCAACCTGGGCCTGTTCCAGTCTTAATGGCTTTTCCTGCAGGGGGAGGCGATTTCGCCCCCCCTGCTGCTGTAACCCTGCCCCTGACTACCCTCGCTTACCGCTCTGACGCTGATGTATCTCCAGCAGTGTTCGCCACAGCATCACCACCAGCGCGCCAGACCCGCACCAGAATACCGCACTGGCGATAATCGCAATCTCCTGGCCCAGGCCCACGCTGTGGAAGGTACGTAACTGCATCAGTGCCAGGCAGGGGGGCGATGCCAGCAGCATGGCCAGCAGCAGCACGGTAAAGGGGGCATCTCGTGACATCAGTGCCGCCAGTGCGCCGGGGATCATAAACAGCAGCAGGCCAAACTGGACGTGATTCATCCCACCGATCGCAATCAGGTAACGCACGGCAAGGAAGAGCAAGCCATACAGAGAGCTGCAGGCAATAACGCCAGACCAGTTGAAGGCTTTAACCCACATCAGAATCTTCTCCAGGTTATTTTTAACCCAACATCAATTCAAAAAAAAGAAATGAGCGTGTGATTGTTATACAACAACAAATTTAATTATCTTGATATTGCTAAAAAATAAACCAGGCAGATGCTGGCCGTAGGGCAGTATAACGATTAAAATAATCGTCGATTTATCCGTAAAATCAATCCGGCAGGATAAGCACACAGCGGTCATCCTCTCACCGGCTGCAGCGGGTAAAATTTAGCGCATAAATGCCCTTTCATCAATAGGTTAATGGTAAACAAGAAGTTAAA